>NZ_OZ026475.1:350700-701400 GCF_964020035.1 Spiroplasma endosymbiont of Crioceris asparagi
TCTCAAGATGCAATTCCAATAATGGCACGTCCAAAACGTGGAGTTAGAGTGTACCAATTTAAGAAAACTGGTAAACCTGAAAGTGCTATTGCTATGTTTAATGTTATTGAAAAAGACATTATTGATGTTTTAAACACAGATGATGAAATAAATTCATTTAATGTTCGTTCATTAAGAATGACTGATTTAGGTACTAAAACAGTTGAATTAAAAGCGGGAAGTATTTTAAATGCCATTTTACAAAAATCATTTGTTGTAGTTAATGGTGATAAACCTTCAAACCCAAATGTAAATAAAGGATTAACTGCTAATTTTGGTCAAGCTGATTTCTCAAACATTTTCGACAATGATTTTGATGCTTTAGAAGATGATGAAAAAGATATTGATGAATTAAAAACTGCAGATTTAAAAATTGATTTAGATGATATTTTAGATTAAACTTTAACTAGTAAAATAGTTAAAGTTTTTTTTGGTTAAAATGAAGTTTGTTGGAAAAGTTAAAAGAGTTATTTATACAAGAACTGATTTAATTGAGTTTGAATTTAGTGTCATTGGTAAAAGGCGACAATACATAAGATGTAAATACAATGGTAATATCGAATTTGTACCTAATTTTCAATATGAAATTGAAGGGGAATTACAAAATTCTTATGATAACAAAATGATTTTAAAAGTTAATTATATTAAAAAAGCATTGCAATTTGAGGGTGATCAATATTTACAAGTTTTTAGTTCTAGTTTATTTCCTTATATTACTTACAACGATGCTATTAAACTTTCTAAAATTGATAAAAATCCCATTATGTTTATTAAAAATAATCAAGATGAATTTAAAAAAAATGCCTCATTTTTAAAAAAAGATAAATTAGCATTAGTTTTAGATGTAATTAATAAATATTTTAATGTTGATGATTTGGCAAATAAATTTATTGAAAATCAATTAAACTTTGAAATTTTGGCAACATTAAAAACTAATTTTGGTGTTGAAGAAGAAGTTTTAAAAATTTTAACTGGCGATCTTTATAAGTTTATTGTTCCTATGAAAAAATTTAATTTTGAAGATATAGATAAAGTTTATTGCTTTTTTAACAAGGAAATATCAGATATTCGTATTTCATGATTGTCTTGAAATGTATTAACTAATATTTTATTTAATAGTGGTAATACGTATGCTAATCCAGATGTAATATTTGATGGGGTGAAAAAAATTATTCCCGAAGTTCAAACAAACTCTTTTTATGAACATTTAGTTTATGCAAAACAAAACAAAATCTTAGTTTTTAATAAACGACAAATTTATACAATTGAATCTTGAAGTGAAGAAGAAAATATTGCCAACTTTATTAAAAATTTAATTCTTCACAAAAAAGAAACTCCACTAAATCTAGAAAAATTTTTAGATAAAATGAAAGCTAAAAATAATATTGAATTGAATCAAGAACAAAGAGAAGTAATTAAAAATTTTATCGATTACCCCATATCACTAGTATCTGGTGGTCCTGGGACTGGAAAAACAACTTTAATTGATTTTATTGTTAATGCTTATAAAGAAATTTCAAAAAATGGTAAATATATTGTTTTAACTCCAACCGGAAGAGCGGCTTCAAGAATTAAAGAGTTTTCACAAATTAAAACATCGACAATTCATAAATTTTTAGAATATAAAGGTCGTGGTAATTTTGAAAAAAATGCTTTTAATAAACATAAGATTAATATGGTTATTGTCGATGAATCAGGAATGGTTGACCAACAACTTTTTTCTGCTTTATTTTCTGCATTAGATGAAACAACTAAAGTCGTATTAATTGGAGATTATAATCAGTTGCCTAGCATTGGTTATGGTGATGTTTTTAAAGATTTAATGAAATTTGCACAAATTCCTAAAACAATTTTAAAAATTAATAATCGAATTAAAATAAAAGATATTAATGAATTTGCTGTTAAAGTTTTAAATAATGAATTAACTGAAGGTGACTTCACAGACTCTGATAGTTTAAAATTTATTAATCCACAAGAAGTTAGTGATGAAAAAATTTATGATCATATTGTTCAAGAATATGAAAAATCATTTAGTGATAATATTGATGATTTGATCAATAATTGTCAATTAATTACCCCAATGAAGAATGGGATGTTTGGAATTCGTGAAATTAATGGTTATATTCAAACTAAAATTATTAAGAATAAAACCAAAAAACTAACTATTGGTCAAAACACATATTACTTAAATGACAAAATTATTTTTTTAGAAAACAATAGTATTGATGATTTTTATAATGGTGACATTGGAATTGTTACAGATCTTTCAAACGAGAAAACAAATAAACATTTAAAGGTTGTTACAAATAACAATGAGTTAACAATTGAAGGTGCTAATTTAACAAAATTTGCTTTAAATTATGGAACAACTGTACACAAAGTTCAAGGAAGTGAATTTAAAAAAGTTTTATTTGTTGTTGATCATACGAATAATAAAAACAAATGATTTTTAAACAAAAATCTTTTATATACTGCAATTACAAGAGCTAAACATCAACTTATAATTTATGGAAATAAAAAAGATATAATTCAAGCATCAGGTAAAGAACAAAAACCAAGATTAACAACTCTTTTAGATAAGTTGCTATAATTGAAATATAATATTAAGGATAAGGAAATTAAATATGATACTTAAAAATTGCAAAATTGTTTTAGAAGACAAAATTATTAATAATGGATATTTAGAAATTAAAGATCAAAAAATTATTAAAATTTCTGATACAAAAATTAGTGGTGATAACGAAATTGATTTAAAAAACAAAACTGTGCTTCCAGGATTTATTGATTGCCATGTGCATGGTGGTTATGGAATAACTTTTGAATCAGCAAATATAAATAAATATCAAGAGTTTGCAAAAAATGTTGCCAAAGAAGGGATTACATCTTATTTGTTAGCAACTGTTGCTATGAGCGATGAAAATTGTGTCAAACTATTTCCATTATTTAATGAATTTTTGCAAAATCAACAACAAAAATCTGCAAAATGTTTAGGAATTAATATGGAAGGTCCTTTTATTAATGAAATTAAAAAGGGTGCTCATGAAGTTAGTTTATTAAGAAAACCATCAATCAAAGATATGGAAAAATATCTTAAACTATCTGGAAACAATATTAAGGTTATTACTTATGCTCCTGAATTACAAGATGGTGAGTTTACAAAATTTTTAATAAAAAACAATATTATTCCATCATGTGGACATACTAACTTGTATGCGGTTGATTGAAACAAACACTATGCTGATGGAATTAGACACATTACTCACTTATTCAATGCCATGAATGGCGTTGATCACCGTAATGCTGGATTAGTTACTTCTTTATTGCAACAAAAAGGAATGGTAACAGAGCTAATTACTGATGGAATTCATGTACAGAAAGAAACAATGCAATTAGCATATCATGCACTAGGGGCTGATAATTTAGTTATTATCACTGATGCAATGAGTGCAAAGGGATTACCAGATGGAAATTATAAATTGGGAAACTTAGATGTTGTTAAAAAAGGTATGCAAGTTAATTTAGCTGGTGGGGCAGGGAGTTTAGCTGGATCTGCTGCAACATATGACCACAATGTAAGAACTTTCATAAAAACTATTGATGGTTTGGATTTAAGAGAATTAATTAAAATGACATCAATAAATTTTGCAAAAGAAATTGGTATTTTTGATAAAACGGGAAGTATTGCTGAAAATAAATATGCGGATTTGACAATTCTTGATGAAAACAATAACATCTATATGACAATTGTAAATGGAGAAATTGCTTTTGAAAAATAAATTATTACACCCTAAAACTTATTTTTATATTAAATACTTTTTTACAATTTTTTGCTTTTTAGCAATTATCCTTGCATTAATGCCATACCTTTATTTAAAAAAGGATTTTTTTTCAAGTGAAACTTTATACAAAAAAATTACGTGATTAATTTTTAGCTTTCAATTATTATTTTTAGGAATTTTTATTTATTTAAAAATTAAAATTACTAAAAAAACTGGTTATAAATATGACAAAAAAGATTGAATTTGATTTTCTAGTTTTTTACTTTGTGTGACAATATCATTAATTATTTCATTGCTTTTTATTATTAATATAAATGGGTTTGCAAATAATTTTTGAGTTAAGTGAAGTTTGGCGATTGTGGTAACATTTATTTTAGCAATATTGGCTTCAATAACAGAACTTTTATCTCGTTATAAAGAACATCAAAAAGTTGCGATGGACTATGAATTAGAAGCTCTTAAACATGACGAAGAAGTTATGAAAGCAAAAATTGAGTCAAAAGAGGTAGATTCTTTAGAAAAAGTTTTTAAAGAATAATATTTTTTTGCAAGAATGAACATTTATATATATAATAAATAACGTAAATATACAAAGGTAGATTAAAAAATGAATAGTTTAATAAATGAAAAAATTATTGTTGAAATTGATGTGTTATCAGATCAAGTTCAACAAAACATTAATGAGAATTTATTCTCAGCAGATTTAAAAGCACTTATCCAAACAAATAAAGAAGTGCTTTTAAGATATTTAGAAGTTGCTTTAAGAGAAAAAAATGCGATGTTAGAAAAACATCTATTTGAAATGAACTACTTTATTAAACATGTAACTTATATCGATGAAGTAGAAGCTCAAATTCAAAGAAAAAGATATGGATTAATGAAAATTTATAACTTGGTCGCAGGAAAAGGCGCAGCAGTTTCAATGATCAAACAAACTGAAGCACCGCAAATCCAAAAACCAATAGCTAATCCAGAACCAAGTATCGAACAAGAACCAGTTGAAGCAGCAGTTGCAACAAATGTAAGATGGGACTTTAAAAAGAAACCAATTACAAAAGAAGGTTTAAAACGTATTGGTAAAATTGAGTTAACTGAAATAGTTGCGGCAAAATTTAATATGCCAAAAACTAGAGCTAAAACATTCGTAACATTGATGTTTGAAGAAATTAGATTAAGTTTAGTTAATGACGAGCAAGTTTGACTAAATGACTTTGGGAACTTTTTAATTATTGATAAAGCTGAAAGAGAAGGATTTAATCCATCTACTGGTGAAAGATTGATCATTCCAGCAACTCAAGTAGTTAAATTTAAAGCTTCTGCAAGAGTTAAAGAATCAATTAACAATTAAGAAAAGGATGTGAGATAAATGGCAAATATCATTGTGCACGAAGGCGAATCTATTGAAAAAGCATTAAAAAGGTTTCAAAAAGTTGCTTCTCAAAATAAAGCTGAAGCAAGAAAAAGAGAATACTTTTTAAGCAAAAAAGAAAAAAAAATCTACAAACAAAAAATGAACAAAAAACATAAATAATGGAGATTATTTTTTAAAATAATCTTTTTTTTATATTAAATATAGTTACTTTTATATATAATATTATTAATTAAACAATTAAACCAGGAGAAAAATATAATGGCAAAAAAAACAAAACCAATGCAAGGACTTGTAAGTGACGGAATTGCCCCAAAAGCTAAATCAGGAAGTTTTGCTGAAAGACCAAAAATTTTAGAAGAATTCAATCAAAAGCAACAAAGAATTATTCAATCAAGACAAATGGGTGCTATCAAAAAAGGTGAAGCTTCTAGAGATTCATTACCTGAAGGTGTAAAAAAATCAATTGAAAACAAAGAAAGAATTAGCGAAGTAATTAACATGGCTGGTGAAAACGATGTTGACTCAATTAAAGAAAGATATGCAATTGACAGAACACCATTAACAAGAGCTAAAGCAAAAAAAGTTAGAGATGAAAGATTAATTAAATTTGGTACTTCAGAAGATTCAAGAATGAAAAGAATTTATGATGATAACTTTGGAGTTTCTATTAAAAAACTTGAAATTGCTGAAAGAGCTGCAAGAGCAATGGGTGTAGAAGATCACAAATTAATTTCTAAAATTATTAACTTATTATTTGCAGAAATTAAATTAGCATTAATTAATGGAAATGAAGTTAATATTGCAGGGTTTGGGTCATTTAAAATTACAGTTATTAAAGCTCACCAATCAGTTAACTTGGCAACAGGAACTGAAATTTATATTCCAACTACTTCAGTAGTTAAATTTAAAGCTTCAAAAAATTTAAAAGACGCATTAGAAAAATAGTTTAAACTATTTTTTTTTTTTTTTTCAAATTAATAAACAACTTAACGATGTATATATTGAGGCGAAATATGTACTTTTTAAAAGGAAAAATTATTGAAAAAATAAACAATAGAATTATAGTTGAAAACAATAACATTGGATATGAAGCAAGATGTTATGACAAAATATCAGTTAATAAAAATATTGAATATCAATTTTATGTATATCAATACATTAATGAATTTAAACAAATTTTGTATTTTAGTTTGGACAAAAACTGTATTAAATTTATTCAAATAGTTATGGACACGAAGGGTGTTGGACCAAAAATGATTAATGAACTTTTAACTAATTATTCTTATAAAGAAATAATTGAGTTTGTAAAAATTGGAAATATTGAACCAATAGTTAATTTAAAATTTTTAAATCTTAATATTGTAAAAACTATTTTTTATAATTTAGGTAAGGATTTAGAAATTAAAAAAACAACTCCGTTTCAAAAGAATATTATTAATTCTTTAATAAAAATGGGTTTTAACACAAATGATATATATTCTGCAGTTACCAACACTAAAAAAACAGTTAATAGTGAAGAATATTTAAAATTAATTATTAACAAATTAAATACTTATGAACAATAATTATTTTAGACCTAAAGCTTTTGCAGAATATATTGGTCAAAAAAACATTATTAACTCTTTAAACATTTATATTCAAGCATCATTAAGAAGGGGGGAAAGCTTAGATCATATATTGTTTTATGGCGCTCCTGGATGTGGTAAAACTTCATTAGCATTTTTGATTGGAATTGAATTAGCATCAAAAGTAATTTTTTTGAATGGCCCAAATTTAAAAAAGACTTCTGATCTTATTAGTGTTTTAGCAAATTTAAAAGAAAAAGAAATTGTATTTATCGATGAAATTCATGCAGTAGAACAAGATGTATTAGAAACGCTTTATCCTGCTATTGATGATAATAGAATCAGTCTTGTAATTGGTAAAGAATATAATTCGAAGGTTATTAATATTAAAATACCTAATTTTACTTTAATAGCAGCAACTACTGAGTTACATAAAATTCCTCATCCATTAATGAGTAGGTTTTCAATTAGTTATTCTTTTGATGAATATAGTGTTGATGATATACAAAAGATTGTTGAACTAACTGCAAATAAATTAGGCTTAGAATTAAAACAAGAATGAATTACAGCGATTTCTCTTAACTGTAAAACTAATCCAAGAATTGCAATAAATTTATTAAAAAGAATTAACGATTATTTTATGATTCTAAATGAAAGAGAAAAAGATATTCAAAACATAATGAACAAAATTGGAATATTTAACTTAGGGTTGACTCGAGATGATATAAAATATTTAAAAACATTGGTTGATTTTACAAGTCTAGGTCTAGAATCTTTATCTCAAATTTTAAACATTCCTAAAAATACTATTTTAAATAATATCGAACCATTTTTATTAAAAGAAAATTTCATAATTCGAACTAGTAAGGGAAGAAAACTTACAAATAAGGGAATAAATTATATTAATAGTTTGTATAATTAAATTAAAGATAAAGGTGATGTGATGAAAAAAAGAAAAATTAAAAAAGAAAAAAACATTCTTTTTTTGAACTACTTTAAGCCATCCATATATATCCAAAACTATAAAAGTATAAACTTAAACTCTTTGAAAAATAATGGAATAAAATTAATTTTGTGTGACATGGATAACACACTAATTTCTTTTGGTGAACGTCTTCCATCAATTGATGTTGTTAACTTTATAAATAACGTAAAAAAAATGGGAATTGAATTTGTATTGTTTTCTAATAACATAAAAAGTAGAGTAGAAAACTTTGCCAAAAAAGCAGGAATTGATAATTATTTTTGAGATTGTCGAAAGCCATTAATTGGAAAAATGAAAATAATTGATAATCTTTTTAATTTTAATAGAGATGAAATGATTTTTATTGGTGATCAATTAATCACTGATATATTTTTTGCCAATAGATGTCATATAAAAAGTATTTTAGTTACACCACTAAAACGTAGTGAAGATGAAAATAAATTTATAAAATTTTTAGAAAATAAAATTTTAAAAAAACTTGAACAAAAAAATATTATTCATGAAGGTTTTTATACTGATTCAGAACTAACAGAATCATATGAAATATTATAGTTATATCTTGTTATTGTAAGTAATAAATTAATATGCTATAAATAAATAAAAGGTCATAAATATGGATAAAATTATTGAAAGAATTAATGAACTTGTTTTAATTGCAAAACAAAGAGAATTAACCAAAGAAGAAATTGCAGAAAGAGATAATTTAAGAAAAGAATTTATTAAAAATTTTAAAGAAAATTTTGAGAATGAATTAAAAAGAATTAAATTTAAAGATTAATTCTTTTTTTAATTAAAATAATAGTGGAGAAAAAAATATGGATTTAAAAAATATAACAGCTTTAAAAATTTTAGGAATTGATGCAATAAACAAGGCAAACTCAGGTCACCCTGGAATTGTATTGGGAGCTGCACCAATTATTTATGCACTTTTAAAAGATCACTTAAACATTACACCTAAAAATAGTAAATGAATTAATCGAGATAGATTTGTTTTATCTGCAGGACACGGGAGTGCTTTATTATATTCAACGCTTCATTTGAGTGGTTTTAATATTAGTATTGAAGATCTTAAAAATTTTAGACAATTGAATTCTAAAACTCCTGGTCATCCCGAGTATAAACACACAGATGGAGTTGAGTGTACAACAGGTCCTTTAGGTCAAGGAATTGGAATGGGTGTAGGAATGGCTGTTGCTGAAGCTCATCTTTCTAGCAAATACAATAAAATAATTGATCATTACACATATGTTCTTTGTGGTGATGGTGATTTACAAGAAGGTTTATCTTATGAGGCAATTTCTTTTGCTGGAAGACAAAAACTTAATAAATTAATTTTATTGCATGATTCAAACAACATTCAATTAGATTCACCAGTTAAAGATGTTCAAACAGAAGATTTACATAAAAGATTTGAAGCATCTAATTGAAATACAATTCTTGTTAAAAATGGCGATGATTGAAAAGCAATTAGTAAAGCGATAGGTGAGGCTAAACTTGCAAATAAACCAACATATATTGAAGTTAAGACAGTTATTGGCGCTGGAGCCACTAACGAGGGTACAACTAAGGTTCATGGTGCACCTTTAGGAAAAGATATTGAAACAGTTAAAAAAAATCTAAATTGAACAAATGCTGAATTTGAAATTGAAAAAGATGTTTATAATTCTTATTCACAAATTATGAACGAAAAAGAAGTTAAATATTTAGAATGACATAAACAATTTAATTCATTGGATGAAAAAATCAAAAATGAGATTACAAATAATTTTAATCAAAAATGAGACGTTGATAAAAAAGATATTATGAAACTTATTAAAGGTGAAACTCAAGCAACAAGAGTTTCTTCTGGAAATGTAATGAACTATTTAACTGCCAAACTACCAATGATTGGTGGAAGTGCAGATTTATGTGAATCAACTAAAATTAAAGGACCAGATGGTAATTTTGATATAGATAACAGATCTGGAAGAAATATTATGTACGGTGTTAGAGAATTTGCGATGGCATCAATCAATAATGGTGTTGCATTGCATGGTGGACTATTACCATTCGCTGCTGGTTTCTTTGTATTTTCAGATTATATGAAACCAGCCATTCGTTTATCAGCACTTCAACAAATTCAAACTTTATATGTATTTACTCATGATTCAATTGGTGTTGGAGAAGATGGCCCAACTCATCAACCAATTGAACAGTTAGCAATGCTAAGAGCAATTCCAAATTTAAAAGTCTTTAGACCAGCTGATATGCATGAAACTATTGCTGCATATATTGCTGCACTTGAATACAAAAATGGTCCATCAGTAATTGTTTGTACAAGACAAAATTTAGAAGAATTAAATCATGGTAAAGATTTCATTAAAGATGTAAAAAAGGGAGCATATATTATTTCAGAAGATAAAAATTCTAATGTAACAATTATTGCTACCGGTAGTGAAGTTAAATTAGCGCTAGATGTAAAAAATAAGTTAAATAATGAAAACATTAACGCTAAAGTGGTTTCAATGCCCTGTGTTGAAAATTATGAAGAACAATCTTTAGGTTATAAAGATGCAATTATTGACAAAAATTCAAATATTTTTACAATTGAATTAGGTACAACATTTGGTTGGGAAAAATATTCTTTTAGAAATGGTAAATCATTTGGATGAAATAAATTTGGTTTTTCTGCGCCATTTGGAGATATACTAAAACATATAGGTTTTAATGCAGAAACAATTTCAAAAGAAATAATTGAGAAATTGAGGGGGAATAAATAATGGAATGATGAGCAGTTTTAATCCTTGGGATTTTATTATTAATATTAGGTGGAATTATAGGATTTTTTATTACAAGAAAAATGATCACTAAACAAATTAAAGAAAATCCACCAATAACTGAAAACCAAATTAGAGCAATGTATCTAAGTATGGGAAGAAAACCTTCAGAAGTAGATATTAAAAGAACAATGAATGCTTTCAAAAAAGCAAAATAAAATTGGATTACTTATCCAATTTTTTTTCTTTCATTTTTTGTCTTCAAGTTAATCAAGATGGTTCTGTACCATTTAATAATCTTTTAATGTTTGTTTTATGTTTAACAATGACAACTAAACCACACAATGTTATTAAAATGTTATTTAAAATATAACTATCTAATTGAAAATCATTATTTATATTTAAAAAATGTTTAATTCTTATATGATTAAATATATTAGTGACAAAATCTTTTTCAAAATAAGCAGCTAGGTTAGCAGCTTTAGAATTAAATTTTCAAATTAAATTACTATCAACGTTTGCAAAACCATTTAAGATTGGTATTCAAATTAATATAGCTAATATAATTACACTTGCAATTCCTGAAAAACTTATTTTATTAATTGTTAGTGTTAATATTCATCAAATTATAATAAATAAGAATGAAAAATATCAATTTACAATAAATAATAATGCAGAAAAAGAAGATACTCCTTTACCACCTTTAAATTTATTAAAGATCGGATAGATATGACCAATAAAGCAAAATACACAGGGAATAATAACACTTGTTCCATAAAACAATGGTGAGTTAATTAAAGAAAACCCCAATGCAATAAATGCTGTAACAAATATTTTAGAATAATCCAATAAGAAAACTCCAAATCCTCATCACTTACCAATAACACGAGAAGCGTTGGTTGCTCCTAAATTACCACTACCATAATCTTCAAGATTTTTGCTTGTTTTTAAATAAACTATAATTTTTCCAAACAATAAACTTCCAATGCAATAACCAATAACTGAGGCAATAAAATTTCCTAAATACATTAATACTCCTTTATTTTTTATACATATATAATATACAATAATTTTATAAAAAGGTTTTATATGATAAAAAATATTCACACATTAAATTTTGAAGAAGTTAAATTGCAACTGTCAGAAGTTGAAAAAAAATTAACACAAGCAAATCAAGATGAAAAAAAAGAAGAGCAACGTAAACGTAAGGGTTTGTATTGATGATTTTTATTTCCCATTTTTGGTTGAATAATTTTTGGAATGATTTTAACAAGAAGAGGTCAAACTGAATATTATCAAGGAAAATTAAATAATATTAAAATGAATATTCTTGAATTAGAATTAGATAAAATTTTATTAAAAAAAAGATTGGGTGAGTTAAATGGACAAGAATAAATTATTGCTAGAAAATAAATTTGATGAATACGTAGAATTAATAGGTGAATATTTTGCTATTGAAGATGTTGTAGTTAGAGGTTTACAAATTGGCAAAACAATTGGTTATCCAACAATTAATTTTTTAATAAAAGAAGAATTACCATTACAATGTGCATCATTTAAATCTGATGTTTATTATAATGGTCAAAAGTATATTGGTTATAGTTGTTATTGAAAAAATCAAAATCAACAAATTATGTTTGAAACATATATTATGAATTTTTCTCAAGATGTTTATGGAGAAACAATTAAAGTTGTTCCTCGAAAATTTATTAGCATGAATATTAAAGCTAAAAATTTAGAAGAGGTTAAAGCTAAAATTACCAAAGATATTGAGAAGGCAAAAGAATGATAAAAAAAGTTTTACTAGGATCACATGTGTCTATGACTTCAACAAATAAATATTTAATTGGCTCTTTAGAAGAAGCTTTGAGTTATGGTGCGAATACATTCATGATTTACACAGGACCTCCACAAAACTTTCGACGAACAGCAATTGAAAAATTAAATGTTGTTGAATTTAAACAAAAATTAATTGAAGCAAATATTGATATTAAAAATTTGGTAGTTCACGCTCCTTACATAATTAATTTAGGAAACACAATCAAAGAACAAACATTTAATTTTAGTGTTGAAGCATTAATAAGTGAAATTCAACGAGTGGGACAAATTGGGATTAGAAAATTAGTATTACATCCTGGGGCTAGTGTTGGTGGTGAAATATCAAAATCACTTGATTCTTTAGTTAAAGGTTTAAATCTTGCTCTTGAGCAAACTAAAGGTATTGATGTAATTATTGCTTTAGAAACCATGAGTGGAAAGGGCAGTGAAATTTGTATCAACTTTGATCAAATGAAATATGTTATTGACAAGGTAAATGATCAATCAAGAGTTGGTGTGTGTTTTGATACTTGCCATTTAAATGATGCGGGTTATGATATAAAAAATAATTTTGAAACAATACTTGATGAATTTAATGAAAAAATTGGTTTAGATAAACTACAAGTTGTGCATTTAAATGATTCAAAAAATGGTATAGGTTCACATAAGGATCGTCATGAGAATATTGGCAAAGGTTTAATTGGTTTAGATGCTTTAGCAAAAATTTTGCATCATGATAAACTAAATAACATACCTTTCATTTTAGAGACACCGTGAATTGAGAATAAAACTAAGGCTCCATACAAAGAAGAAATAAATTTACTATTAAAAAATAATAAGTTATAATTTTATAAGGAAAAGACAACATGAAAAAATTATTCAAATTATTATCTATAACAGCAATTGGCGGAATGAGTACAGCTGCTATCATTTCTTGTGTTCGTCCATATTCTTATTCTTTTGATGCAAAAGACTTAAAATCAATATCAAGAGCCTGAAATGATCAACTGGGTAACATGGTTACTTTTTATGCTAATGAAATTGATTCAAGCGATTTTTCTGCAAAACCAAGCAAAAACAATATAATAGATTTTATTAAAATGAATATTAATGTAGCAATTAATGATCAAAATAGCAAAGTTAATTTAAATAAATTTTTGGAAAATGACAATACAAAATTTAGATTTTATAAAAACAAAGAAGATGTGATGGGTTATAACATAGAAGGTGTTGAACATTTATTAGATAGAAAAGTTATTTGATTTGATATTTCTGATGGAAAAACTTCAACTAGTAAAATGCAATTAAACATAGATGCGCAAAAAAACAAGGTTAGTTATTTTGCAATTAAAAATTTTGATGATAACAATCATGGCATGGACTATATAACTTATTTAGTAAATAAAAATAAAAACTTTGTTGTAAATATAGATACATCAAAAATTTATTTAAATGATTATATTGAAAAAAATGGACTAGGTGATGATCAAACAAAAGAAGATCTTTGTAGATTAGTTTATGAAGATATTAGAACTAAAATTTATAGTGCAATAAAAAATGAATTATTTAATAATGGAACAACTCCTCAAATTGTAAATTCACCTGTTAATTATTTTGGATCAATTAAAAACACTTCTTCTATAGAAGATTATTTAACAAATTATAATGGTAGGGGTTTTGAACAAGGTGATGAACAATCACAAGCAATAAGTTTTGTCACAAAACTTACAAACGGTTCAAAACCAAGTCTTAAAAATGCCACTATTCATAAATGACATTATTCATTATTATTAAAAGATGACATAAATGATCATTTGAATGATGATAAATTTGTTGATGATGATTCACAAACTCCAAACAGCATTTTATTAAATTTTTATTAAAAACAAAAAAGGAAAACTATGGCCAGTAAAATTGAAGTTAGAGAAGGTGTAGTTCAATTATTATATAGATACTATCTTTTAGAATTAAATAAAAATACCTTAAAACAGGAAGTGCTTGATAATTTTCAAGTAGATTTTTTTAATGAAAAAGATAATCTTAATATGTTAGATTTGATTAATGAATTAGAAAAAATTGAAAGTCACTTAAGTAGTAAGTTAAATAAATCATGAAGTTGAGAGCGTTTAGCCCCAGTTGCTAGAGCTATATTGGTAAATGGTTATTTTGAAATTAATTATTTGAATGTTTCAAAAGCAATTGTTATCGATAAATCAATGGATATTTTAAGAAAATATATTCCTACAACTGATCCAAAATTTATCAATGCTATTCTAGATGAAAAAAAATAGTAGATATACTATTTAGGAGATCATATGAACAATGAATTTATAACAGTCTTAGAATTGAGTCGAATTTTAAAACAAAAAATCGAATCAATTTATGAATTAAAAAATATAAATGTTAAAGGAGAAATTAGTAATTTAACTTTTTCTAAATCAGGACATATTTATTTTTCTTTAAAAGATAATGAATCTGTTATTTCATGTGCTATTTGAAAATCAAATTCAGCAATGTTTAAAGCACTAAAACCTAAAGAAGGCGATGAAATTATAGCTTCTGGAAAAATAGGCTTTTATCACCCACAAAATAAAATTACCTTTACTGTTTCTAATGTAATTTTAGAAGGAAAAGGTGGATGACAAGTTTTATATGATGAAAAAATGCAAGCATATGAAAAAAGAGGTTATTTTGATTTAAACAACAAAAAACCAATTCCGAAGTTTGCAAAAAATATTGGTGTTATTACAGCTGAAACTGGGGACGCAATAAAAGACATTATTAGAAATATTCACAACCGAAGAAAAGGAATTAATATCTTTTTATTTCCTTGTATGGTTCAAGGCGAAAATGCAAGCACAGAAATTAGTAAAAGAATTCAAGAAGCAAATCAATTTTCACCTAAGCTAGATATTATTTTAGTTGGTCGTGGTGGGGGTAGTTATGAAGATCTTTGGGCGTTTAATGAAGACAATGTAGTAGAAGCAGTTTTTGCTTCTAAAATACCCATTATTTCATGCGTGGGGCATGAAAATGACAATACAATAATTGATTCAGTTGCAGATTTAAGAGCATCAACCCCAACAGGGGCAGCAATTGCTGCAACTGAACTAACAGATGATAACTTAATTATGATTTTGAACAACTTACATGGAAGCTTGGCAAATGACCTTGTACGAATTGTGGATTTTGAAAAACACGAGCTTTTAAATCAAATTGATGAATTAAATTCTGAATTAGAAAATAAAGTTAATCAATACAAAGAAGAATTAAATTTATTTAATTCGAAACTAGAATTGTTAAATCCAAAAGAACCATTAAAAAGAGGTTATGCAATTGTTATGAATTTAAAAAATGAAATTATTGATTCAGTGGAAAAAGTTTATAATGAAAAAGAGATTAAATTAGTTTTTGAAGATGGTGAAGCCATTATAAAGGTAGGTTAAAATATGGAAAAAGATATTAAAGAAATTATTGATCAATTAAAGGAAAGTGTTGCAAAATTAAGAGATGAAAAAAATATTTCTAAAGCTCTTCAAATTTATGAAAACTCAATTACTTTAATTAAAGATGCAAAAACAGAACTTGAAAAAGTAGAAGGTAAAGTTAAAAAAGTTATTGCTGGATTAGAAAAAGAGTTTAATGGATAATAAAGTTTTTTTTCTAATTGACTTTGATGCTTTTTTTATTAGTTGTCATGCAATCGAAAATAAATATATTAATGAAGTGCCAGCAGTTGTTTGTGAAAATAATAAAAAGGGTATTGTAATTACTGCTAACTATAAATCACGAGCAATAGGCGTTAAGACAGCCATGCCAATTTTTAAGGTTAAAAAAATTATTCCTGATATTTTAATAATAAATCCTGATATGGATTTATATTCACAAGTTTCAAGAGAAACTTTTAAAGCAATTAGCGATACTTTTACTAGTAAAATGGAAGTTGTTTCTATTGATGAATGTTTTTTAGAAGTGAGTGACTCTTATAAAAAATATGGAACTGTAATGAATATGGCTAATGAAATTAAAGAATTTGTAAAAACAAATTTTAATTTAACTTGTTCAATTGGTGTAAGTTCTAATAAATTTCTTTCTAAAATGGCATCAGAATTTAATAAACCTGATGGTGTATCAAAAATGTTACCAACTGAAATTGAAGAAAAATTATGACCACTAGATATTCAAAAAATGTATGGTGTTGGAGCAGCAACTACAAAAAAATTTGAAGCTTTAAAAGTTAAAACAATTGGGGATTTGGCTAGACAAAAACGAGAAACAGTTATTGAACTATTAGGTAAACATGGATTTAATTTGTGAATTAATGCTAATGGCTTAAGTGAAGATGAAATTAATCTTAATTATTTTGAAATTAATTCTGTTGGTAATGAATGAACTTTAACCCAATTAAGCAACAATGAATATGAACTTGAGAATCATTTACGTGATTTAACGGAAATGGTCTGTAATCGGGTTAAAAAGCGTTTAAAAAAGGCTTATACAGTTGCAATAGTTGTTGTTTATAAAGACTTTGGTGAAAAATTATCTAAGAAAAAGAAAACCCGACAAATTACATTAAAAACGCCATCTAATGATTTAGAAGAAATTTTTCCACATGTGCTTGAATTATTTTATTCATTTTGAAATGGTGATCTAGTCAAATTAATTGGAGTTAGACTTGCTAATTTAGTTGAAGATTTTAGTGTTAAAAAACAATTATCTATTGATGAAGTTAATGTTATTAAAAAATATAATGTTGTCGAATCAATAATGGATAATATTAATAATTCAATAAATAAAAAAATGTTAATTACAGGTACAAATTTAATTAAAAAAAATGAAAAATATAGCAATAATTTTAAATATTCAAAAGTAGAAAAAGAGAATCGCAAAAAATAATGATAGGCATAGATGAATTAATTTTAGAACTTACAATAATACACAAACAATTAAATAAATTGTTTTTTAATAGTGAACTTTCAGATGTAAAAATTACAATTGAAAGGGCACTTAATCGTAAACGCAGAAAATTAGGTTCTTTTGATATGTCTAATAAATGAAGCGATAATTTAAAACATATTACAATTTATACTGCAGCTTTAAATGCAAATTATTATAAAATAATTGAAATTTTATTACATGAAATGTGTCATCAATATAATTTTGAAAATAACTTAATTGACACTGAAAACAATGGTCGTCATAATAAAAGATTTAAAAAAATAGGGGAAAAAGTGTTGTTGCAATTTCTAGAGCCATATCCCAAATATATGGGTTATGCCTTTACAACATATTCTGATCAATTAAAATTTGTTATAGATAATAAATTAGACTTTAATAAAAATGTTTTCAAAATAGTTCATAAAGATTCAGAACCATCAATTGAAGGATATAGTAAAAGAAAAACATATAAGTGTAAATGTGGAACTAGAATTTCTAACTCTAATTTAGAATTAAAAATAATGTGTTTAGAATGTAACACTATATTTAAATATTAAAGTGTATATTGCAATATGCACTTTTTTAAAAAATATCTTAACATTATTGCACTTATGTTAGTAAAATAATATTAATAAGGAGAAACTGCTCTATGCCTTTTTTTGCGCCCAAGTTTTGTCAAAAACACTTAAAAATTCATGTTTGTAGTGAAGGAGATATTCGTTCAACTTTAAATGAACGTGAAAATTCTATTGCCTCTAAGGTTAGACGTCTTCATGGAACACAAACAGAAGAAGAAAAAGCAGCCGAAAATGCTAAAAGAGTTAAATTGCAAATGGGTGGCGGTTTTAATTCAATTTTAGAAAATGCAAAGAAAAAAAATGAACAAGATAAAAAGGAAACATCATTTTTAGAAGAAACTGTTGAAGTTAAAAAAGAAGTTATTAATGATCGTATAAGTCGATTGAGAAATGCTGCGCTAAATGATGGCGCCTCTCTTCCAAAGACCCCTCCTATTCCCCCCACTACTCCTACCCCCAAAAAAGAGATAACTCCAAAAACAACAGAAGTAAAAGAAGAAATTAATCCCGTGTCTTCCCCTTCTCCTTCTTCGAAATCAGTAAAAGAAGATAATGTTAAAGAAGTTATTAAATCAACACCTAGTGTAAAAAAATCATTAGATAAGTTAGACAAAACATATTCAGAAAATGATTTAAAAAAGATTGTTGCTGAAGCTGTAAAAATGGCACTAACCGAAGCTGGCGTTGTTAAAAAAACAACAACTAAAGTTAAGGCAAAAAAATCATCAATAAAAAAAGGTGTGGTCAAAAAGACAACCAAAAAAGTTGTTGCAAAACCAGCTACTAAAAAAGCTGCAGCTAAAAGTTCAACTACTACTAAAAGAGCGCCAATTGCTAAACTTGCTGCTAAACCAGCTACTAAAAAAATTACTGTAAAATCAGGATCAAAGAATAAAACAGTTGTTGTCAAAAAAAGTGTTGCGTCAAAAAAAATGCTGGCTAAAAAGAAAAAATAATGGATTTTAATTTTCCATTATTTTTTTAAATATAATTTCTGATAAATTAGGTTGATATTTAATTGTTATAATTTCACTGCTTTTTTTAAGCGATTCTTGAAAATTATTTAAAAAAAGTATTTCTTCTTTTACACTAGTTGTTGATCTTTTAATTGCATTTGCAATATTTTCATTGTTTTGAATAAAAAATAATTTATCGAATTTAATATTCTTAAACTGATAAATAATTGCACCATCTATTAAATAATTAAACTCTTTATTTACTTTTTCAATTAAATATTTTTCAACTAATAATCAAGCAAATTTTGAAAATTTTGAAAATGTTGTTTTGTCTTTAAAAATATTTTTTTTTAGTAAATCTTTGTTTATTTCATTATTAGCAAAAATGTCTGCTCCAAAATTATCTTTAACAAAATTAATAAAAACCTTATCTTTATACAACAATGAATTTAATTGATCAACTTCAATTAATTTCCATTTGTTTTTGTCTAATTTTTCCAAAACTTTTTTCGATATTATTGTTTTTCCAGAACCAATATTTCCCGAGATTCCAACTATCACTATTTATCCTCTTCAATTATTCTAATTTGTTTTTCATGTGATATTTTTGTTGCAGTTATTACAAGATTTGAAATTTTATCAATAACAAGGTAAACATCATTTATTTGTGTATTAACATATAAAGTTTTTTTTGTATCAATTACGTCAGTTGAATTATTTATAAGTTCATTTACAAAAATATTTAATTCTAAGTCAGTTTTTGAACGCATATTAAGTCTTTCTTTTATTCTATAAAATGAATGCGTAGAAATTGAATACTTATTTTTTTCATAGTACGACAAAATTAATTTTCCTCTTTTTTATTTTTTTCATTAAACTCATCAATAACTGATTGTGGTTCATATAATGATTCATCCATTTCATATTGTTGGTTCATTAAAGTGTATGCTGATTTTTTTTGTCATTCAGAAATTGCTCTTTGAATTTTTTCTTTATCTAATTGGGGATTTGAAAACAATGTTATAAAAAATGCTATTACAAATAATATTGAAGATATAACAAAAATCATCCCAAAAGCATCAAATAATTTGAAATCTAATGCATTTTTAATCGATGATGCAATCGCTGCTTGATCTGGTGCTCCAACATTTTTAAAATTTTCTTTTACAAAATTTTGAATTAAATTATCCAATTCTTTTGAAGAAAATGTTGTTGAAAATACTACTTTAATAAATGAATTTTGACCAATAAATAATTGACAAAACATTATAATAATTAAGAAACCGATTATAAATAATAAAAATCCTGGTATGTGATATTGTTCTCTATAAATTTTTGGTTTTTTAAATAATAATAGTGCTATATAAAATCCCAAGAAAAGATAAAGTATTATTGAGAAAACATTAGGAATAAAATTATCTTTTAATGAATTTAATGAAATCATATAAATTGTAATTGTTTGTTGCTTGCTATCGGCATTAATTTTTGCACTTGAAAGCATTGCTATTAATTGCAATATTGAAAAAATAATAATTCACGCTAGTAGACTTGCTGCTAAACCTATTTTTAAATATTTAATTGTTTTTGGTTTAGTTTTATATGGATAAAATCTTGGGTCTTGTAAAGGATGTTTTAATGTAAAAATTGAATTTAAATTTTTTTGATCAATATTCATTGTCCCATTAAAATTGTTAAATGTTTTATTAACATTTTCGTTATTATTTTGAATTATTGCAGTTTCTGCAACGTTAATATTTCCAGTTTGCTCAATTGTTTCTTGTTTATTATCGTCAACAAGTTCTTCTTTAATTTTTTTAAATTTAAATAGTGAAACTTCATTTTCTAAATCTTGTTTTAAAATATTAGTATTTTTTAAAACAAAGTTTTTTAATGAATTTAAATCTTTTTCAACATTTTCTAAACTTGCATCATCTGCAATTTCATATTCAACTTTTTTGTTTTTAATTTTTGAAAAAATAATTGCAAATTCTTTTGCTTTAGAATTATTTTTTTCAACTTGTAATATATTTTCTAAAAAAAACATATTTTCAATATTTTTTTTAAATAATATACTTAATTCAACTTCACTCCTAATAAGAACTCTTAAATTTTTTCTTTCTAAAATATTATATAAAGTATTAATCAAGCTTTCATATGTTAATTTATCTTTCATTCTAGCACTCCTTTAGCAATTTTATAATTTCATAGTTTTGAATTGAAATATTGTCATATTTTCCAGTAAGTATTCCCTTTTGAATCTCTGTTATCATTTTAATTTTATCATTTATATTTACCATTGATGTGTTATTGAAATTGTTTTTTAAAATTATTTTTAATCTATATGGATGAATATTTAATTTGCTTGCAATTTGAGATTCATTGAAATTTTCAGATTTAAGTAAGATAGCATTTCTTAAAATAATTAAATTGTCACAAATAAGTTTTAGCAAAGAAAACAAATCTTTATTTTTATTAATATAGTTTTCACAATTTTCAATTCATGCTTTGATATCGTTATTTAAAATAATTTGTGACATTTGGAAAATATCTTTAACTTCATTATTAATACAAATTAAATCAATGTTCTTTTGATTAAATTCAATTTCACCATCAATAAATTTTTTAATTTCATTTTTAATCACATTGAAATCATTTGAAAAATATTCTAAAAAATAATCAACGGCTTGTTCATTAAATTGTACATTGCTTCTTTTCAATTTGGAAATTATATTTTTTTTGATCTCAAATTGATTCATTTCTTTTAATTCAATTTTTTTAATTTTTACATTAAGACCTTCAATAATTTTTAAAATGCTTTTATTAAATTTATTAATTGTTGAAAATATTCAAATTATATTTTCAATTTTTAAAAATTTTTCAAATCTTTTTTTAACATAATCATTATTTTTTTCAATCAAATTTATATTATTTAGAACAATAATTTTTTTATTATTAAAAAAGCTATAGTTGCTAACAGATAATTCTAGTTCTGAAAAATTTAAGTTCTCACAATCAAAAAACAAAACTTCGTTTTCTCCACCAATTGTTGTGATTAATTTATTAATTTGTTTTTTGATAATTAAATTATCATATCCATTAACGAGAAACATGAGTACCTTCTTCTATTTAATTTTACATTTTTTTAAAACTAATATGTTTTTTTCTCATTTTTTAATATATACTTATTTTTGATTAATACTTATTATAAGGAGTTTATATTCAATGGCAAACATAAAATCACAAGAAAAAAGAATTTTAACTAATGAAAAATCTCGTCTTTCTAATAGAGCTTTTAAATCACAAGTTAAAACTGCAATTAAGAAAGCAATGATTGCTAAAGAAGCTAAAGTTAAAGAATCTGCTGAGTTAATTAATTTAGCTGTAAGTCTAATTGACAAATCTGTAACTAAAGGTGTATACAAAGCAAACAAAGCAGCTAGAGAAAAATCAAGATTAATGAAATAGAGTTTTATCTCTATTTTTTTAATGCTCAATAAATAGTAAAAAATAATAAATAGTAAATAATTACTATTGGTAAACTAATTCATTTAATAAAAATACAGATATCAATTATACACATCAAGTGTGTTATCGAATTTGTTAATAAAAGTACTGGTCGGGATATATCAATCGGCAAAATTAATTGAATCATTGATAATATTCAAACAAACAATGAATATTGGTTTAAAAACATATAGTAAAATCAATCAAAAATATGTCATTTATAATTTGAATAGATTTGAATTGGCGAAAATAATATTATTGATAACAAAATAATTCATAATCACTTAAAATGAATTTTATTTTTAGATGTAGTAAAAATAAAATATCCTAATATTGAATAAAAAAATGTATAAGTGATTAAAAAATATGGATAAAATAAATGGATTCCGAAATTGGACTTTAATATTTTTGTGTTTTTAAATTCAATTTTTTGCTTTATCATAAAATGAATTTTGTACATTAAATAAATAATTGTATTTTTATTAAAAAGTGAATAATAACAAATTAAAATTAAACACAATATTTGTATTCATTTTCTTTGCTTACTATTTAATTTTAAAAATTTGCAAATTTTTTGATAAACAAAATCAAGAATTAATAATTTAAATATATTTACTTTAAAAATGTAAGCAGATGATATTGAATTAAGATTATCTTTTATTAAAAAATAATTTTTATCATTAAAAAATGTAAATTTAATTAAATCGTTGTTATACATTTTTAAAACTTGTCAAAAAAAGTACTGAGTTCCGCGATAAAAAAAACTAATGTTATTTGGTGTAATACTGCCAATAACCCCTTCTTCTTTATAATAAAGATCAAATTCGGGAAGCATATTTTCTGGTTTGAAATTATAATCCCCTATTCAAATAAATTCTCCTAAACTTAAATTTTGATTTAAATCTGATTTATTAATTCTAACTACACAATTAATAAACTTTAATAAATAATAAGAACTTGTTTCTTTGTAAACTTGAAATAGATGTAATTTAATGTAATTGAGATAAACAAATAAATAAAATAAATTTAAAAGAATAATTAAACTAACAAATATAAAATAAAATATATTTTTAAAAGCAATAATTAAACAAAAAAATATGCTGATAGCGTAAAAAATATATTGTTGATTAAGCATTAATAGTTCACTAATTAAAAATAAGGTAATTAAAACAAGTTCGACATTTTTAACAAATAATAAATGGTAATGCTTCTTTATAAAATTCTTTTTCATAAACCGATTTAAAAAGTTTTTTTATTTTTATATATATTTCATTAATGTTAATGTCGTATCTAGCGTAATAAGTAACAATCTTTTCAGCTAAATCTGCACTTAAATTTTTAGACGTAAAATATTTTTTATTAAATTCAGAACTTGTTCGATAAATTTTAATTAGTGTATTTTCATCATTTGGCATCAAGAAAATAATGTGATCTTTTTTAATCTTTGTTAAAGATGTATAGTGAAAAAATTGATTTAAATATTTTATTGAGTCAACATCTTCAAACACATCATCATAGGTTTTATATTTAATTTTAAAATTAATTGTTTTTGGCAAAAGATTATTTATTGTTGTTGATAAATTGAATTTAATTTTAAATTTTAAATTATCATTAGGAATAATTTTTTTATCATCTGCTTTTTGTGAATTAGAATTATTCGAAGATGTTTTACTATCAAACCCAATAAATGTAGCTATGCCTAATGAAATTAAACAAACAATTATAAAAAAAATAAATTTTATAAACTTCACAATATTTACCTCATTAAATACATCGTGAATTTTAAAAATTTATTTTTTGATTTCTACAATTTTTTGTATAATTGTTATTTTCTTATTTTCATATTCTTTTTGTTTTTGTTGTTCTACAACAATTTTATCTTTAGCTGCTTTTGCTAAAAAGTTTTTGTTCGATAAGATGTTATTACTTCTTTTTAATTCAGATTCAACAAGCGCAAGTTCTGTAGATAACTTATTTAATAATTCTTCATAATTAATAAAATCAGATTCTTTAATATATAAAAATAATTTTGATAAAGTTAAAATATTGTAATTTGGTTTTTCTACTTTATCGATTTTTAATACTTTAATTTCTGAGTTTACCATTTTATTTAAATATTGATTTATAAAATCAATTTCAATATTATCTTCTACCACAAAAGTTAAGTGATTTTTATTGGCAATATTTTTTTCAGTTCTGAATTCTCTAATTTTTGAAATAAGTTCAATTATTAGTTCAATGCTGTTATTTTCATCTTTACTAATTTTAATTGCTAAATTATCATCTCAATCTTCAATTACAATTGATTCTTGTAAATTTAATTTTTGATAAATTTCTTCAGTTACAAATGGAATAAATGGATGCAACATAATTAAAATATCTTTGAGAACATATACTAGTGTTTTTAATGTTGTATTTTTAATTGCTGACTCATCATTTAAATTTGATTTAGCCAATTCAATAAATCAAGAACAATAATCATTTCACACAAAGTTAGTTAATAATTTTGAAGCAATTGAAAAATTATAAGTTTCAATACATTTTTTTACTTCTGCTTTAACAAGTTTTAATTTTTGAATAATTCATTTGTTAATAATATTTTTTTGATTTACTTCACTATTTAAATTTTTAATAAAATTTTCATTATTAAATTTGGTATTAAAATTACTTGCTTCTAAATTCATAATTACATATCGTGAAGCATTTCATAATTTATTAATAAAATTTCATCCAGCACGAATTTTTTCTTCAGAAAATTTAATATCCATTCCCGGAGTAGAGTTAGACACAAGCGCATATCTTAAACTGTCAACCCCATACTCTTTAATAACTTCTAAAGGATCAATTCCATTTCCTAATGATTTAGACATTTTACGTCCATTTTCATCTCTTACCAATCCATGAAGTAATAAATCTTGAAATGGTTTTTGACCAGTTAAGTTTAATGATTGGAAAATCATTCTTGAAGCTCAAAAGAAAATAATGTCATAACCAGTTACTAAAACAGAGTTGGGGAAAAATTTATTAAATAATTGATTTTGTTGTTTGATTGATTTATCAGGATTTCATTCCATACAAATTAGTGGTCATAAGGCTGAAGAAAATCATGTATCTAACACATCATTGTCTTGAACATAATCACTTTCGTTTTTAGGGGGATTAATCTCACAATAAATTTCTCCTGTTTGTTTATGATATCAAACTGGAATTTGATGACCTCAAACTAGTTGTCGAGAAATAGTTCAATCATAAACATTTTCCATTCATTTTAATAAATCATTGTTAAAACGTTTATCAAAAACATTTATTTTATCTTTAGATGCTTGTAATTTAACAACACTTGAACCAAGATCTTTCATTTTTACAAATCATTGTTTTGAAAGCATTGGTTCAACAATGGCATTAGATTTTTCACTATATCCTACACTACTAGTAATTTCTTCTTCTTTAATAAATGATTTAGTTAAGTTTTTAATAATTTGTTTTCTTGCCGCAAAACGATCAAGTCCTTGATATGTACCACAAATCTCATTCATTGAACCATCTAAATTCATACAATTAATCATTTCTAAATGGTGTTTTTTTCCTAATTCAAAATCGTTTTTATCATGAGCTGGTGTACATTTCATAACACCTGTTCCAAAATCAATATCTACATATTCATCACCAATAATTGGAAGTAAATTACCATTTACTGGATTTATTACTTTTTTACCAATGAAAGATTTAAATCTTTCATCCAAAGGATTAACAACAAGACAAACATCACCAAACATTGTTTCAGGACGAGTAGTAGCAACTTCTAAAAAGTTATTAGAATTTTCTAAAAAATATTTAAAATAATACATTTTAGTTGTGCTTTCTTTATAAATTACTTCAATATTTGAAATTGCTGTTTGAAATTGTGGGTCTCAATTAACAAGTGTGTAATCTTGATAAATTAACCCTTTTTTATACATTTCTACAAAAACTTTTCTTACAATTTTTTGATTTGCCTCTGAGAATGTGAATTGTTCTTTTGAACGATCAATAGCTAAACCAAAAGCATCTCATTGACTTTTAATATTTTTTTCATAGACAGCTTTTCATTTTCAAATTTCATCTAAGAATTCTTTACGAGTTAATTTATTTTTGTCAATATTTGCTTCACGCAAATATTTTTCAACAACTGCTTGTGTAGCAATTCCTGCATGATCCATTCCTGGAACTCATAATGTTTCAAAACCATTTAATTTTTTAAATCGAATTAATAAATCTTGAATAGCATTATCCAAAGAGTGACCTAAATGTAATTTACCTGTGACATTTGGTGGTGGCATAATAATTGAAAACGCTGGTTTTTTAGAATTTTCATTCACATTAAAATAACCTTTTTTAATTCAATAACTATTTTTGTCTTGTTCAACAATTAAATGATTGTATTTTGATTCCATATTTTCTCCTTTTAAATAAAAAAATTCCTTCATATTAAAATATGAAGGAACGAATAAGATATCCGCGGTACCATCCTTATTGACTAAAGCCCACTTAATTAAATATTTAGTTTTACTTTTGCAACCTTCAATAACAACGCATATTAGTTCACACCACCCACTAACTCTCTGAAAATTGTTGAAATTTACTCCTCAAAAACTATTTTTATTATACATTATTTGAAAAAAAGATATTTTTTTTAAAAAAAATATCACATGGTTGTATATTTTGGTACAATCTTTTTAATTAAATATGAAAATTTATATAAGTTGATATATTGGATCGACGTTTCTACCTTGCACCTATGCATGTCTATAAATTCTACTTGTATTGTTTTCTATTTAATATTTTAGGAGAAAAATGGAAAACACAGAATTTAAATATAGTAAGTTTAAAGCACTTACTAAAATCCAAAAGTTCTTTAAATTAGATACTTTTAACTCAACCATCAAAAAAGAAATTATTGGTGGTTTAACAACCTTTTTATCAATGGCTTACATTCTTAGTGTTGCTCCAAGCATGTTAAGTCAATCACCTTCAACATTTGGTGGTGCATCAATGAATCAACAAGGAATATTTTTATCAGTAGTGATTGCTTCATTTATTTGTACAATGATTATGGGATTATTTGCAAATATTCCAGCCGCCCTTTCCACAAGTATGGGGTTAATGCCAATTTTTATATTCACTCTTGCAACTAAAAGTTTTGAATATCAAGGTGTTTCATCAACTGTAGGATTTGAGGGAGCATTAATTGCATCAATGTTATCTTCAATTGCCTTCTTATTGTGCTCAATTACCCCAATTAGAGCATATGTAGTTTATGCTTTACCTAAATCATTAAAAATTGCAATTGGGGTTTCTATTGGTTTCTTTATTGCTTACATTGGTTTAGCAGATATGGACTTTGTAGAAAAAACTGGTGGTTTACCAATTGCTAAACTAAGTAATTTAAAAAATACTTTTCCAATGATAATTTTAGGGTTTATAACTTTAGCAATTATGTTGTTTTTATATTATAAAAAAATTCCAGGTGCAACAATTATTGCAATTATGATTGGATTTGTGGGAGCATTAATTATTGCTAATTTATTTACTTTAAAAGGATCACAAATTGATGCATTTAATAATACAAAATTTGAAAATATTAAAGATTCATTTAAACATTATTCAAATATGTTTTCTGGGTTTAAATATAATTTAAGTCAAACATATAAAGCTTTTGGACAAACTAAAATTTGAGCAAACCCAACAATTTATATTTGTGCCTTTATGATGATGTTTTTAAACTTCTTTGATGCTACAGGAACATTAACTGCCTTTAGTATGAACTTAGATAAAAAAACTGGTAAGCATCCCGAAATTTCTCATCGTGCATTAATTGTTGATTCAGCATCAACATTAATTGGAACAACTGCATTAGGAACATCTCCAATGGGAGTTTTCTCTGAATCATTTACTGGTTTAGAGCAAGGAGCAAGAACTGGTTTAGCTTCAGTTGTTACAGCATTGCTATTTTTAATCTCAATAATTTTTGCTCCAATTTTTACAGCCATACCACAATGTGTTACTAGTTCAGCATTAATCTTTGTTGGAATTATGATGATTGGTGGAATTAAAGATATTGAATGACAAAAAACTTCATTTATGGCAGCAAGTTTCTTTTCAATATTATTAATGATTACAACTTATTCAATCGTTAATGGAATAGCAGCCGCTGTAATAAGTTATACATTCTTAGCATGAGTAACTAAAAAAGAAGAAGAAAATGAAATGAACATATTCTTAATAATACTTTCGATAATTTTTATCATTTATTTTGTAGCTTATGCATTTATACAATAATTGTTATTAACTATTTTAAAAAGAGATCGGGAGATCTCTTTTTTGTTTATAAATTTAAATTAGATTTTATTAATTTTTTACATAAAATTCATTATTTATTTTTGTTCAAATAAAATTAAGTCTTTTAAAACTAAAGAAAAATATAATACCCAAAGCATAACAAACTACCATTTGAATTAAGTCTGTAATTAATTCATACTTGGCCATTTCTTCACCAAATAAAATATAACTATAAAAAACATATATCAATAAACAAATTGTAGCTAGAAACATTGAAATATAAACAGTGATTTTTTTTGATAAATAATAGACGAAAACAAACATCAATATTCTTACAAATATTGAAATAGGAATATATGCAAATCCTCCGCTTGCTAAATCAGTAATGGTTACATAAACAATTCCACAAATAATCATCATTGGACCTTTAATATAAACAATTAAAGCTATATAAAGGCCATCTGCGGGTTGAAAAATTGCATTTCCCCCAAACTTAGCTAGTAATGAAAAAATTAAACTAATTGTGGTTAAAATTGCACTTATTAATGCAGTTGTGGTTAAGTAACGCGTAGATTTTAGGGCTTTCATATATCAACCCCCCTTATATTATTTAATTATAAATATAAAAAAAATAAACACTTGTTTATTTTAATCTTCTAATTCAATAATTTGTTTTGATAATAAACGGTTACGAGTTCATGGATCTTGAAAAAATTTAGCAATAATATAATTAATAAAATCAACTACCACAATTAAGATTCCTGGCATTAATGAACCAATTAGCATAAATGCAATTATCCCAATGTGTTCAACATTATATGAACTAGTTGGCAAGATGTTAAATATATCAGTGTTTATTTTTGGAATAAATAAGATTAAAGTATTTAACATAAAAGCAAATATTGATGAAAATAATAGCGATTTATTTAGTTTATAACCAAATTTAACTGCCCCATCTCAACTAGTAATTCTCATTGTATTTACAAAAAAGATTGGCGAAGTTGTCATTACAAAGAATGTTGCAGTTTTTGCAAACTCATTGTTATAAATTGTTCTTGTAATAAAAAATATTGCTAATGAAAATCCTGCTGATATTAAAACTATTTTTAAAAATAAAATTCACGTACCGTTTAATAATGAATTTTTTTTCTTTGATTTATTATTTTTAACAAAAGCTTTTTCAGTTTCTCCCATTCCAATTGTTGTAGCTAATAGCGATTCAATAATTAGGTTTATTCAAAGAATTTGAACGGCATTTAAAAATGATTCACCAGTTGTAATGATTATTGCCCCTAAAACAATAATGTTCGCAATATTTACTCCCATTACAAAGGCAATAGTTTTTTGAATTCTTTGAAATACACCACGCCCCTCTTTAATACCATTAACAATTGTAAATAAGTTATCATCAGTTAAAATTGCATCAGCTGAATCTTTGGCAACATCAGTTCCCGTAATTCCCATGGCAACTCCCACATCAGCAATTGCTAATGATGAAGCATCATTAACACCATCACCTGTCATCGAAACTACTTCACCTTTTTCTTGAAATAGTTTAATGATTTTAACTTTATGTTCGGGATTAACACGAGCAAAAACTCTAATATGATCTAAAAGCGACAACAATTCTGTTTTAGAATATGTATCAAGTTGTTCAGCACTCATAACTTGTCTTTCTTCTGAAGCTAATCCTAAATCACGTGCAATTGATAAAGCAGTACTTGGGTGATCTCCAGTAATCATTACAACTTTAATATTTTCACGATTAGTAATTTTAATTGTTTCCACAGCCATTGGTCTTACTGGATCTTTCATTCCCACAGCAGACACAAATATTAAATCCTTTTCTTCTTCATTATTCGCTTCTTTATAAGCAAACGCCATAACTCTTAAAGATTCTTGTGACATACTAGCAGTGATTTGCATTATTTGATTAATATCTGCTTTTGTAATTTTTTTAATTTCATTATTAATAAAAATTCGATTACATCTTTGAAGAATTTGTTCAACTCCACCTTTTGAAAAAACAAAATTATGGTCATCAATTTTATTAATTGTTGTCATCATTTTTCTTGTAGAATCAAAAGATATTTCATTTAATCTTTTGTATTTTTTTCTAATTACTAGTTCATCAAAACCAATTTGTTGTGAAAAATCAATAAATGCTAATTCAGTTGGATCACCAATTCTTTCGCCATCTTGAATCATTGAATCATTACATAAAATCATACTTTGAATAAATTTATTGTTTTGTTCGTTATCTTCTCAACTATTTAATCAAACTCCTGATTCAACAATTTCATTATTAATAATAATTTTTTCAACTGTCATTTTATTTTGAGTTAAGGTTCCGGTTTTATCAGTACAAATAACGTTCACTGAACCCAATGACTCCACAACACTAATTTTTTTAACAATCATATTATTTTTAACCATTCTTTTAGTACTTACACTTAATGCAATAGAAATGGCGGCTGCTAAACATTCTGGAATTAATCCAATTGCTAATGTAATTGAAACCATTAAATTATCAAATCATGTATCTTTTCCAGAATTGACGATCTCTAATCCAACAAAGAAAATAATTCCCACCAAAACACTAATAATGGCAATTTTATAAGTAAATTTATCAATGCTTTTTTCTAACAATGTTTTTTTAGCAGGTGCTTCTACAATCATTTTAGAAATTTTACCAATTTCTGTTTCTTCACCAATTTTGATAACTATTCCAACTGCACGACCATTAGTAACAAATGTTGATGAAAAAGCAATATTTTTCATTTCTGCTAATATATTTGTTTCTTTTTGAATTGAATCGGCAGTTTTTCAAACTTGAGTTGATTCTCCAGTTAAATTAGATTCATCAATTGTTAAGTTTGATGCATCTAACAATCTTAAATCAGCTGGTACATAACGCCCCGCTTCTAAAAGAACAATATCTCCAAGAGTTAATTCAGCTGCAGTTATTTCAACCGGCATTGAATTTCTAATAACTACACATTTAGGTTTAGTTAATTTTTTTAGTGAGGTTACAGATTTTTGAGTTTTAATTTCTTGCACCAATTCTAAAATACTATCAATAATAACAATCAAAAGAATAACAACACAATCAATGTATGCTGTAAATTTATAATTTTTTGTGATTAAGGGTTCAACAAAAGAAATAAGCGCTGCAAATAATAAAATTAATTGAATTGGTTCCATTAAAGTTTTAATAAACAAACTAAAAATTGATTCTTTTTTTGATTCTTGAATCTCATTTTTGCCAAATTTATTATAGTTTTCCTCTACTTGTTGAGAAGATAAACCCGCTTCTAATGTTACATTATACTTATCTAAAATATCTTTTTTGTCTATATTCGACGGATATAAATCCATTATTTAAAACCTCTATTTATCTTTGATTATATATTTTATTTACTAAAAAATTCTAAAAATTTATTATGAACTAAATCAAGATTTGTTTTTTCTTGCGATGATGTCATTAAAATTTCATTATCAGTAATGTTTAAAATTTTTTTAATCATATTTTTATTTTTTAAAATATCATTTTTCTTTAACTTATCTAATTTTGTTCCGATGATTAATACAGGAATATTCATTTTTCTTAAAAAATTATTCATTGAAATATCATCTTTTGTTGGTTCGTGACGTAAATCAATTAATTGACAAACAAATTTCAGATTTTCACGACTCATCAAATAGTCTTGGATCATCACCGAAATTTGATCTTGTTGTGTCATTGAAAGACGTGAGTATCCATAACCAGGGCAATCAACAATTCTAAACTCTGAATTATTAATATCAAAAAAATTTAATAATTGTGTTTTACCTGGAGTTTGCGAAGTTTTCGCCATTTTTTTATTATTGGTTAATGTATTAATGAAACTCGATTTTCCAACATTTGACCTTCCCAAAAAACACACTTCAGGAATATCATCAATAATTCAATGCTCTTGAGTTGGTGCTGACTTTATAAATTTAGCTTGCTTGATCATATTTATCTCCCACTTGACTAATTAACATTTCTTTAATTTTTCAAAAATATTTAATTTTTAAATACTCATAATCTTCATTTGTATTTACTAAAATATAAATTTTTTTACGTTTTAAATCATTTCCACATTTTTTTATCGTTGAAATTTTAAAAGTATTTTTAAATAAAATAATATTATCATCATAAATAACAACAAAGACACTTTTAAGAATTTTTTCTAAATAAAATAAAAAGAATACCACCAATAAAAGTGCAACTAAAGTAACTGATGAATTTATTAAAAAAACGTCTTTTGTTTTATTTTCTAAGCAATAAATTAATGTTGATAAAGATAATAAAGAAATTAAAATTATCAATGCATAAATTAAATATGCAAAATTTAAAATTTTATTATTAACAACTTTTGAATCTGAATTAATTTTTTTAACTTTATTAAATTCTTTTAAAAAGAAAAATAATTCAATAAATATATAAACAGTCAAAATAATCAAAACAATAAAAATTGATATTTGTGAAATTCAATTATTCATAATTTTTTACCACCTTTTCTAGTAATTGAAATATTTGCGGATTGCCAATTTCAAAACTAATGTATTTATTTTCTGCGGTTTTAATCACTATTTTTCAATTAACTATTTTGTTCTTTATATCAACATAAGGTTTACATAAAAAATCTTTATCAATTTTAACAACAATATATTTTTTATCTAATAAAAATACAAATCTTTTATTAGTAAGATAAATGCTTGTTAATATGTTCCTTCCTTTAACATTTTTAGATCATAGTGGTGGAACAAAATATTTATCATTTATATTAATTAATTGATAATCTTTTTTTGTTGTTTGATAATTTGCATTAACTGCGTCTTTTTGAAAGAAACAAATTTCATCAACTGCTGTTTCAAAATTTAATTTAATTTTAAAGTCATCTAGTTTTAAATTATTATCTAAGTAAAAAGTTTTTTCTTGTTGCCTTTTAAATTTAATCTTTTTATTTTCCGAAATAGCAAATAAAGCGAAAAAAAATAATAATAAAAGTCAAATTATAGCGACTACTATAACAAAAATGTTTGTTGAATTCATATTATTCCTTACTAATTAGCAACTTAATTATATTATAATTTATTTACAGGTGTTATATGGTTAATCAATTAAGAAAAAATATATTAGAAGCAAAAGATATTAAATATTTAGGGCGTGTTATACCCTTTTGAAAAAAATCACTTAATAAATCTGCAAAGAAATTAAATAAATGAAATGCAAGATTTAATAATTCTGGCGATATTAATATGTTAATCACTGTTAAGGGAACAGAAGATTTAGAAAAATATTTAACTAAATTAAATAACTACATTAACTTTTTTAATCAAAAATATAAAAAAATAAAAACTGATAAAAAAGTTTTAAGTAAATTTAAAAAATACATTGGTTATTATATGCAAAACATTGCAATTGCATCAAGTTTAAATCATATTGCAAAATTTTTAAAAGATATTGAGTTTAATAATTTAACTAATCAAGAAAAAGCTAATTATTTTAATAAATATGTTTGAAGTTTTTTTAATCAATATATTGTTGAAGTTAAACGAATTATCGGTGATGATTATTTTATAAATACTGTAATTTCAAACATTGATAAAAAAAATGAAAATGAATTAATTAACTTTAGAAGACCGGTTAATTTAATTATTAATTATGTAAGAAAATTGAATCTTAATAAAAAGATTAGCGATGTTGCTTATTTAGATTTTGTTGCTAACACTGTAGAGTTTGTACACTTTTTTTACGCATATTTAACAAATATTGAAAAATTTATGAAAATTATTTAATATCAATATTTTATTAATATATTATTACTAAAGGAGGAAATATGAAAAATTTAACATTAAAAATAGTTTTTATTGCTTTTGTTACTTATGCGTATTGTTGATATAACGTCTGAGTTAATTCAACCAAACCATATTATGTTACTAAAGAATTATTTGATCCTTTTAAACTAATTTTATTAGGGATATTATTTACAATAATTTTTAATACAGTTATGGGTTTAGTAACAGGACCATTAAAAAATTTAAAAGCTTATCGAGCATCTAGAAAAAATTATGTGTTATTTGGTTTCAAAGGAACTATTGATACATTAAAAAATGCTCAGATTGCAATTGAAGCTAATGACAGCGAAGCTGTTAAAGGTATGTTGGGTGCACTTACTGGACTAACATATAAACCTGCTTATTTAGATCTTTTAATAACTGACTTATCAAACGCAGTTCTTAATAAAAGAGATGTAAATGTTTATAAAGATGAAATTACATTTGTTCTTTCTTGTATTGAAGATTCATTTGTAAAAGAAGAAAAATGACAAGCAGGTCAAACTGTTGAAAGATTCTTTGAATTAAGAAGAGTTAATGAATACAACTCATATAATAGTTGAGATGCGGTTAACTATAGATTAAAATCTAGTGAAAGATTAGAAGATAAAACTAAAATTGAGTGACAAATACTTGATATCTTATTAATTAGATTCTGAGGATTATTTGGAGCAGCACTAATTGTTAACATAATGGTGTGAGGCTTAATTTGCATGAATATTGATAGCAAATGATTATTTGGAGAAGAAATTATAGACACTGTTAATAAAACAAATAGTCGCTTTGAAAATGGTCATTTATCAATAATTATCGTGGCTTTAATTTTAACAACATTTTTATCAACTGTTTTACTATTTTTCCAACAAGTTGCAATAATTGCAAAAAGTGAAAACATTAAAATCAGCAGTCTTAAATTAATTTTTGCTTTAATTTGTTTAACACTAATATTTTTAAATGTAATCGCTTATATTCTTGCAGCAAAAAACAAATGCTCATTAATTGAAGCTAATGCTGGAACAGCGTTCATCCCTGATGGAACTGGAATAAAATATGATTCTACAAAATATGTTGCTCCAGGAATGGATGTTTCTAAATTTTACCAATTAGTATTCCAATTTTTATTTACAGCTTTATCAACAACATTATTAATGTATGCATTTGCATCATTTGTTAATGCTAAAGCTCAAGGAAATGTAAAAAATGTATTGATTGATAGTATTGTTATTCCATTAATAATATATGTATTATGTAGTGGAACAACTACAATTGCATTGTTACCAGATGGAAAAATTAAAATGGATATTGTTACAAAAATTTCAGGATTTAGTGGAGTTCTTTCATTTGCTTATTGAATTGTAATTTCTATAATTTCATTCTTAAGACCAAAAAGAAATTTTTAATTAAACTTTAAAATTAACATAATAAAAAAAGTAGAGTTTTATCTACTTTTTTTATTATCAATTAATCGGTTTTCCACTTTCTAATGCTTCTGCTGCTTCACCGATTGCCTCACTCAATGTTGGGTGTGGGTGAATTGCACGAGCAATTTCAGTAATAGTCCCTTCTGATTCGATTACACTAGTAATTTCAGAAATCATATCGGTGGCAGTGTTAGCAATAATGTGTGCACCTAAAATTTGTTTATATTTTGGTTCACAAATTAATTTAACAAATCCGACAGTATTACCATCAGCCAATGCTTTACCAATAGCTGCAAAAGGAAATTTGTATGCTTGATATTCAATATTATCATGTTTTAATTGCTCTTCAGTATAACCTATTACAGCTACTTCGGGATGAGTGTAAATACAACTTGGAATACGATCATAACGCATTTTTAAATCATGAGCATCTTTTATGTTATGCAAACTTGCAATATGATTTGCAGCAATAATACCTTGATGTGAAGCCACATGCGCAAGCATAATTCTACCTGTTACATCACCAATAGCATAAACATTGTTTAAGTTAGTACGACAATATTCATCAACTAAAATATGTCCTTTTTCATTTTTATTAATACCAATATTATCAAATCCTGTAGTTACTACTTGACGGCCCACAGATTGTAAAACATAATCTGCTTTAATAGTATGAGTTTTTCCGCCAACTTCATAAACTACTTCATGATTTTTTTTAAATTCTTTTGTATTAACATTAGTAATAATTTCTAAATTACCATGTTTTAATAGTTCTTTTGTCATTTCATTTGAAACATCACTATCTAGCATTTCTAAAATAGTTGGCATAAATTGTAAAATAGTAACTTTAGTTCCCAGTTGTTTAAACATTGAGGCAAACTCTACACCAATAACTCCCCCACCAATAACAACTAGTGATTTAGGAATTGTTTTTAAATTTAAAGCAGCTGTTGAATCAATTAGTCAACCATCTTTTACCGCAGCCTCAGCTCCGGGAAGCTTCAATCCATTTGGAATACTTCCGGTGGCAATAATCATATTTTCACAAGTATATTTTTTATTATCTACTGAAATAGTATATTGATCTAAAGCTGTTGCTTCTCCACTAATCATTGTTACTTTATTTTTTTTCAATAGTGATTTAACTCCGCTAGTTAATTTATCAACAACATTATTTTTACGAGCTTGAATTTTATTTCAATCTAATTTGATATTAGTTTTGGCAATTTTAATTCCAAACTCTGCTGCTTCATTAATAATTTGTTCATAAACATATGATGATTTTAATAGTGTTTTAGTAGGAATACATCCAATGTTTAAACAAACACCACCATATTTATTTTTTTCAACGATCATTGTTTTTAATCCTAATTGAGCACACTTAATAGCTGATACATATCCACCAACTCCTCCACCAACTATAATTACATCATAGTGATTTGGACCACTTAATTGTGGTTTACTTATAACTGGCTCAGGATTTGAAACAATGTCTTGTTGATTATTTTGTGGTTGTGATGTTTTACGTCCGCGAGTTAATAAAGAATTAGAAACTGGAGTTGAACCAACAACAGAAGCGTTTTCTTCTTCAACTTCTGGTGTTGCAGGTGTTGCGACAACATTTTCATTTTTACCATCATTAATTTCAACAACTACATCACCAACCTTAATTTCTTGACCTTTTTGAATTAAGATTTTGGCAATAACTCCATTAATTGGTGATGGTATATCTGATGTTACTTTATCAGTTTCTACATTAAATAAGGCATCACCCATTTTTACTGTTTGTCCTGGTTTTATCATTACTTCAGTTACAGTACCTTCTGTTAATCCTTCACCAATATCGGCAAATTTTACTTTATACATACATACTCCTTATTCTATTAACAACAATGCAGGATTTGTTAAATAGTTAGTTACTAAAATTAAAAATCTTCCTGCATCTGCCCCATCAATTACTTTATGGTCACAAGAAATAGATAGCGGCATAAAGTCTCTAACCATTATTTCTCCATTTATAACAGCTGGTGTTTTAGTAATTGTTCCGACCCCCAGAATCGCAGATTCTGGATAATTAACAATTGGAGTGGCATAATCAAGCCCTACTGATCCAAAGTTAGATATTGTAAATGTTCCGCCAGTCATTTCGTTTAATGTTAATTTTTTTGTACGTGCTTTAGTAGCAAGTTTAGTAATTTTGGCGGCAATTTGTAAGATTGACATTTGATCAGCACACTTAATCACAGGTACCATCAACCCTTCTGGAGTATCGCAAGCTACTCCAATATTAATTTGATTAGCCATTTGAATTGCATGATTCTTTTCATCATTTCTAATATTTAAATTCGGCATTTGTTTTAATGACAAGGCAACCGCTTTTACAATAAAAGCTAAATATGTTAACTTAACATTTTTAGTAAGTGCGTGTGTTTTTACATTGTTGCGTAATTTCACTAATTCACTAACATCAATACTTTTTAGCCCAGTAAACAATGCGGTTTGACTATTAGCAATTCCCATTGCTTTAACTGTTGCCTTGCGAATAGGATTCATAGGTATACTCTCCCATTGCAAAGTTTCACTAAATGTTGGCATTGTTAAATTAGGTTTTGCTAGTGATTCACTAACATTTGATAATTTATCTACTTTTAATTCATCATTAACTATAGGTTTTGCAGCAACTTGTGGTTTAAAATTTTGAATATCTGCAACTAAAATTCGGTTATTTGGACCACTAGGAATAACCTGATTAAGATCAATTCCCAAGTCTGCAGCGACCTTACGAGCTAATGGACTTGCTTTAATTGCAACTTTCATTCTCATGTTCCCCCATTTTATTTTCTTTATTTATGTTATTAAAATTTAATTTAATAATTTTTAAGTTTATTATTTTTATAGTTAAAATTAATTCTTTTATATACATCCTTACTCCTTAAAATTTAAAATTAATTACTTCATTAATTTTTTCTTCAATTCGAGTAGGAATTGGTTGATGATATGTTTCTCCTGAATCAAAAGGAATAACAATATCGTATCCTGTACATCTTGAAAGCGGTGCTTTTAGATATTCAAAACAATTTTCGTTTACACTAGCAATTATTTCTGCTGAAACTGAAAATGATTTAACAGCTTCGTGAACAACCAATAATCTTCCTGTTTTTTTTACTGAATTAAATACCATTTCACGATCTCACGGTTTAATTGAACGTAAGTCAATTAACTCAATTGTTTTTCCAGGATTTTTAGTTTCGAATGCTTCAATTGCTTTTTGACAATCTACAGTTTGTGCTCCATAAGTTACCACAGTAAGATCGTTTCCTTCCTGAATAATAGTTCCCTTACCAATTGGTACAGTATAAAAATCTTCAGGAATTTCTTCTTTAAAAGCACGATATAGTTTAGTTGGTTCTAAAACAATGACTGGATCATTTGATTCAATTGCTGCCAACAATAGTCCTTTTGTATCATATGGAGTTGATGGGCAAACTACTTTAATTCCTGGTACATGTGCATAAATAACTTCCATAGCTTCAGAATGTAATTCAAGGGCACGAATTCCCCCGCCCATTGGCATTCTAATTACTAATGGTGTTGGATATTTACCACGTGTACGGTTACGCATTCTTCCTAAATGACCAATAATGTTTTGAAGTGAGGCTCAACCCAAACCTTCAAATTGAATTTCAACTACTGGTTTCATTTTGTTTAATGCCATTCCAATTCCAACACCAACAAAAACTGCTTCAGAAATTGGTGCATCAAAACAACGTGATTCACCATGAGTTTTTTGCAAGCCTTCGGTAGCACGGAAAACTCCACCTTCAAATCCAACATCTTCTCCAAAAACTACAACTTCTTTTCACTTGTTCATTGCTAAATCAAGTGTGTGAGAAATTGCTTTAATATTGTTCAAAGTTATCATTTTTTCTGCCATGATTAATGTCCCCCTTTAACTCTAGGGTGAGTTTTAAAAAATGCTTGTGCTTCATGCAGTTGTTCTTCAAGTTCTGGTGTTTTTTTCTCATATATAAAATCAAATACATTTTCTAATGGATAATCTTTTTCAGCTTCAGCTAATTCAAATTGTTTATGAATAAATTCATCTTGTTCTTTATCTAAAGCTTGTTGTTGATTATCATCTCAATATTTTAATGATTCTAAATATTTTTTAAAACGAATTAATGGATCATTTTTTTGTGCTTCAGCAAATTCTGGTTTAGGACGATAAACATCAGGGTTGTCTGATGAAGAATGCGCCCCTAAACGATAAGTATCAAATTCTATTAACACTGGACCGTTGCCATTTCTAACATATTCAATACATTCTTTACTTACTGCATAACATGCTAAAAAATCATTACCATCAACTTTAATTGATGGAGTTCCAGTAGCAATTCCTTTAACTGCAACATTTAAAGCTTTAGTTGATTTTGCATATGGCGTAGAGATTGCTCACTTATTATTTTCACAAACAAACACAACGGGAAGTTCATGTAGTTTAGCAAAATTCATTGCTTCATAAGTTTCACCCTCACTCATTCCGCCATCGCCTGTGGTTGTTAAAGTTACTGCTTTTGATTTACGATATTTTTCTGCAAATGCAATTCCAGTAGCTTGTGAAAATTGAGAACCAATAATAATGTTTGGTGGTAAAGAATTAACACCCTTAGGTGATTGACCACCAATTTCATTACCCATTCAATACAACATAATGTTTTTCATTGGCATTCCCACTGTTAGCCAAGCAGCATTATTACGATAACCACAAGCAAATCAATCTTGACCTTGCACTAAGTTAATTGCATAACCGACTTCAGCAGCTTCTTGACCAGTTGATGATAGAAATGATAATAATCTTCCTTGACGTTGGACTTTGTTTTGAAAATCATCTTGACGTCTTGATAAATTCATAAGTTTATATGCTTTTAATAATTCCGTCTTACTAATTTTTGGTAAAATTGCTGCATCACAAATAATTTTTCCATTGCGATCTAGCATTTTTACTTCTTCATTTTTTAACGGATCATATTTAAATAAATATTTTGTTTCCATTTTGATAACCTTTCCTTACATAATTAATAAGTTCAATAATTCTTCATTGGTAATATCAGCACCAAATATTTTTTGAATATCAATAGTTTTTAAAACATCTAAAATTGATTGATGATCATATTTCACATTAGTTAATTTTTGTTCAATTTCATTAGTTCCAATAAATCCTAAAAAGTCACCAAATAATTTAATCTCTTTAATTGCTCCTGACTCAATATTTAATTCAACTTCAAACAACCCTTTACCAGGATAATAAATTTTATTTTTATAGTTAAAGTCATTATGTTTATTGAATGTTCAATCATGACTACAATATTTCTCTACAAATAATTTGTTAATTTCTAGTTTATCTTCATCAGTTAAAGTAATTTCTTTTACATTTTGTTTTTGTGAAAACACATTAATTAATTTTTTAATGAAATCAGCAATTTCAATTGGTTTTTCAGCTTCATTATTAATGTTTGTAACTCGACTACTAATTGATTTAATGTTTTTAGAAATAATTTTTTGACGATCAACTGTTAAATATTTTGATAACAATTCTAAGTTAGAATTAAACAATAAGGTACCATGTTGTAAAAAACGATTTTGATGTTTTAACATTGCATTACCAGAAATTTTTTTGCCATTAATAGCAATGTCATTTCTTCCCAAAAAACATGGGTTTAAATTATATAACTTTAAGGCATCTAATATTGGAGTCATTGTTTCTTGAAACATTGATATTCCAGTATTTTGTTTATCATCATAAATAATACTAAAATTTAAATTACCCAAATCATGAAAAACTGCGCCTCCGCCAGTATTTCTTCGAATAATAGTAACATCATCTGCTAATGCAAGTTTGATATTTACTTCACTAGTAACATTTTGATTACGACCAATCACAATAGTATTGTGATTTTGTCACAAAAATAGAATTGGCTCTTGATATTTAGAACTTCTTACAAAAAAGTCTTCAATTGCTAAATTATACCTAGGGTCTGTTGTATCAGTTTTAAAAATTAACATATTATTCTTTGAAGAAATTCAATCCTAAAACTTCAAGTGAGGCTAATGTGATAAAGTTATATGGTTTATTAAAGTGTGGTAAGAAGAAAATATCAACTAATGGTAATTCATCAATAGTTAATCCTTTTTGAATTGCTAACGCAAACATATACATAACTTCAGTGTGATTATTTGTTGAAGCAACTTGTGCTCCAATAATTCTACGAGATTTTTTTTCTCAAATAAGTTTAATTTTTACTTTTTTAAAAGTTGGCATAAATTCTGGACGATCATTATCTTCAAAGACTTTTTCTTCTGCATCTATTCCCATTTTTTTGGCAGCAGTCATTGAAATTCCAGTAGCTCCCATTTTTCAATTAAAGACTTCAATTCCATTTGCCCCAGTAAATCCAGGTGATTTTAAAGCATTGTTTTTTACAATATTTATTGCTGCTAAAATTCCTGTACGTACAGCAGTTGTTGCTAAAGCAACTTGAATACGTTTATTTAATGCAATATTTAAAACAGTTGCACAGTCACCAATTGCATAAATATTTTTATCAGATGATTGCATATAATCATTAGTAATGACTGCTCCACGTTCATCAAGATCAATTATTCCTTTTAGCAATTCAGTTTTTGGTTTAACACCAACTGAGAATACAACATAATCTGTATCAATTTCACCATTATCTAAAATAACTTTGTTAACTTTACCATTAACTCCGCCAAATTTTACAACTTTAGATTTTAAAAATAAATTAACATTGTTTTGTTGCATTTCTTTTTCAATAATTTCTGTCATTTCTCCATCATAATACATTGGCATAATACGGTCACATATATCAACCAAAGAAACATTTTTCCCTGATTTAACAAAGGCATCAACTAGTTCTACCCCAATATAACCTGCACCAACAATAGTTATATTTTTAATATTTTTATCATTATTAGCTGCTTTAATTTTTTGAGCATGATAATAGTTTTTACAAATTTGTACATTTTCTAAATCAATACCTTCAATTGGTGGGGTTACTGGTCAAGTTCCAGTTGAAATAATTAATTTATCATAATGGTCTTCAACAATTTCTTTTGTTAAAAGATTTTCAAATTTAACAGTTTTTTTAACTTTGTCAATTCCAACTCATTTGTGATTCATATTAACATTAATTTTTTCTTTTTTTAATAATTCTGGACTAGCGTAAAACAATCCTTGTGGATCTTTAATTTGTCCTCCAACTCATAAGGCGATTCCACATCCTAAAAAAGAAATGACATCACTTTGATCATAAGTAGTAACTTCCATTTCAGGAGCCAATCTTCTTAATGTTCTTACCGCTGTTGTTCCAGCGTGATTTGTTCCAATTACTATAGTTTTCATTTTTTCCTCCGTTAGTTTAATTAATTATTATTTTGGTAAAAATTTTAAACATTGATTACAAATCATTAGTTCTTCATTAGTACTTACTTTAAATATTGAATATTTCGAAGTTGAAGAACTAATTTTTAAATAATCATTATGCGATTGTTCATTGTTTTTATTATCAATTTTTAAATTTAAGATTGGTAATTTTTCACAAACTTTTATTCTTGTTAAAGGATCATTCTCCCCAATTCCAGCGGTAAAGATAATTGCATCAAAACTGCCTTCTAGTTGGTTAGCATATTTAATAATATAATCAGCAATTTGTTGATAATAACATTCAAGTGCTAATTGTGCCTTAGTATTTTTATTATTAGCGGCACTAATAACATCACGCATATCACTAGAAACTTCAGACATACCTAGTAAGCCTGATTCTTGATTTAAAATTTTAGTTAATGAAAACACATCTTGGTTTAATTGTTTTGCCATATACTCAATAATTGAAGGGTCAATATCTCCACATCTAGTTCCCATAATTAGTCCAGCTAATGGTGTTAATCCCATACTTGTATTAAAGGATTTACCAGACTTAACTGCACAAATACTTGCTCCATTTCCTAAATGACAAATAATTAAATTTAAATTTTTTAAATCTTTATTTAATATTTTTGCCATTCTTTGAGAAATAAATTCATAACTAATTCCATGAAATCCATATTTTCTTACACGATATTTTTCATATCATAAATATGGAGTTGCATATAAGAAGTTATTAATAGGAATTGATTGATGAAATGCTGTGTCAAAACAAGCAACTAATTTTGCATTACTTAATACCTTTTCAAATGCCTCAATCGCCATTAAAGCTCCGGGGTTATGAAGTGGTGCTAATTTAACATTATCAGCTATAATTGCTTTTATCTCTTCATTGATTTCACATGGTTGAGAAATATTAACTCCTCCATGAACAATTCGAAAACCAATTGCTTTTATTTCATTTTCATTTTTAATAACTTTTAAAATTTTAAATTGCTTTAAGATAGCTTCTACAGCGTTTTTGTGATTAGAGAGAGTTTGATTTGTTTCAGTTTTTTGTTGATTAAAATTAATTTTAATTTTTCCATCAATACCAATACGTTCAGCTATTCCCTCTAGTTTTGCACTTGGATTGTTTATATCGTGAATGTCAAATAGTTTAAATTTAATTGAACTACTACCTGCATTAACAATTAAAATCATTATTTTTCCTTTAATGATTGATAAATTGTAACAACTGCTGTTTCATAAATATCTATAATTGATGCTCCACGTGAAAGATCGTTAACTGGTTTATTTAAACCCAAAATAAATGGTCCCGCAGCACTAAAACCACCTAATTGCTGAGCAATTTTGTAGCCTATGTTACCTGAATTTAAGTCTGGAAAAATAAATACGTCCGGTTGTAATTTTTTTAATCGGCAATTAGGATATTTTTTCATTCTAATCTCTTTATTAAAAGCTGCATCAAATTGAAGTTCACCTTCAATTAAAAATTGTTTTTGATTAGTTAATGATGAAGCTGCTTGTTGAATTTTTTCCGCCTGTTCACCGATTCCGCTTCCATTTGTTGAATAACTTAAAAGTGCACACTCTACATCACTAACATTAAGATTTTTAGCAAATTGGCAAGCCATTGTTGCTATGTCTGCAAGTTGTTCACTTGAAGGATTGACATTTAATGCACAATCACTAAAAATAAAGTTTTGTTTTTGGTTACGCATAATTAATGCTGAACTCGCAATTTTAAACTCTGGTTTGGTTTTAATGATTTGTAATGCTGGACGCAAGGTGTCTGCAGTAGTAAATGTTAGCCCACAAACTAAACAATCTCCAATCCCTTGTTGGAGTAACATTGTTCCTAAATAATTAGCTTGTTCCATTAATTTTGTAGCTTGTTCTAAGTTTGTTTTGTTTTTTCTTATATTTAAAAACTCTTGAATTATATTTTTTTTATCATAATTGTTAATGTTAATAACTTTAATTAATTTATTAGATGGTGTGTATTCCATAACGCCATCTGTTAGAAGAATAATGTTTGCCAAATTTTTCTTAGCAAGCATTTCACTAACCTCAATAATTTTCCTTTCTCTGCCTTCAGAAAAAATTATTGTTTGTTTTTTTTCATTTAAAAGAATTTGTTCTTCTAAATCTTTTAAGTTGTACATTTTCCTTTCTTTTCCTTTCCCTATATCTATTTTAGTACTAATTAAAATAATTTTTATCTATTTAAAATAAATTATTAAAAATAAAAAGTTTAGAAACCCTAAACTTTTTTAATTATGTAATTATTTTTTATTTATACTAATGTTAACTTCATCAAGTTGCGCTTTAGTTACTTCACCTGGTGCATTTGACATAGGATCAATTCCAGAAGAGTTTTTTGGAAAAGCAATCACTTCTCTAATGTTGTCAGAATTAGTTAACAACATATATAATCTATCTAATCCTAAGGCACATCCTGAGTGATATGGTGCACCATATTTGTATGCTTCCATAAATCAACCAAAGTTAGTTTCTATTGTGCTCTTATCAAGCTCTAATGTATTAAACATACGTTCTTGTATTTCAGGATTTGTAATTCTTTGACTACCACCACCAATTTCAAAACCATTTAAAACAATATCATAAGCATTTGCTTTTGCATTTTGTTTGTCTTTATCAAATGTATCTATTGATTCACTATTTGGCATTGTAAATGGGTGATGCTTAGCAACAAACCTTTTTTCCTCTTCAGAATATTCAAATAATGGGAAATCAACAACTCATAAAAATTCAAACTTATTAGCATCTACTAAATTTAAAATATTAGCTGTTTTATTTCTAATCGCCCCCATTGCTTGGGAAGCTTTATAAAATTCATCAACAACAAATAAGATTGTTGCATTACCTTTAATAGCAAATAATTTAAGCAATGCTTCTTTTTCAGAAGTTGATAATTTTGAACCAATTGAACCAGTTCAATCTTTTGTGTCAAATTTTGCAAAAGATAAAATATTAATTCCGTTTTGTTTTGCTTCTTCTGTTAAAGCTTCTAATGATTTTTTATTTAATAAATCATTTACGCAAATTGCTCTTATTGATTTATTTTTAATATCTTTAAACAATGGAATACTGGTTTTTTCAAAAATAGAATTTAAAGTTTTAATTTCTAAACCAAATCTTAAATCTGGTTTATCAATTCCATATAAATCAATTGCTTGTTCTCATGTCATTCTTCTAAAAGGAACTTTTAAATCAATATTTTTAACTTGCTTAAATAATTTTTGAAATAGCTTTTCGAAAATACTAATCACATCTTCTTGATCAGCAAATGACATTTCCATATCTAATTGTGTAAATTCTGGTTGACGGTCAATTCTTAAATCTTCATCTCTAAAACATTTAACAATTTGGAAATAACGATCAAACCCAGATATCATAAATAATTGTTTATATAACTGAGGTGATTGTGGTAAAGCATAAAATTTATTTTTATTTAATCTTGATGGAACTAAAAAATCACGTGCCCCTTCTGGAGTTGATTTACCAAAAATTGGTGTTTCAATTTCAATAAAATTATTTTCTACAAAAAAAGATCTAATGATATGATTTATCTGACTTCTTAAAATTAACTTTTGTTGCATTTCTGGACGTCTTAAATCTAAATAACGATGTTGAAGCCTTGTTTCTTCACTTGATGTTATTTGATCTTTAATTTCAAATGGTGTTAATTTTGATGCATTAATAACTTGTAAATTTGTTACTTCAATTTCAATTTCTCCAGTTGCTAAATCTTTATTTTTTGATTTTCTTTCAATTACTAAACCTTCAATTTCAATTACATATTCTGATTTAATATTTGCAACTAATTCATTTTTAATAACAAGTTGAGTTATTCCGTAACGATCTCTTAAATCAACAAAATTAATAGTTCCTAATTTTCTTATCTTAGCAACTCAACCTTGCAAAACTACTTTTTGTTTTAAATTTTTGATTGTTAATTCACCACATGTGTGTGTTCTTTTCATAATTTATTCCTCTAAATCTATTTTAAAAATTCAACCAATTCATCAAATTTAACTTTTTGTTCTACTTTTGTAATCAAATTTTTAACTACAACCACGTTTTCTTTTAATTCATTATCACCAATAATAATTATATTTTTAGATTTTATTGATTCAGCAAATTTAAATGATGATTTTAAACTACGATCTTGATAGTTAACATCAACCATTAAACCTGATGTTCTTAGCATTAAAGCCAAGATTGCACTAAATTGTTTTGCTTTTTCTGATAATCCAACAATGAAAGCATCCAATTGACCTTCTTTAGACAAAGTAATTTTTTGATTCTTTAATTCAAGTAGCAATCTTTCAATTCCCATTCCAAATCCAGCACCAGATAGATCGGGACCATCTAATTGTTTAACTAAATTATCATAACGGCCACCACCAAGTAATGTTAAATTATTTTTTACTAAGTTTATTTCAAAAATAAATCCAGTGTAATAATCTAAACCCCTAACTAATTTAGAATTAATTTCAAAATCAATATTTAAATATTTCATTATTTTAGTGATTGCTCCAAAGTATGCTTGATCTTTAGCACTTAAATAATTACTCATGTTTGGAATGTTGGTAAATTTGTTTTGATCTATTTTGCAATCTAAAACTCTTAAAATATTTTTTTCAATTCTAATTTGACAATCATCACATAATGTTAATTTTTGTAAACTTTGTTTTAAATCATTAATGTAAGCGCTTTTTTCTTTATCTGAAACCAAATAATTAATATTTACTTTAAAATCTTTATCTTCTAAACCAACATTTTTTATAACTGTAATTGCCATTGCTACAAGTTCAACATCTAGTTCTGGTGAAGCTTTACCAAATACTTCAACCCCGAATTGATTAAATTGACGATTTCTTCCAGATTGTGGTCTCTCATATCTAAAGAAACTATCAATATAAAATAGTTTTAATGGTAAATTAGCATCGCTGTATAATTTGTTTTCAACAACAGATCTAATTATTGAAGCTGTACCTTCAGGTTTTAATGCTAGTTCACGATTTTTTTTATCTAAAAATGTATACATTTCTTTAGAGACAACATCGGTTTCATCACCAACACTTCTTTTGAATAAGTTAGCGTTTTCAAAAGTAGGAGTTTTAATTTCTGAATAATTATAAATATCCATTACATTTCTAATAATGGTTGTTAATGCAAAAAATTCTTTAGCATCGCTAAAGAATTTATCTTCTGTTCCTCTTGGTTTTTGAAATGTCATATTAATACCTCTATATAATTATTACACTATATATTATTTTAACCAATAAATTATTATTAAAACATAACATTATGCATTGTTTTTGTTTTTAACATTTCTTCTGTTGTTATTTTTGAATTCTCTAAAACCGAAGTCATCTTTTGATTTTCTATCTCTTGAAAAGTTTCTGTCTCCAAATTTTCTTTCAGAACTTCTACCCTCTCTTCTTCTATCGAAGTTATTGCTTCCACCTTTTGAAGAAGAAAATCTTTTTTCTGAGTTAGGTTTATTTCTTGCGCGTTTTTCTAAACCATATTCTTCAACACTAATTTCATCAATTGTTAAGTTATATTTACTTGCGATTGCTTTTAATTGTCTTAAAGTTTGGTCATTTTGAATAAATGAGATTGATTCCCCTTTTTTTCCATTTCTTCCAGTTCTTCCGATTCTGTGTAAGAATACTTCGTCTTCAATTGAAATATCATAATTAATAATTGAAGACACATCAGAGATGTCAATCCCTCTTGCTAAAACATCAGTTGCTACTAGTACATTAACTTTATCTTCTTTAAATAATTTAATTGCACGTGAACGTTGTGATTGTTTTTTATCCCCATTAATTACAAGTGAATCAATGTTTAAACTTTTTAAGTTTTCAGCAATTCTATCTGTGTTTGATTTTGTATTAGTGAAAATAATTGTTTTATAAAATTTGTTTTTCTCAAATAATTTAGAAATTAATTGTTCTTTGCTTACACCTTTTGTAAAAAAGAAAGTGTTGCTAATATTGTCATTAACTTTCATTTCGTTGTTAATTGAAATTGCTTTATATTTGTCCATATATTGATTAGCTAATGTTTCAACTTTTTTGTTCATTGTTGCTGAAAACAATCCAATTTGTACAGTTTTACTTAATTTTGCAAACACTTCATCAATTTCGCTTTTGAATCCCATTTTTAGCATTTCATCTGCTTCATCTAAAATAATAATGTTAACTTTATCTAAAAGTAATGATTTACGATCTAAATGATCTTTTACTCTTCCTGGAGTTCCCACAACAACGTGTGCATTTTTTAAACGTCTAAATTGATCATGAATATTATCACCACCAATTAAAGCGGCCACACCTACTCTTTTACCTTTTTTAGAAAATTTAATAATTTGATCTAAAATTTGTTTTGCTAATTCTCTTGTTGGTGCTAAGATTATTGCTTGCACACTTCTTTTGTTAATATCGATTTTTTGCAATATTGGCAATACAAATGAAGCAGTTTTTCCTGTTCCTGTACTTGATTTACCAAAAATATTTTCGTTATTCAAAAGCGCTGGTATTGCTTGCTCTTGAATTTCAGTTGGATTGTTAAAATTGTTATCTTGAAGATTTAATAAAATATCTTCATTTAAGTTCATTTCTTTGAATGTCATTTTTCCTCTTTCATGTGTTTAAGGAAAAATTAATACAAATACTGAATACTTTTAAAAGTTGCTAAAAATAAAAAATAAGAATTATTCCTTAACAAATATAATACCATATTTAAGTTTGTAATATGTTATTAAATAAATAAAATAAAAATAGATTACTAGAATCTATTTTTATTTATCAAATTTTGATTGATATCATCTATGTTTTTTTTCAAATGGATAATGTTTTAAAACATGTTCTTTAAGTTCTTGATCACCATCACCATAATTAAATAATGCTTTTCAATTTTTCATTCCAAAAATATTTTTTTTGCTAAAATCTTTCTCTTCTTCAACTCTTCCCAAAGCAATTAATGCAGCAGAAACTTCTTTTGCTGAATGAGTTCCATATAATTGTTCTTTATATCTTCGAGATGCTGCAAAAATTCCTAAACCAAACGCCACTAACATAATTGCCACTAATATGAAGAAATATTTCACCATGTTTAGTGAATCGGTTGTTGTTAATCCAACTCCTGATGTCGTAGATATTTGATAAAAAATAATTCCCAATCCCTTAATAATTGGTTGAAAAATAGTAATATGACCAATTCATTGGAATATACTAAATTGCATATATGTTGGGAAGGTTCCATTACCTGCAGTTAAATTAATTAATAAGAAGAATGTCATTCCAAATTTAGAAGTTACATCATCTCTAAAGGCAATCATAATGAAACACATGGCCGCGACCATTGCCATATCAAAAACTAATAATCAGGCCCAGAACGTAAACATTGCGGCAACCCCAATTGAATTAAATGGCGTCATTGCAAAGACAACACACATAACGGTTGCTTGTAACCAAGCTGTCATTAACATTAATCCATATTTAGTAAAAAAGTATGAGACTGCCCCACTGTGTTTAGAAATTGGCGAACGTTTATACAACATTGATTGTGCTAGTATCGCAATTGTTATCGCAATACAAATAAAGAATTCACCAATACCATAACCATATAATCCATATTTTTCTTCTCTTTCAAAATTAAAATTAATAATTTTTCCTGCAGTATCAATTTTTTTAGAAATTGCTGGTCATAATATTTTAAGAATATTAGCCGGTGATGTATCATCGTGAGATTGATTTGAGATATTATTAATTACAGTTTTTAATATTGATGAAAAAATTGATAATTTAAAGTTAGAAATATTTTCAACAAAATAACCAACAATGAAGTTGTGAGAGTATGTTCCAAAAACATCTAGTGGTTTTAAGATTTCTAAATTCATTAATTCTTGGACTGTGCCCAAAATATCTAGACCGCCATCAATTAAATCTTTAATAAGATTTTTAATGTTAAATAAATCTTTTTTTATTTGGTCAAAATTTAAATTAACTTTATCAAATTGATCCAAAACTTTAGAAATAAAATATAAATCTCGCATTGTGTCTTGATTTGTAATTTTTATTTGAATTGGAAAATCAGATGAAGTATATTTTTCTTTGGCTTTTTTTCCATAAAAATAGTGAATACTATCAAATTGCACTGATTTATTACCTAAATTTATTGCGGGTGCTGATCAAGTTGTTTTTGTTGCTTCATCACGATCAAATTTTGCTTCTGGTTTTTTGTTATTTGGAGTTAATATTTGTAAAAGAATATCTGATAAAGATTGAAATTCAGGGTGAGCAAAATCATAATCTTGACCTTTTATTTCAGTCGGCTTTACCCCTTGATCATTTGTAAAAGAATATAAAAAAACACTTTTATTTTTAATGGCATCATCATATAATTGTTTATTATTTTCAGTAAAAGGATTTCCTTTTTCATCACATAAAACTTTTAGGTTTTTATTTTTTGGATTATTTGTATTATAAACTATCGCAATACGATCAGATTCATCCATAATTGCGACAGGCACTTTACCAATATTGGCTATTGGATTTCAAAAAGCCAAAATAAATAATCCTGCATAAATTGTAGGAATAAATAATACAAGTATAAATTTAATTGTGCGTTTTCAAGATCTAAATATTTGATATTGTAGCTCTCTTAAAAAATTTTTCATTTAACTCCTAAAAAAACATTGCTTATTTTTCAACTTTGTAAAATTTGCATCTGTCTTTTTTACTTTCTGGTTTTAAACCCAATTTTTCTGGGTTTCAATTTTGATATTTATTAATTAATTTTTGCACTTCTTTTTGAACATTTGAAGCTAATTTTTCTGCTTTGATGTGCATAAAAGTGTCAGGCATGATTGGTTTTCCAAAAACAACTGTAACAGTTATTTTTTTAGGACGTTTTTTCATTGTTGTCTTGTATGAATCAATAATAGCAAAAGGAATTATTGGTGCATAAGCCATTTGAGCAATTTTTAATGAGGCGTCTAAAAAGGGAATCATTTCTTGTGATTTACTTCTAGTTCCTTCTGGGAAAATAGTAAATGATCTTTTATATTTTGTAATTAATTCTTTGGCTTCTTTAACGGCCGCCAATGCACTTCGAGGATTTTCTCTATCTAAAGGTACAACATCAATTATATTGACAAATCTCGCACTTAAACTACTATCTCATAATTCTTTTTTAGCGATAAAAGCAACTGGTTGTTGTTTTTGAAAATCATTAATTGCATATATTAATAAAGGATCAACATTTGATTGATGGTTACCTGCTAATATGCATCCTCGATCTAATCAATTTTCAACATTAATTACATTAGCTTTAACTTTAACAATTTTTAACATTTTAATTGCTTTTTTTCTTAATCAAGTATAACGATATTGTTCTGAATAATATCCAGCATCTTGTTTCATTTTTCGATTAATTTTTTTTGCTTTTTTTAGTAATCTTCAAAAGAAAAATCAATGTGAAGCCACGTTTAATTTATTTAATTCTTGACGTTGCTCTCATTGAATATTAGTTGCAGGTAAATTAAGTTTAGCGTCATTATCAGCACTTGTTTGTTCATTAATTTCTGTTGTATTTTGTTCAACATCTTTGACAATATTTTTTTCCATGGTTTATTCTCCGGATTAATAAAATTGTTATTTAAAATTTCTAATATTATATAACAAAAAATAGTGATTTTTCAGATGACTCCTATTTTTTTGCAAACGCAACTGCAACTGCATAATCAGTTTCATGAGATATAGAAATCAATATTTCATCATGTCCCAAAATAATTGGTTGACCTTGTTCATTGTATGTAATATTTATGTTAGAAAACTCAATTTTTCCAACCGCCTTAAAAATTGCCTCTTTGCACGCTCATCTGCCAGCAACAAATTGTTTTTTAGATTCTAATGTTGGTTTTTTATCCAACAACAGTAATTCATCTTTATGAAGAATTTTTTTAAGAAATTCTTCATTTAATTTAATTCTGTTTATTTGAACAATGTCTATCCCTACTTTATTCATTTTCTTATTTCTCCTTCATTATTTTAAAATAAAATATATATAATTGATATCATAAAGGAGAAATTTATGGAACTAGTTTATCGTTATAAAAATGTTAGTTCAGATATTATTGAAGCAATATTAGTAAAATATCAAGCCCATTTATCATCAGAACCAACTGAACATATTAAATTTTTTATAAAAATTGAAGATAAAGTAGCTATTTCTATTTTTAAAAATAAAACTGTTTTATTTCAAGGAACTGAAGCACACAAAATTGCTGGTGAATTCTTTGGTGAAGTTAGACTTCCAAAACCAGTTTTAGAACATGAACAAAAAGCTAAGACTTTGATTAACTTTGATGTTATTGGTTGTGATGAAGTTGGGGTTGGCGACTTTTTTGGCCCCCTAGTTACATGTTGTGCTTATATAAGTGAAGATTTTATAAAAGAAAATCAAGATATTTATTCAAGTATTCAAGATTCTAAAAAAATAACTGATGTTGAAATTGTTAATTTATATTCAAAATTAAAAGACCGTATTCAATATAAGGTTTATATTATGGATAATGCTGAATATAACACTTTATATACAAAGTATAGAAATACTCACAAACTTAAAGCAATAGCTCACAATAGAGCCTTAAATGAAGCTATGAATGATATTTCTTGACCAAAAAATAAAGAAGTTGTTATGGATCAATTTGTGAATGAAAAAAAATACTTTGAATACTTGGGCGATCAAGAAAATGTTGTTAAAAATATTTATTTTCAAACTAAAGCTGAAAGTATTTATCCTTCCGTTGCTGCAGCCAGCATCATTGCAAGATATAATTTCTTAACCCAAATTAACAAGTTAAAATCACAATACCAAATTGATTTACCACTAGGAGCATCTAATGATGTTAAAAAGCTTGTGAGAAAATATAAAGAAGAATTTAAAGACGAAACAAAAAACTTTATTAAATTGCATTTTAACGACAATTAATAAAGTTTTTTATTATTATTTTTATTTCTATAAAATCCTTTTTTAAAACTAAAATGTAGTCTTTGATGTCAAACTAATCAAGTATATTCAAATTTTCAATAACTAATTTTTTTTATAGTAATTGAATAGAAAATTATAGATATAAATATGTTAAAAATTGGTAAAAAAGAAAAGATAATTGTTATTATTAATGTTTTTCTTGACTGCTTTGTGTATTTATTTAAATCTTTATACAAATTTATGTTAAAAAACAAACATCTTACAACAGAAAATAAAAATGCAAATCACGGAATAGTTATTGCTAAAACACCATATAAAAAATTGCTTAAAATACCGTTGTTTATTCCATTTGTAAATAAAACATATAAAAAGCATAAAAACACAATAACAATATGAATTAAACTTACTAAACAAAACAAAAAAATTCTCGACTTATCAATTACTTGATTATTTACATCATAGTTTAATCATCTATACCTCGGGATTTTAAATAAATCTATAATTTCTATCAAATTTAAAATAACATTTAAAAACATATAATATCCCCTAAATACATAATACAAAAAAATATTAAATTAGTCGGAATAGGATCACTACTATTTGAAATTTTATTGTTAATGTGTTTTATTTTTTTAAGTTTTTAATTCCACTTAATAATAAATACAAAATAATGTTTATAAAACCTATTCATAACATGGGAATTGATAAAAAAATATTATGTCTAATTTTTTTTCATTCTATTACATAATTTTTATGATAATTTTTTAATATTTTGTGATTTAAATAAATTAAGTAAGGCGAAATAATTAAGCAAATTAATAAATACACTTGTATAAATCAAACTCAAAATTTGCTATTGGTAGTTTCATTCATTTCAATAAACAAATATTTATCAAAAGCAACTGATAAATAAATAATTCAAAAAATATCAAAAAATAAAATACATAATGTTAAATATAAAACAATGTCTATTATGTATAAAAATATAATTTTTTCTTTTTGAACATTATTATTTAAACTATTATTTTTTGTCATTTAAATTTACCTCATCCAAATAATAATTAGTATATTTTTATTAATCAATTTTATTTTATCACTATATTTTATTCAGTTTTTTTACAATCTATTAAAAAATAAAAAACTTTATTTGTTTCAAATTAATGACAACAAATAAAGTTTTTTTAACTAATTTTATGATTATTGTGACAATTTAGCGTAATCATTTTTTCTTAAATATAAGGCACTTAGTCTTTTAAAAACTTTTATTACAAAAATAAGTGGAACGAAAATTGTTCAACAACATATAACTGCTAAAACGCCTCAAAGAACTAAACGTTGGTCTCTTGTTCTTTCGATGTATTTTTTATCTGCTGAACAGACGCTAACAATTATTCCCTTTGGTTTTTTAGAATCTCTTACTTCATATTCGCCCATGCGTTCGTTACAAACATAACATTTTTTCATACTCTTTCTCCTTCTTAGATATTTTATAAAAAAAAAAAAAAAAGCAATAAATTGGCTAATTAATTGCTTTTTTTAAAAAAATGTTGAAGCTGCTTTAGTTTTTGTTTCCATTGAAGTGATGAAAGGAATTCTTGTTGTCATATTGTTTCTTGCTGCTACTATTTTTTTGGCTGGTCACATTTGAATATCTTGATTTCATCTTGAAACTAAATCATTGTAATTACTACGTGCTGCAGTTATTTCTCTTTGTGTGTAATCATTTTTTTGCATTGCTAATTGTAAATTATCTTGAGATTTTAAATTAGGATAATTTTCAAATGCTAAATTTAATTTTCCATAAATATTATCAACTTTTGATTGAATTTCATTTCGGTTGCTTTCTGAGATTTTATTTCCCGATCTTAGTTCGGCAACTTTTAACATTATGTCTTTATCTAAGTTCATTGATTTTTCAACAATTCCTACAACATTATTTAAAATTTGTACTCTTTGGTCTAAAAAGTTATCTACTTCACTAGCAGCCCCTTGTATTCTTTGCTCCAAACTATCTAAATAATTTTTCGCAGAAATTTTTTGAAATAAAAATATTAATCCTGGAATAATAAAACACATTCATAATAATATTTCAAAAATTAATGATCCCTTTCCAATTTCTACTGGTAATTTTTTATTAATAACATTTATATTTTGACCCTCAACATTTATTGGTCCTGTTTGTTCGTCTAATCTATTTGCCATAAAACTCCTTTTATTTCCATATTATTTTATCATTATTTAGATATTAAAATTTGAATATCTTCAACTAGTTGTTTTTGATTTAATGTTAATTCCCCATCATTTGTTAAAAAATTTATTAAATTATCGTATACAAAAACATTATCTTCATTAATTTTATTTTTTTGAAATAAGTTTTTAAACCTTGAATTATGCATTGCTATTTTTGTATTTTTTGTAGTTAATTTAACAACAACTAAAATATGTTTTTTTGTAACTGGGATATATTCAATTCAAGGAACTTCTACATCATGTCAATATCCATCACCACCACGAACTGGAATAATTGCAATTTGGGGAATCCCATTATATCCATGTACACTAATTGAAATTTTTTCTATATTACCTTCATTTATTAAATACTGACTTTTAATTATATTTTTAGTAACAGAATTTGGGTGTTTTATTGCATCTTCACTAAAGTGATTTGCGATTACTTCATGAAAGCGATCAGCATATTGCTGTTCTAAAGAATCATTATATATAATTTTTTCTCTCGGTGATTCTTGAAGCCCTGGAACAGACATTAAAGGTGTCATACCCAAATAAATTCCTCTAAATGTTTCATATTGTCTTTTTAAAAATTTTTCTTGAATTTTTTTAAAGTCATAATCATAATTTAATGCTGGATTAAATCCTAATTCAATTTCTGTTAAAAAGTCATTTGTTAATGTGTGAATTTTTTGGTTTTTATCTCAATAAAAATAATCATGACTTATATTGTCTGTTGTAGATTTAATCAACTTAGTTAATTGTCGTTGGGCAATTGGGGTAAACAATAAACGATATTGTGTTTCGTCGCTTCTATTTAAACAATTAAAATAAACCTCAAACTCTTTGTTATTTAATAAATTTATATTAGAATTTTTTTTAATTGCTTTTTCTGAAATTTTATCTAATTTTTTAATTCTTGATTTTAATTCTTTATCAGATATTTTTGCACTATTTGATGGTTCTCTTTGAAAACTTAATTTATCTGCAAAATCACTTCAAAGATTAGCCTCTCCAAAATAATGATACTCTGGAAATGGTTTAGAGATTGCCGCAACAAGTTCTTCTGATTTTGTTGAAGAACCCTCTTTTCATGTAATATATTTTGTACCTACATATTCTTTTAAACTAATAGTATTTTTTAAAACAATAGATATCATAAATGGATTTTCCATAAATGTTCCCCCAATTATTTGATATGTTGTTTCACTTTTTGGTCTATTTGAAAGTCCGCTATTTTTAAATATATTTTCAAATTGAGCAGATGGTTGATTAAAGATTTTGAACTGTGGTAAAGTTTTTTCAATTAATTTTTTATTATCTTTTCAATCAAATAATAAGTTTAAATCATAAACTTGTTCCCATGCAAGATTTGTATTATCATCAATTTGTTTTTCTAATTTGTTAACTAACGAGGTTAGATTATTAATTTTAAAATTATTTTTTTTAATAACTAAAATTAAAATTACTAGCATTATTAAAGGTATTAGGCAAAGTAAAATTGTAACAAGTAATACACTATTTGATTCATCTCTTTCTGCATAGTAGTAAAAGATTGGAATAAAAATTGCAATAACAAATAAAATAATGGTTACGAGTCTTCAAAATTTAAGTCTCTTTATTAAATTTGCTGTATCATTCAATCTAAACTTATCTTCTTTAATTTTAGTAACTGTTTTTTCATTTTCAAAAACATCTATTTTTGATTTTTTTACCAATTCATTAAAATAATTTTTACTGTTTTCACTGTGTTCTAATTTTATGGTTTTATATTGATCAATTGGATCATAAATAATATCTTTTGTCATTTTTTTAATTTCCTATTTAATAAAATTATTATATATAATTGTTAAATAAAAAAAGATATGTTTTTTAAAACATGTCTTTTAATGTAATTTTTAAAATAATAAACTATTTGTTAAGTATTGATAAACAACCATAACACCCAGCTTTATTTTTTAGACTACTGATTTTTATTCTTTTAGCAACTTCTGGATTTTCTAATTTATTTTCATATTGATTAATTTTAGTAACTAGTGCTTTGTAAAAGTCTTTGTTTTCACTTATTCCACCACCAAGAGTTAATAAATCAAAATCTAAAACATAGTCAATATTAATTATTAATTTAGCTAATGTTGTAGTCCACTCATCAAAAAGTCTTGTTGCTATTTCATCACCAGAATCAACTAAATTCATAAATTCAATTCCAGAAATTAATTTATCTAATTTTTTTGATCTTGAATATTTAACAATGTTGGCTCCCAATCCCGCAACTTGTGCTGCAATTGTTATTTCATTAGAATTTAAGTTAACAAATAGCTTGGAAAATTCAGCCGCTTTAAGTTGACTACCTTTAATTAACTTATCATTAATTATTATTCCGCCACCTAATCCGCTACCAATTGTCATATGAATATAAGTTTCTGGTTTGTTTTCTAAACCAAAATTATATTCGCCTAATGTTGCTGCTTTACCATCATTTTCAATTATTAATTTTTTCATATTTTTATGATTTATAATTTTAAAAATATCTTGATTAATGTTGGTAATTGCTGATTCAGATAATACTCTGTAATTCTTAGTATCAACATAACCTGGTATTGAAATTCCAACTTCAAAATCATTAGTTTCATTTTGATAAGTGTTTTTAATAATTTCTAGTACATCCAATAAATCAACTCTAAAAGCATCAACTCTTTTTGAATATTCAAACTTATCATTTGCGATCTCTTTGTTATCTTCAAACTTAATAAATTTTATTCCAAGTCCGCCAACATCGAATGTATATCTAATCACTAAAGTTCTTCTCCATTAGTTTTAATTACATTTTGATATCAGAAAAAGCTATCTTTTTTGTAACGTTTTAAATCTTTTAAATCTTTTTCATCACGATTAACATAAATAAATCCATATCTTTTTTCAATACCTTCATGTGTTGAAATTAAATCAATTGCACTTCAAGGTGAATAACCAAATACATCAATCTTGTCTTCTTCTTCTGCTAATTTTAATTGTTCAACATGCTGTTTTAAATAATCAATACGATAGTCGTCGTGAATTTTAAAATCATTTGTTAAAACATCTTTAGATCCAAGACCATTTTCAGTAATTATTAGCGGCAATTGATATCTATCTCACAATTGACGTAAAGTTGTTCTAAAACCAACTGCATCAATTTCCCAACCAAATTCTGTTTTTGGTAAATTTTTATTTGCAACACAATTAAACATTCCTGGAATGTTAAACATTTTTTGTTGATCTACTTGATGACTGTGAAGATTTTTTTCGCCTAATTTTTGGTTGTTAAATTTCACAGTTCCACTTCCATAGTAATTAAAGGCAATAAAGTCGGGTCTATTTGCTTTTAATAATTCCAGGTCACCTTCTTTAATTTCTGGTGCGCAATCATTTTTTTCAAAAAAGTTTCACACTATTCCATTATATTTACCTCTACATGATAAATCTAAATATAATCAGTTTCTATAAGCATTGAAATTTTCCATTGCAATAACATCTTCTGGTTTAGATGTTTCTGCATAAACTGTTGAAATGTTTGGTGCAGGTCCAATTTTTGCTTTAGTCATTTTTCGACAAAGTTCAATCACTTTAGCTTGAGCAATCATCATGTTATGATTTTGTTGTCATAATGATTTTTCATGATCATGACCTTGTTCATCTCTAATTCCAATAATGTGTCCTGCAATAACCATCACGTTTTGTTCATTAATTGTTAACCAATAATTGATATCTTTTCCAAATTCTGTAAATAAAACTTTTGCATAATTTACAAATGCTGGAACAATCATTTCTCTATTTGATCAACCGCCTTGTTTTTCTAAAGCTTCTGGTAAATCAAAATGATACATTGTGATTATTGGTTCAATATTATTTTTTTTCAATTCAGCAATTAAATCTTTATAAAATTTAACTCCTTTTTCATTTACTTTTCCTACTCCATCAGGAATAATTCTTGTTCAAGCAATTGATAACCTATAAGCCTTTAACCCTAATTCTGCAAATAATTTTACGTCTTCTTTTCATCTATTGTAGTGGTCTGCACAAACTTTGAAGTCACTAATTTCTGAATTAGTTTGCGAAGGTGTATTTTTATCTTGAACCGATCTTCCTTTGCCATCTTGATCTCAAGCTCCTTCAACTTGGTACGCACTAGTTGAGGCACCTCATAAAAAATTTTTTCTCATTTATTTCTCCTTTATTAAATTAAAATATATTTAACTCTTTCTTTATGTTTACTATTAACATATAAAACAATGATATTAAGGTGAATTTTTTTTTGATAGAACTAGATTGTCTATCTTCATTATCGTAGTCTAGCAAAATTTGATTATCTATTTTAAAATCCAATTTTATAGCGTGTTCTACTTCACTAATTAAAAATATATTTTTATCTTCTTTTTGTAAAATTACATTTAGTAAAACATCTATTAAAGTTTCGTTATCTCGTCCAGAAAGTATTATAAGAATATTTTGACAATCATTAATTGTGTGATATTTATAATAATCTTGAGCACTAATTAATTTTGTTTTAATATTTATTCTTTCTAAATAATTTTTTAAAAACTTAGATGCATCTAAGGAATTATAAGAACAAATTATATTTAATTCGAATTTTTTTGTAATTGCTTGTGATAATTTTGCATAAAACTCTTCTTTACTAGCAATTCACTCATATATTTGTTTTATATTTGGATCAGTATTTTTATTTTTTACTTGACTAGTAATTTGTTTTTTTGCAAATTCTAATTCATATTTAAGAAGAATTGCAAGTTCACGATAACCACTTAAATTAATTTTTTTGCAAAAATTTGTAATTGTTGCTTCTGAAACATATGATTTTTTTGCTAAATCTTTCTCAGCAAGAATTAAACCATTGGCGAACTCTTTATAAATATTTAGTGCAATTAATCTAAATGTTTCATTAGAATCGGATTTTGATACTAGTCTTATTTTTTCAATAATATTTTTCATTTTAGTCCTTCAAATCTATAACTTTAATATATCATTTATGAATATTTTATGTATCATAGGTATGACAACAATAATATTCCCAATATGCACAAACCAATAATTGAAAATACAAGTCTTCATTTGTGATTGATTTTAATATTTCTTACTATCGTTAAATACTGAACAATAAATATTGTTAGTACGCACGTAATTAAAAGTATAGTTATTAATATTTGAAAGATATTCATATTATTTGGTCCTTTTATTTTTTAAAGTTAACTAATGTTTTTTCGACAAGTTTAAATATTTTGTCCGCATCAGCAACAGCATAGTCTTGAAATGGTATGATTGCAATTGGCAAATCTAAACCTTGTTTTTGTGCCGCTTGTTTAAATTGTGTTTCTAAAAATCTTACTTGTGGTCCAAGAAGAATAATTTCTCACCCTTCATTTAATCTATCCATTGCATCAGATGCCGGAAGAGCTAATATTTCGCACTTTTCATTTCTTTGTTGTGCTAGTTTTTCCATTTTGTTGACAACCATTGAAGTTGACATACCAGCCGAACATGCTAATAAAATTTTTCTTTCCATTTATTTTTCTCCTTTTAAATTATTTAAAGATCATAAATATCAACAAATTCTTTAACAATTAAAAATAAGAGTTTATGTGCAAATAATTTTTGAATATAGACAATATTGAAAAATTTTATTGCGCTTGTTTTTAATTAATAATTCATATTTCATGTTTATTTGTTTTGGTATTTACAAAGCTTATTTAATAGTTGTTTATTTTAAATTATTAAAATCTATTTTAATAATTTCTTCTGTTGTTTTATTTAAGGATTCTTTAATACCATTGTTAATTTTATTAACTTGAATTTTTAAATCCTTTTTAAGTTGATTAACTATATCTCTTTTATAAGTTAATCCCTTAAGTGTGGATATTAGTAATGGTTTTTCAAATGTAACATGAACTTTATAAATTCATCTACCAAACATCCCTTTTGTAATTTCTGTTCTAATTATTTTATCTTTATCTAAAACTTTAATTTTAACTTTTTGATTTTCTACCATTTGTATTGACATTAAATTTTCAGTTTTTTTAATTGCAAAAAAATCATTTTTAATTTCTTGAGTTTTTTGTAAATAGTCAATTGTATAAAGATTTTTTAACATTATTAATTTAATAACAAAGAAAAAGTCATTTATATTCATTGATTTTTTATTAATTTTTTTTGCAACTATTAAGTCTTTTCTATAATTATCAGATTTTGAAGGAGTTAATGCTTGTTTTATTTTTTCAACTCTTTCATTAAAGTCCACAATTTTTTTATCATTTTTGTTTATATGTCATTTAGACACATAAATATTTGTTTTATTGTTTAATTCCATATTAATTTTTATCTTTTTTAAATAATCTCATTGTTTTATCTAATCATGATCTTTCAAATTGATCTTGATTTTTTTCTTTTCATTCTTTAGCAGTTATACCATCAGCCAATGCTAATGATTTAATTGCATATTCTTGCGAACTTTTTATGTAAAGTGAATATACTATGAATGAAACTATTGTTAAACCTATTGAAAAGATTGTTGTTCTTCAGTCAAATCCACTTGTGATGTAACTTCCAATAATTGTTGGGAAGAAAGGACTTCCTGTAGCTACTGTTGGTCTCATTCAGTGTCATAGTACAAAGTAGTGACCAACTAGTGCTCCCACTGAGTTTAATAATATAAATGGTATTGATAATTTAATGTTAAATATAATTGGTAATCCAAAAATAAGTGGCTCATTAATGTTGAATATTGCTGGAATTGCTTCAATTTTAGCAACTGTTCTGTGGGGTTTGAATCTTGCAAATGTTAGTAATCCATAAGTCAATCCTATTGTTACCCCACTTCCTCCAATATTTTCGCAAGAAGCTAATGGTGCCATTACAAGTCCTTTATGTCAGCTTCCTATTGCTGGAATAAATAGTCCTTTGTCTGGATCAATTACTTTACTTAACGCAGTTGCTTGATCTAATTTTGATTTGGCATCATCACCATACTGAGCAGTTCAATCTGCCATATTATCTTTGTGGTCTTTATAAAAATTTAATAATTTTACAATATCTTCTTTCATAAATTTTGTTATGTCATAATATGCATCTGTTATTGATGTTCCATATTGATGTTGTAGTAAATCTTGAATTTGTGGACTAGTGTAATATGCTCAAAAATAAACATTTATATAAATATATTGAATATAAACTGCGTATGCAATTGGTACCATAATGTTTGGTCCATGTAATCCAAAGATTCATAGAACAGCAACAACTACACCTAATGCAAAAGTACTTCATGGACTTTCAGCCATTGCTTTTAGTGGTGAAGTAATTATTTTTATAATTACAAAAATATTATCAGCTACAATTGCTTTATTATCTGGCATAGTTATATTTCTTCAATGTGCAATATATGCTCATGATCATGAAATTGTTGCAAAAATAAATAAAGTTAAAGTAATATGAAAAATACTTGATAGCACGTTCGCAATTGCTGGTGGAACTGATGCTGGTAATTTAATTGTTAAAAATTTTAAACTAGCTATTTTTAAATAAATTAGAGGGACACATATTCCTAATATAATCGCAATAATAATTCCGTCTGTTCCTAAATTTGATAATTTAAGATCTGCAAATTTTACACCATTATCTCACGGTAGTGTTCCTCCCTTATAATCAAATGCACCCAATCAGTCTAAACCGAATGGTGCTAATGTTAAAAATGTTCCAATTGTTACAAAAACAGTAATAATTGGAGATCCGCTTTTTTGAAAATTAGTAGCTATAAAAAATGACACACCTATTAGTGTCACTAATGACAACATAATTCCTGAAGCTTGTTGAATTTGCAAGAATCAAGGATAAATATTTTTGGTAATTCATATCATTCCTGATGAATCATGAATACCATGTATTTTTCCCATCATGGTTGCATTGTTTAAGAAAAATGTAGCTATAAGTGCTGGTAGAATCATCCCCAATCCAACTGCACCACTTACGGCCATACCATCCCTTAAAGAACATAATAGTCTGTTAGAACCAATTTTATAACCAAATGTTTCTAATCAAAGATTCATTTTTTCTTTAAAGGTCTTATTTTTTCTAAAATTATTTTCTTCCATTTTGTTTTTCCCTTTCCAAAATTGATTATCTTAAAAAAAGAAAAAAAAGATATCTATATATAGACATCTTTAAACTACTTTAATAAAATAAACTTTATTTTAATAAAATAACTATATTAATATTTTATATTATTATATATTGGGAATTTTTGACAAATTTGATTGACTCTGATTTTTAACTGATCAAGATTTTCTGAACTTTGATTTTTTAAAGCACTACCGATTATTTTAGCAACTTCAATAAAATCATCCTCTTTCATTCCCCTTGTTGTCATAGCGGGTGTTCCCACTCTAATTCCACTAGTAATCATTGGTTTTTCTTTATCATTTGGAATCATATTTTTGTTTGTTACAATGCCAATGCTTTCTAAAATAATTTCTGCTTGTTTACCAGTTAAATTTAAATTAGTTTTAACATCTAAATTAATCAAATGATTATCAGTTCCCCCAGCAATTGGTCTCAAACCTTCTTTTTGTAATTGTTCTGAAAATGCTTTAGCATTTTTTACTATTTGTTTAGCATAGATTTCAAACTCTTTGGTATCAACTTCACATAATGCTTGTACTTTACCAGCAATTTGATTTTCTAAAGGACCACCTTGTGTTCCTGGAAAAACTGCTGAATCAATTTTTTTAGCAAATTCTTTTTTGCAAAGAATCATCCCACCACGTGCACCTCTTAAAGTTTTGTGTGTTGTTGTTGTGACAATATCTGCATACTCAACTGGACTTGGGTGAACTCCTTTAGCAATTAAACCAGCAATATGTGCCATATCAACCATCAACAATGCCCCAACTTTATCAGCAATTTCTTTAAATTTTTTAAAATCGATTATTTTTGAATAAGAGCTTGCTCCCGCAACTATTAATTTTGGTTTAAATTCTAATACAATTCTTTCAACTTCTTCATAATCAATCATTTCAGTTATTGAATCAACTCCATAAAACTTAAAGTTATATGTATTTCCTGAAAAGTTGATTGGATAACCATGTGTTAAATGACCACCAGCGTCTAAACTCATTGAAACAATTTTGTCACCGCTTTGTAAAACTGCTCGATAAGCTGCTTCATTGGCTTGACTTCCTGAATGTGGTTGTAAATTTGCATGGTCAGCTTTAAAAATTTTTTTAGCTAATTCAATTCCAAAAGTTTCAATTTCATCAATATATAAACATCCTCCATAGTATCTTTTACCAGGATATCCTTCAGCATATTTATTAGTTAAAATGCTACCACTTAAAGCTAAAATTTCTTCTGAAACATAGTTTTCACTAGCAATTAATTCAATATGATTTTGTTGACGGTGCAATTCTTTTTTAAGAGAATCTAAAATCTTTTTGTTTATGTTCATGGTTAACCTCTTATTTTGTTTCAACAATAACTTTTACTGGATCTTTAAAAATCATTTTCACACCAGCATCTTTTAACATTCTTTTACTTGCAATTGTTAAAACTTCATTTTTGTATTTATTATCTGAATAAATAACTTCTTTAATTCCTGATTGAATGATTAATTTAGAGCATTCATTGCATGGAAATAATGAAGTGTATAATTTTGTACCTCTTATGTCACGACGTGCTGAAACAATGGCATTTGCTTCTGAGTGAACTACAAATGGATATTTTGTATTTTCAATTCCGTTTGATTGATCATTTGATCATGAGTAATCTTTATCAGAAACACCCCTTGCCATTCCGTTATAACCAGTCGAAATAACTTGATTTAAATCATCAACAATTACAGAACCAACTTTAGTATTTGGATCTTTAGAACGCATTGATATTAATTGAACAATGGCTAAAAAATAGGTATCTCAATCAATTGTTGAATGTTTTTCTTTTTCTTTTTTAGCAAACATTATCTACCTCACCTCTACTTTCTTAAATCATAGTGAACTTTAAATAAATCATAAATTCAAGATTCCGCCTTTAATTTAGAAGCTAATGAATATTTATACATTAATGCAATCGCATTTAAAATACTTTGATCTTTTGCGGGCACTGGAGTATAACAAAACGCCAAGACAAAAGGAGTTATTATAGAACCTGCGACTATTAATAATGCCAAATATAAAGAAATATCTTTTTGTTTTGCTTTTCAATCATAATTAACTAAATATAGCAATGCTGCTGATACACAAAATGCAAGTAAAATAATTGGTGTTTTAGTTGCAACACTATTTTCAATAATAGGAATTAAAATTAATACAACTATGGGAATAAAAATACGATTTTTAGTAAACATTTTTACAAACGCATTTGTTGAATTAGTTCATATTGTCAGACATAATGAACCTGTTGCAATTGCTAATGGGATTGTTTGACCAGATAAAGAACCATTTTGAATGAAAAATGCTGCAAAAAAACCAACTATTAAATATGTAGATAGCGACACAACTGCAAATTTAACAACGCCTATTAATGAAAAACAATATTTAAGAACACCAAATAAAACAATTCCACAAACAATTAATTCTAGAAAACCATTTAATCGATCACCAAAATCAGGAATTAGTGCATAAGTTAAAATTCTTCAATATTGTTGTAAATAAATAGTTAACTTAAAGTCAACAGCTCCAAAAAAGAAGTTGGCAGTTGAAGAGTCTTGTAAAAGACTTTCGTGTCGATATGAGACTAAATATAAAGATATAAAAGCAATTATTAATGGACAAAAAACAAATATAAATCCACAAATTCTTGCAACAATGTGTGGGTTTTGCATATTTTTAGCAATTTTTTGTAAATCCTTATTTTTAGATAATGCTGGATTTTTCATTTCGGCTATTAGTCTTTGAGGATCTTGTTCCATAATTTCTGCTTCTGAAATTTCTTCTTCCACAGCTTCTTTAACTTTTAAATTGATTTTAGGGAAAAATTGTTTTAATTTTGTATTAGCCTCTTCTAAAGAACCAATGACAATTATTGCTGAGTCTGAAACATCTTTTTTATAACTAATTAAAATATTAATAACTTCTAATTTTCCACCTGAATATTCATTATATTCTTTTAAGAATTGGTTCATTTCTTCAGAAATATCAAAATCATCTAGTGCAACTCTAAAAATTTTAGATTTGTTTTTATAATGTACAAAACAATTGGTATTTCCAATTGTTTTTTTATCAAACTTTTTGTTTTCAAAAAATAAATTTATTTCATTTTCTATAGTTTTCAAATCTATATTCATTTCTTCACCAATCTTTATAATTATACAATATAAATATTATAATTAGTTGTTTAATAATTACCAACGACTAACTATAAAGATTTTGAAGCTTCTTCATTAATAGTTACTTTAAATCCCAATTTAATTGCATCATCAAATGTTGCTTGTACACAAACATTTCTAGCTAAACCACAAATCTCTACTTCATCAACATTATTATTTTGTAAAAAATTTTTTAAACTTGATTCTACATTTTCTGCAATATAAAAAGCAGAATAGCTATCTTCGTTTTGCTTTATACCTTTTTTAATTAAAATGTCTGGTTGATTATTTAATAAAATTTCAGCGCCTTTTTGGTCCTGAACACAATGTTCTCCTCATTTTTTAAATGAAATATGATTTTGAGGATGTCAATCCATTGAATAAGCAACAAGTCAATTATTTTTTCTAAAAAATGTAATTCTGTCTTCAATTATATCCTTAATTGCTTCTCCACCCTTTACATACAAAGCGCCTTTGGGGTTAGCAAAATCATATTGATAATCTACAACTATTAAACACTTCATCATTTATTTTTTACTAAACTTTGCTTTTAAGGCAGAAAAGTCAATTTTGTCTTTTATATATCAATTGTAGATTCCTAAGAAAGTTGTACATAAGTAAATAAAACTTTGTAATGCAAGAACATATTGTGATCCACCGCCATCACTTGGAATCATATATTTAACAACTGAAAATATATTAACTAATAATCATGAAATATATTGTGCTTGTGATTTTAATGCTTGTAATGCAATACCAGCAATATAACAAGATGAAGTAAATGAATCATATCAAATAACTTGGTGATTAGTGCTATCTACATAATTGTCATGTGCAACATGTTTATGTAATCAATAAAGTTCAATTTTAAATAAATATGTAAATAGCGCAGTAATTGCTAATATAATTAATCCTAAAATGATTTTTTTTCATGGTGTATTTATTCTTTTTTTATCTTCAAATTCTAAATTTTGTGATTTCGCTCAGTTGAATCAACCAATTATTAATACTGGTAAAATAAAGAATAACATAATTTGAAAGTCACCTAACATTTTAATGTTAAAGGCATAAATTACAAAAGTAATTACATTTAATACTGATCAAAAGAATGAAGATATTGCTTTTTCGGCAACCATAATAACGGCAATAATTCCAGTTATTGAAGTAAAAATATTCATTGATTGAAAAATCACATTAATAACAGGTACATTGATATAAGTATTTTTATTGTGATATGCTTGATAAAATTTAAATATGTTATTTTTGTTTTCATCTAATAAATGATTTGAATCATTCATTCATAGTTGAATATCAAATATTCCCAGAAACAAAAATATTAGAGATGATACATATATTGCTATTTTAGTATATTTATTTAAGGCTTTAAATTCACTGATGACATTATAAAACCCTAAAAAATTTATTTTTCTTAGTTTTTTCATTTAATTCCTTTTTCATTTAGTAATATTGTAAATGATTTTGGCAAATTTGATGAAAAAATAATTTTTTTATTTTTAGTAGGATGCTGAAATTCTAAATAATAAGCGTGCAAATATTGTCCAAAACTATAATTTTTATCTTTTTCATATCCATAAACATGGTCCCCTATAATTGGATGATTAATATATTTAAAGTGGACTCTGATTTGATGTGTTCTTCCAGTTAGAATTTCACACTCAACCAAAGTACAATCTTCTCCCCTTCCAACTACTTCAAATAACGTAATTGCTTCTTTAGAATTTTTGGATGTAACTTCCATTTTTTTACGATCTGATGAACTTCTACCAATTGGTGCAACAATTCGTCCTTTATTTTCTTTAATTACGCCATTAACTAAAGCAAGATATTTCTTTTTAACTTCACGATTTTTGAATGCTTCTGATAATATTTTATGAGAATTATCATTTTTAGCAACAACCATTAAACCAGTTGTCATTTTATCTAGTCTGTGAACTATTCCTGGACGTTTTTCTCCACCAATTGAAGATAAGTCTTTAATTTTAAACAATAAACCATTAACTAATGTATTTTCATAATTTTCAGGAGCTGGATGAACTGTTAAATCATTTGGTTTATCAACAACGATAATATCTTTATCTTCATAAACTACTTCAAACTTAATATCTTTTGGCAAAATGCTACTATCAGTTGGTTCTTCAATGTTTATTTGAATTACATCATCTTGAGATAATTTATAATTTGCAGGTTTTAAAATACCATTTACTAATATTTGATTATTATCAATCATTTTTTGAATAATTGTTCTTGAAAAATCAAACTCACTTTTTAGAGTCTCCACTAAATATTTATCTAAACGCATAGGTTCACCTACAAATAATAAACTAATTTCTTGTGTCATCTAATCCTTTATAATCATTTTTAATATCATTTCTTTGTTTTAGATATTCTTTATAACTCATTTTTTTTAAAACTGGAATTGGATATCATTTTTGATTTTCATAATATTTTTTTACATCTAATAATTTTGTATTCATTTCTAAATGCTGTGCATATTTTTCTGGTGAATATTTTTTTGCAGAATATTCTTTAGCAGCTTCAATAAGAGATAATATAATCAAAATCATTAGAAAAATAACTCCAACATATACAAAAACATCCGCAAGATTAAATGAATAAAGTCGTAAATTTGGGAAGATATTCATAAAGGTTCCTCATGCAATAAAATCAATCACACTTCCACCGGCAAATGCTCTACCCAAAGTGTTTCCCATGCTTCCGCCAATCATTAAAGAAAAAGCAATTAGCATTGATGTTTGATTCACAAATATAAACGCAATTAAAATACAAATTGTGGTTATTACCGCAATTGTAATCGCCTTTGATGACTCATCCGCTCACATTCCTTTAGCTGATCCTGAATTTAATAAATAGTTTCAATTTATAAATCAGTTAATAAAGTTTTTTTCACCAGCATTTTGTAAACTATGTTTAGCCCATAGTTTTGTAATTATATCTATAAAAATTAAAATTATGATTAAGGGAAATAATACTCTTAATTTAAAATTAAATCTATAATAGTTTTTTTTAAGATAAAAAACAGAATTTTTAACAATGGGATTAATTTTATTTTTTATTTTTTCAAAATAATTTTTATTTTTATTCATTTAAATTTTTAACCACACTTTCACAACGCATACAAATAGAATCATTATTTAAAATGTCAAAAATTGCTCAGCATCTTTCACATTTCAAACCATTTTTTGGTTCTATTTCAATTTTTATTTCATTTTGATTATCTAAAAAAATGATTGAATTTACAATTAAAATTTGGTTTAAACTTTCGATATCTTTTATAAAATTAAATTCATCAGAAAGATTAACTTTTAATGATGCTTCAAATCCTTTTCTAATTATTTTATCTTGTCTAGCACTTTCTAACGCAACGTTGACTAAATCTCTAAATTTAAGAAATTTATTTCACTTTTCAACAAATTTATCTTTTTGTTTAAAATCTTGTTTTCTTAAATCTAATAAGTGAACTGATTTTTCTTTTTGAATAAATAAAATGTTTTTATAAACTTCTTCAGTTGTATGAGGAATAATTGGTTTTAAAACATCAATTAACATTCATAATTGTTCATACATAACTGTTTGTACTTGTCTTCTTCTTAAAGAGTCAGCATTTTCTACATATAAAATATCTTTTATAAAATCTAAATAGAATGATGATAAATCATTAATCACATAATTATTAATCAACTTATATGCATTATTAAATGAGTATGTCTCAAATGCATCAGCAATTTTTTCTTTAGTTAAAGTTAAATTATTTAAAGCAAATTCATCAACTTCTAATAATGTTTTTTGATAATGTTTATTTGGATCAAAATCAAATAAGTTAGATATTAAAAATCTCAATGTGTTTCTAATTTTTCTATATGATTCTCCAACTTGTTTTAAAATATTATCACCAATTCTTTGATCATCGGTGTAATCTGTTGAACATACTCATAATCTTAAAATGTCTGCCCCTTGTAAATCACAAATTTTTAATGGGTCAATTGTATTGCCAATTGATTTAGACATTTTTTTACCTTTTTCATCATTTGTCATTCCATGAGTAATTAAAAATTTATATGCAACTGTTTCATCATAAATAATTGAATTAATCATTGATGAGTTAAATCATCCACGGTATTGATCATTACCTTCTAAATACACATCAAAAGGCGCCTCATAACCATAAACTTCTCTCATCACAATATTTGAAGCACCAGAATCAAATCAAACATCTAAAATATCTGTTTCTTTTTTAAATTCTTGACCTTTAAATTTTGAAGGTAAAAAATTGTCACATGGTTCAACAAATCAAGCATTAGTCCCTTTTTGCTCAATGATAGATATTGCATAGTTAATAATTTCTGCATTCATAACTGGTTGATTGTTTTTATCGAAAAAAGCAACAATTGGCACTCCCCATAGTCTTTGACGAGAAATTGTTCAATCATTTCTTTCTTTAATAATGTTTCTTAATCTTTCTTTTGATCAAGCCGGTTTAGTTTCTACATTTTTAAGAATTTTTTTATCGATGATAGTCTTAATTTTTTCAATATTTACAAATCATTGATTTGTTGCACGATAAATAACTGGTTTTTTACTTCTTCAATCATGAGGATAAGAGTGTTTTAAAAATTCTAATTTTAATAAATTACCTTTTTCTTTTAAAGTTATACCCACAATTTTATTTGAATCTTCATAAAAAATACCTTCTAATTTAGAATCATTGATTTCTTTAGTAAATTTACCTTGATCATCAATTGGCACAAATGGTTTTATATTATTTTCTTTAACTATTTTAAAATCGTCTTCTCCAAAACCACCAGCAATATGAACCATTCCAGTTCCAGTTATATCAGTTACATGATGACCTAAAACAACTTTTCCCTTTTTATCAGTAAATCATGGATGAAAATATTCTTTTCCTAATAAATCATGATGCTTAATTTTTCCTTTAATATCATATTTTTCTCAACCAAATTTAACTGCTGCACTTTCTAATAAATTTTCAGCAATTACATAGTCTTCATTAGAATTTTGTGGTCTAACTTTGATATATTCAATTTTTTCTGAAATAGCAACTAGTTGATTTGAAGGAATTGTTCAAGGTGTTGTAGTTCAAATAATTAAATTTAAATTATCTTCTCCAATAACTTTTAAAGACACATAAATCGAAGCACTTCTAACATCTTGATATTCAATTTCAGCTTCTGCTAATGCTGATTCTAAAGTCGGTGATCAATATACTGGTTTAAAATCACGATATACTAAATTTTTTTCTACCATTTTGGCATATAGTTTTAATTGCGCAACTTCATAATTATGGTTTAATGTTAAATATTTTTTTTCATAATCTGTAAAAATTCCAAGTCTTTTAAATTGCTCAGTTTGAATATTTACTTGTTCTAAGGCATATTCTTTACACAATGTTCTAAATTCATCTGGTGATAAATCTTTTCTATTAATACCTTTTGTTTTGATTATTGCTGACTCTATTGGTAAACCATGAGTATCTCAACCCATAATATATTCTGAATTATATCCATTACTAAATTTTCATCTTACAATAAAGTCTTTTAAAATTTTATTTAACGCATGACCAACATGAATATTTCCATTAGCATATGGTGGACCATCATGCAAAATAAATTTTTTATTCTTTTTGTTTTTTGCTAATTTAGTTTTATAAATATCGTTTAATAATCACTCTTTTTGATAATCAACCTCTTTAGTTTTTAAATTAGCTTTCATTTCAAAATCTGTTTTACCAATTAATAGTGTGTCTTTATAAGATTTCTTTTCCATTTTGAACTCCTTTTTTAAATTTATGCAATTTTACAAAATAAACAATAAAACTCATTATTCAAATTACCAATCAAATAATAAGTGGTATTAAGATTACAAAATCAGTTAATTGAACATTTTGATCTTCATCCATACCAGTTGTAAATAATAAAGCAATTGAGACGACTAGTGAAAGCACACCCGTAACTCCAATAATTCATCAAATCATTGAATCCATTTTTTTAAAAAATTGATAACATTGTTGATGCATTTTTACTTTAGCTCTATTAAAAATTCCAGCAGATGGTTTTTTAGCTACTATTAATTCTTTTTCATTTAATATTTCTGTGTAGCATAATACACATTTAATTTTTTCCATTTTGTCCCTTCAAAATAAAAACGCCCCTATAATAAAGGAGCGTTAACAACGCGGTACCATCCTTATTTACAATAATTTATAATTGCCTTAATTAGAGTATTTACTTGTAAAAAAATAAGTGATAATTAATTATTTAGTTTACTAACTCACACCACCCGTTAGATCTCTGAAAAACTTTAATAATAATTGTGTCTTATTTATACAATATATATTATCAAATTTGCCATAATAGTTAAACACATTTTCATGTTTTATTAACTAAAATATTGTTATAAAATAATTTTAGAGAGGTGGATTTAAATGGAAGACAAAAAAACATGCGAATGCTGTTCAAAAGAAACATGCAAAGATCAAAAACAATGTTGTTCAGATTCAAATAAATGTAAAACAAAAGAATGTGACAAGTGTAACTGTTAGATAATAAAAACCTTGGTTAATTCAAGGTTTTTATTATCTCTGAAATTTTATTACTTGAAAATTCTTTAACTTCTAAAAATTGCTTCTCATTAGATTTAGAACCTAGAATATCACTAACTATTTTTATTGCATTAATTTCTTTTTTTAATCGGAATGCTGCTTGTGCAAAACCAGCTAGTTCCATATCAAATAATTCAATATTTGGTTCAATTGGTTTAACTATTGAATTATATTTATCAAAACCATTAATAAAAACATCACTTGAACAAATATTAGCTGTGTTATATTCGTTTTTAATACCTTTAAGGGTATAGAAAGCGGGCATTTGAGGAACTTGTCCCATTTTATAACCAAACCCTGTAGCATCAACATTACCAAGATAAACATTTTTAATGTTTAAAATATCTTTTATGTTTAAAACATTTGAATTACATCCAACCATTCCAAAGTTAATATATTCTGATATTTCATAATTAGAATCAACTCATGTTAATGCGCTTCCTGCATTAACTAACCCTATTTGAGAAATTAATAGAAAAAATTGATCATTTTCATACACTTCGTATGGTTGCTTTTGAATTAATTTAAATTGGTGTTCTTTAATTGTGTGTGCTGCTTCATCAAACATTGCAAATAACAAACATTTTTTCATTATAATCATTCCTTAAATATTTTGATATATGCCATTTTAACTACTTGTGCCAATAATACATACCCTATTCCAAAACCGATGGCAATTGGAATGAAATAATAAGATGGTCTTTCCATTTTGATGTATTTACTTACATTAGTGTATGGTAATAAAAATGCCATTAAAATAATAAATATTGAAGAAAGTAAAACTATCATTGCTGGTTTAGAATTAATAAATGGAATTTTTTGTGTTCTATAAACTTGCACAATTGCTGTTTGGGTTAATAAACCAACAATAAATCATGATGCATTAAATTGAGCAATATCAAAATCAGATGGTGCATTACCTTGACCAATTTTAAAGATAAATAACAAAGTAACAAAAGTTAAAACATCAAATATTGAACTCACTGAACCATTTATAGCTGCAAATTTAATCAAGTTATTTGATTTCAATTTTTGCGGTTTTTGTAAATATTCATAGTCAACTTTGTCAACAATTAAAGCAAATTGAGTAATGTCATATAATAAATTTTGAATTAATAAATGAATTGGTTGCATTGGATTAAAACTTAAAATAAATAGAGCAATTAAAATACTTAAAACATTACCAAAATTTGAAGCAATTGTTACTTTAATATATTTAAGCATATTAGCCAAACATGACCTTCCCTTAATAACACCATCTTCTAGTACCATTAAGTTATCTTCCATCAAAATAACATCTGCAGCATCTTGAGCAATATTAGAGGCATCTGCAAAAGAAATTGCGACATCTGATGCCCTTAATACAGGAGCATCATTAATTCCATCTCCCATAAATCCAACAACGTGACCTAAACCTTTTAATGTATTAATAATTCTCGCTTTATGCAATGGTGATAATTTAACAAAGACATTTGCACGCATAACAATTCTTTCTAAATCAAAATCATCCATTCGATCAATTTCAACACCAGTAACTAAACTTGTAATTTTAAAATCAACTTTATTACAAATAGCTTTTGTAATAATTTCATTGTCCCCTGTTAAAATTTTGGTTTCGACACCAAGAGTTGCTAATCTACGAATAATTTTTTTTGAAGTGGTTTTAGGTTCATCAAAAAATGAGCCAAAACCATAGAACACCATTTCTTCTTCAATATCATCATCATCAACAAGTTTATGTGCAATACCAATAACACGATAACCTTCTAAACTTTTTTTTATGTATGTGTCATGAATATCTTGTTTAACTTTATCATTTAATTCTTCAACAGTTTTACCATTAAAAAACTTTGTACATAATTTAAGTACTTCTTCAACGGCACCTTTTGTAACACATTGTTTTTGGTTATCTTTTTCATAAATAACTGATAAAATTTTTCTTTCAAAATTAAAAGGAATTTCTCATGATTTTTTATATTCTAATATTTTTGGTCTTGATATTGTTTCAGATGCTAATACTGCATTATCAATTGGATTTGTAAACCCTGTTTGAAAGTATGAATTAAAATATAATAATTCTTCAATATAAATATTTTTAACTCCTCTAATGTCACAAACATCACTTAAATTTATTTCACCACTAGTAATTGTTCCCGTTTTGTCTGAACATAAAATATCAATTGCTCCTAAATTTTGAACAGCATTTAAATTTTTAACAATTACATTTTTGTTTTTTATTTTTTTATAACAATATGAAAGATTAGCTGTCACAATCATTGGCAACATTTCGGGAGTAATTCCAACAGCAATCGCAATTGCATAAATTGTTGCATTAATTCATGGTTTGTCCTTATGGTTTATTAAATCCAATTTTAGTCCTTGAGCAATTAGCACAAATGGAATAACAACCAACATAAATAAAATGATAATTAATGTAATTTTTTTAATACCTTTTTCAAATGAAGAAGGTTCTCTTTTCTCTTTTGTTTTTGAAGAAATAGTTGCAAAATATGTATTTTGACCAGTTGAGACAACTATGGCAATTGCACTTCCTGAAGTTACAGTTGTTCCCATATAACAAACATCTTCAAATTCTAAATAATTTTCTTGCTTATTAGTTGATTTTTTACTTACAGGAAATGATTCTCCTGTTAAAGAAGCTTGGTCTACATATAAATTATTTGATCATAAAATTTTTACATCAGCTGGAATAATATCACCATTTGAAAGATATACAACATCACCAATAACTAAATCACTTTTATCAATTTTCTGGGATTCTCTTACAAAAATTACTGAGTTTGAATTTGTAATACTTGCTAATTTTGTTTCTGGATTTCTAATAACCTTTGTATATTGAATATTATCAAAAAACATTTTCTTCATAACAATATGGGATTTAACTTCTTGAAAAAAACCAATTGATCCAGACAAAACTATCATAGTAAGAATTATTAGTGCCCCCACTAAATCCACAATATCTCGTTCTTCGGGTGCTCCTTTAAAATATTCATAAAAACTATAAATATTAATAAATGTTAAAATTAAATTAAATGGCCCAAAAAAAGTTTTTAAAAATACCATAAAAAAATTAAATCTTTTTTCTTTAATTTCATTATCACCGTATTTTTCTTTTATGTCGAAGACTTGTTTTGAATTTAAACCAAAATTCTCAAGATTAAATTCTTTAAGAATTTGTGCTTGAGATAAGTTTGTGTATTTTATAGGACCTTCCGGAACAATTATTTTACGTTTGGTTTTTTTAAACATAATCTACTCCATTTGTTATAAATTATTATAACAAAGAAACATAACAATAATTTTTTAGACACCTCTTTTAAAGATGGTAATTAAATAATTTTTTAAATAAAAAAAACTAGCATTATCTAGTTTTTTTATTTTTATTTTCTAATGTAATTTCATATCGGAATATCTATGTTTGCTAATTTTTATTGATTATCAGCAATGGCCCCGTCCGTTCTTGAACATTCTTGAATGTTTGGATTTTTAGAAATTAATTCAATAATAACATTTAATTCTTCTATGTTATTTATAGATAAAGTAATCTCTCCACCAAATGTTTCTGCTTTTGAATATTTTTTTAAAGCTACTTTAACAATTTCTTCTCTTGGCATAATGATTTCATAAATTGAATCAATTACTGTTTTTTCATCTTTTGCTAAAATAAATATTTGTGTTAAATAAGATTTATTTTTAATATTTTTGGGATCTCATTTAGCATCAATAATTGCTTCTTCATCTTTGTTAATGGCATTTGATTTTTTAACTGCATCACATTTACGTTTATGAATATAAATTTTTTCATTATTATATACAATCGCAACAATATCTTCACTTGGAATTGGCATACAACAAGATGAGAAAACATAATCCATTCCCTTCATACCTTCAATAATGACATCATTTTTTGTGCTATTTATAACAAAATTATTTTTTTCCAATGCATCAATTTCAGATTTTTTAATGTTACTTCTTAAATTATTAAGTTCTTTGATTCCTGATTCTTTCAAATAAATTAAACGTGTGGCATTTTCAATTGTGAATGCTCCATAACCAACATCTAATAAGAATGCATGTACTGAAGGATAACCAATTTTTTGACATCTTGATAGCAACTCATCAACAGAACATAATTGATTTTGAAGTTTTTTAGCAGCAATATAATCATCAATATTCATTTTAACTTTTCTGATTAATTTCATATTTTCAACTTCTTGTTTTTCACGTTCTTTTTGTTCATCAACTGCAATATATGCTTCAATTTCTTTTTTAGCAATAACTGTTTTAACTGATTTTAGTCATTTTCTTGATGGTTTAGCATTAGGGTCTGTAATGATTTCTACAACATCTCCTGAATCAAGTGTTTTAGTAATTTGACTATATTGACCATTTATTTTAGCTTTAGCAATTTTATTACCAACATCATTTCCAATTTTGTAAGCTAGATCAATTGGTGTTGATTTTTTTGGCAATGTTCAAACCTTTTGATCTGGAGTAACAACAAAAATGGTTCCAGATAAATAATCACCAAGAACAATTTCTTCAATATCATTTTGTTGTGTCATACTCAAGTTTGAATTATTCATGTAATCTTCTTCTGAATGGAATACATCAAATTCATCAAAATTTGCTGTAGCATTAGTTGTTTTTTCTAACATTAATAATCTTGCAAACATGTCAATTTTTTCTTCTTCAGCATTTGAATTTCCAAGATTTTTGTTATCTTTTTTATCGCCCTCTTTATATTTTCAATGAGCAGCAATTCCAAATTCAGCCACTTCATTCATGTCAAAAGTTCTAATCTGAATTTCAAAAACATTTCCATCTTTATTCACAACGTTTGTATGAATTGATTGATACAAGTTATTTTTAGGATTTGCAATGTAATCTTTAAATCTATTAAAAATTGGTACAAACATTTCATGAACAATTCCCAATATTCTATAACAATCAAGTTTATTTTCTGTAATTATACGTACAGCCATTATGTCATAAATTTCATCAAATTCTTTATTTAAAAAATTTACCTTACGATAAATTGAGTTGATTGTTTTTGCTCTTCCAAAAACAATAGTATTACCTATTGATCTTTCATTTTCTATTCTTTTATTAATAGATTCAACAATGTCATTCATTTCTTTTTTAAAATCGGCTTTGTAAAAATCTAATTTTTCTTGAATTTTCGCATAACCTTCAGGATTAAGAATTTTAAAACAACTATCTTCTAAAAGATCTTTAGCAATTTTTAAACCCAATCTTGCTGCTAACGGAACAAAAATTTCAAGAGTTTCTTTAGCAATTTTAATTTGTTTTTCTGGTTTTTGAAATTCTAAAGTTAAAATATTATGCATTCTATCAGCAATTTTAACAATAATAACTCTTACATCTTGTGACATTGAAACAAATAATTTTTTCAAATATGAACCTTTTATTTTGTCTCGATTTTCTTTAGTAAAATATGAAACTTTAGTAACTGCTTCAACAATCATGGCAACTTCAGGTCCAAAAATCATATTAATTTCACTTTGAACTGTTTTGGTATCTTCAATTGTGTCATGTAATAAACCAGCAATAACTGCATCTGCTGACATTTTTCATTGAGCTAAATAATAAGCACAAGAAAGCGGATGAATTATAAATGGTTCACCGCTTTTTCGTTTTTGGTTAATATGTTTTTCTTCTGCAAAAAAGTATGCATCTTGAATTTTTTTAAGTTCAACTTTATCTTTAATGTATGTTTTGCATTCATCCATCAAATCTTCATAGTCGGTAATTTGGATATACTTAAAATCCTCAGATGGAGTAAGTCGTTTTAATTTTGAATTTGTTTTTGTAATAAATTGTTTTTTAAAATTAAACATAATTTACTCCTCTTTTAGTAATTAATTATACTTTAAAATACTTTCATAGTTTACACCATCAAAAACATCTTCTTCATGTAAGTTAACAAGATCAATTAAAAACACTGATCCCAAAATTTTACCTTTACATTTTTTGACTAACTCAATTTGAGCTTTTGCTGTTCCACCAGTTGCTAATAAGTCATCAACTAAAACAACAGTATCCCCTTCTTTAATGGCATCTTTATGAATTTCTAAACATTCATTGTTATATTCATAAAAATATTCTTGTGAATATGTTTCACGAGGTAATTTGTTCTTTTTTCTAACTGGTACAAATCTTTTATTTGTTGCATATGCAATTGCGCAAGCAAATATAAAACCTCTTGCCTCAGAACCAATAATCACATCTGGATTAAGTTTATTAACAATTTTTGTCATTTCATCAATTGCATATTTAAATGCATCTTTATCATTTAATAATGGTGTTATGTCTTTGAAAACAATTCCTTCTTTAGGAAAATTTTCAACATTTATAATATATTTATCTAATTCTATTTTTTTAGTCATTTATTCCTTCGATAATTTGTTCTTCACCAGAAACCTTAATACCATTAATAAAACGTTTAAACGCTAGACGTCTTCTAATTCGTGATTGCTCTATTTTTAGTAGTAATGGTATTCCAATAAAAGAAATTACAACTCAGCCTATTGCTGTTCCCAATATTAATATTAAACTAAATCCTCAAATTGGTGTTAGCAAAATTGCAAATAGCAAGAATAGGAATAGATATGCTGAGATTACAAATATAAATCTATTAACATTTTCTTTTAAAACATTTAAAGCAATTAATAATAAGTAATTATTGCTTCTTTCATTTTTTCTAATATTTTCTTGAATTTGTAGTTTTTCTGTTTTGTATTCTGATTTTGAAACTAATTTATATTCTTTTAATTCTTTTTTTAATGCAAGTTTTTTTGCTTTAATAATTTGTTTATATTCTTTTAAAATTGATTTTTTGTGTTCTTTATCTTTACTTATTTTGTTATTTCTTTCTAACTTAAGATCAAACACTTCTGAATTAAATTTATTTTTTTGGTTTTTAATATTTTGTTTATGACCATATTTAATTGATTTTAATTTAATAATTTCATTAATTTCATTTTTAAAGTGATTAATTAATGAACTCTCATCTTTAGCTAAAATTTGTGATTGGAATTTAGCAAAAGAAATAATAATTCCCGAAACAAAGAACAAGTACAAGAATCAGCCAGCCATAATAGTAAATAAACCAATTGGTAAATGTAATCCAAAAATAATTGCTGATGTGATTAAAATAAACAAAATTGTTGATAATGCAAGTGCAATAAAGTATGTTCATTTAAATCTTACTATAATATATACACCCAATATTAATACTGAAACAGAAATGGCAATTAATGAATTAACAATAATTTTAATTGAACTACTTGGTATGTGTTTTTTAGAAATAAATCCCCCATTAACTGGGTTATTATTATTTTCATCACTAGTATCAATATTTAGTAAAACAAAATATTTTTTTATTTTGTGAGAATCAGAAGCAGAAATATTTGGAATGTACATTTCAATTCATGATTGTTTGATTTTTGATTCATTGTTTGTATTTTGACCATTGTAATTAAAATCATCACCAGATTTAAATGAAACTTGGCTTTCAACATAACCAACTGAATCACCAATAATTGATTCAAGATAATTCTTGTTGAAATATGATAATTCTAATATGTGTTGTAAAGTTTCACGATCTAATTCATAGCGTTTTTCTTCAGTATTGACATCTGCTGAATCTTTTTTATATTGATCTTCAATGTTTTTTAATTCAGTGTTAAATTTAGCATTAAATTTTTCACTTTTTAAATTTCTAAATGAATCATTTAAAGCTTCATTAATTTTTGTATTTCCAAAAATAATATATGAAACCCCATTAGATAATGATGAATCAAAAACAAACCCTGTTAGTGGTATCACTATTCCCGCGAATATTCCTAAAATTAAAATTGCTAATGCAATTATTTTTGAAGTTAATGATGATTTACGTTTAAAGTTATTTAATTCATATATATTCAATTCTTCTACTTCTTTATTATAAGCACCATCATTAACTGCATTTGGGTTAATGGCGAATTCAACTACTTCAATTCTGTCATTTAACTTACTAATTTTTTTAAGATTTTTTTCTGTACTTACTTTTGATTTTAGAACTTGTAATTGATTTTGGAGTTTTTCATTAAATTTAATTTTTTTTCCGACAAGGGTTGCCTCTTTTTTGGCGACATTTTTTTCATAAATTTCATCAAGTTTTTTAATTTTTGAATCAATTTTTTCAACTTTAGCTAATTGTTTTTTTGATATAGATTTTTGTTTTTGATTAATTAAATTATCTTTTCTAATTGAAAATAAAATTTCAAATTGATTGTTACCTTTAATATTTTTAATAAATAACCAAGGCATTTTTTTAAACACATCAGTTGAAACAATCAATTTACTTAACAACATAAATAATAATTGTCCCATAACAGCAAGTAATACACCGACCATAATTACCATTGCAAATGTTTTTAGTGAACTTGATGACATTCAAAATAAAATTGCACTTGGTAAAAGAATACAAGCTAAAACATCCATAATTAAACCAGCATTTTCTTTAATAGCAATGTTTAAAGACGTTCTGTTTCCGCGCTTATCAATAAAGATATTTTTCTTCATAGAATTAATTATTAGCATTGAAAGCTCAGTATTTAAGGCAAACAAAATAATTGTAGCTAAAATTGTTTCTGGTCCAAAAAATAATGACAATCAACTTGCACCAATTGCTAAAGCGCCAAATGTAATTGCTAGTGCAACAACTAAAACAAATAATCCCAATAATCTATATGCAAATAATAAATACAATGCAATTATTAAGAAAACAAAAGCAACACATCCAATTAAAACTTTAAACTTAGTATTAGAAATTAATGGCGCATTGTTATATATTGAGTTAACACTAAATACATAACCCTTTCCTGAAGAATTAAAAATTGTTTCTCCAATTTTAGCAGTTGAATAAGATCCAACACCAGTAACTAATGAATTACCATTAACATACCCTGTTCCTTTTTTAATTGAAGTGGCTGAAGTTCCTGTTTTTTTAATATCTCCATCAAAAATAAAGTAGTTTTCGATTCTATTAACAAAAGAATCTTCTAAAGATGATTTACTTGTTGTAAATCAATTTCCCACCAATGTGTTAAGTAATGTATTAAAAATTTCTTCGACATAACCAATTTCTTTTTTGTCAGATGGTGCTGATAAATTATATCCCGAGAAAGCTTTTTTATATTTACCTTCATCTTTATTGAAATCATCGGCTGTAGAGTTTGTGTTGTAAATAAAATTTGTTGTTTCAATATCAAATTCTCATGAATCTGCTATTTTTTTAAATGCTTCTTGAAATGTTAATGAACTATCAACTGATTTGGGGAAATTTTTATCCATTAATGATGCACTTTTTCTTGGATTTTGTTTTGATGTATCGTTTTTATCAATATATGTTCCATGAAATAAGTTATAAAGTATATTTTTTTCTAAATCATCAGATGATGTTTCATAAATTGTAATTAATTTATCTATAACATTTGTATAATATTTTGAAATCGCTTTTGACTCACTAATATCATCAGAACGAATTAATAAAAAATAATTACGAATGTCATTAAAAAGTGAATCCGCATCAGATAAAATTGAAATTTTAGCAGAATTAGTATCCCCACCATCTGGGCCCGCTTTTAATTGACTAGGATCATTGGGTTTAGGTGCTGCAGGAAATAAAAAGTCTGCCCCACTTTTTAAATTATATGTAATAGCTGGAAGTTTTTGTGTACCTGATTTAATTGGTGATGAAGTAGCAGAAGAAATTTTGTCACTTAATGGACTTTTTTCGGCAGCGTTTTGTGAATCTTTTAGAGATCTTTTTTTAGTAAATAATAAATCACTATATTTATTTTGTGAATCTTTAGAATCTTTTGACAAAATGTAAACATTACCAGATTTTTCAATATCATTTTTAAATAAAGTTTTATTATTGTAATTTGAAGCTCTTGTTTTAACACGTAAATAATTTAAACCCTCACGTTCAATAGTGATGTCGTTTGTACCTAAGGGGCTTAATCTTTTGTATAAGATTTCTGCCGCTTCTTTGGAATCTCCATTTGGTTTATTATCTCCATCAGTTTTTTTAGAATTAATATTATTAACACTAACTAATGCTTCATAAGTTCCATTAAATGTGGAATCTAATTTTGCACTATTAAAAATTTCAGAAGCAGATATAAATACCCCTGAAACTAAGCATGCAAAAATGGCAATAGCTATAAATAGCCTAAATATTCAATTTCTTTTTTTCACTCTATCACGTTCTTGTTTAATTAACACTATTTATTATAATATAGTAATCAATAATATTTAACTATTTTTATTTTTTAAGTAATTGTTTTTTTTGTCTTTTACTTCATCAAAATAGTTATTAACATTAGTGCCTTGACGTTTTTTCTTTTGTCTTGCAATAATTAATTCACGTAAAATTTCTGCATCATATTTATTTTGCCCGCGTTCTTCGGCAATTCTTAAAATCAACTCTTCTTCTTCGCTTGTTGGTTTAGTAAAAGAATTTTCTTCTAAAATTTTGGCATTTTTTTTCGCAACATTAATAATTTCACCAAATGTTTTAGGACTGTTTGTATCAAGTTTTTCTAATTGTCTTGGTTGTTCAGTATTTGGTTTATTTTTTGATTTAGATATCAATTCTCTAAAACTATCTTTTGGAGCTTTATCTAAACTATCAATAACATCTTCTAATTTGTAGTTATTTTTAGTTACCATGTAGTGTTCTAAAAAATATTTGTTAGTTAAAAATTGTTGAAACAATTCAACAGTAACTTCTTCTTCTGTAATGCTAAACAATTCAAATAAAGCTTCACTGACAATTTGATTAACTAATTTTTCTTTTTCTTTACTTAACATAAATTCCTTATGACATATCTAGATTAATACTAATATCCCCAAATTTTGAAGTATCATTATCTGATCTTAAAATATCAACAATGTACATATCCTTATATTTTCTAGGTTTTTTAATTTCTTTAAATTTTATTCTTTGATTAATTTTATTACATGAATTAAATAAAAACAATTGTGCTAATTTTTGTTTTGCATAAGGTAATTTAATCAAAATTGTGATTTTTTTATATGGACTCTCAACACTTTTTAAATATTTATTAAATAAATTTGAAAGTTCAGTTTTAAATAATACTGAAGCTATTTTTTTATCTTGAATTAATCTTTTATTTTTAATATCTGCAATATAGTATGATGGTTTAATCTTTAAATTAACAATTAGGTTTCTATTAGCAATAACAACACCTTTATAACTAATTTTTTCTTTTTTAGCACATTCTTCTTGAATTTTTTTGCAAACAAATTGTGCATACTGTTCTATTGTAAATCTTTTTGTTTGAGGTTTATTTCTAGTTGATTTGTTAAATAATATGTCTTCTTTATCAATATTTATATATGCTAAATACTGGTTTCTCTCATTTCAAAAACCACTATCTGATCTATATTCTTGAAAATAATTATTTAAAAAATCATTATTAGTAACTTTATTATCAATATTAACTAATTCAATAGAACCCGCTACTAAGTTTTTCTTATTAAAAACAAATACTAATGGTGGTTTTTCAAAAACAATTTTGGCAGGTTTTTTTACATAATTTTTTAATCATTCATCTTGGAAGTAATAAGTTAAATCACTATAAATATCAACTTCAGCTTCAGTTGAACCCTTAAACTTAACTTTTAATTTTGTTGACATGAAAATCATTATTTTTAAAATAATAAATTTCATTTTGTTAATAGCTTCTTGAATTCTTAAACTTTTTAGTGGATCATTTTCTCATGATGAAAGTGCATTGTTAAAAACAACTTTTATTGAAGCAAAGTCAATATTAGATTTATTTGCAATTTGCGCAAAAACTCCAGCTTCAGTGTCAATAACATCAATGCTATACCCAAATTTATCAATTAGTTCTTTTAATTGTTTTGAATTATAAATTAAAGTATCTGCTGTTCCGATAACACCTGTTTTAAATCCCATTTTTAAATTTTTTAATTTGTTTGATAAATTTTTGTCATCAAAACTAAAAACATCTGGTTCATTTAAAATTTGTCCAAACTTAACATCTTCAAAAATTGTTAAATCTGAATCATGATAAATAAAGTTATTACCAAGAATAACATCTCCTGTTTTTAAATTAGAATTTGTTGATAATGCAATATCTACATTAATTATTGTTTTTACATTAGGAAATTTTTCTATTATGTATGTTAAAGCCATTGCAGCATTAGCTTTACCATAGCCACATGTCACAATTAAATAATTATTTGATTTAGTTTCTATTCTTTGTATTAAAACATTTTTTCATCAAAATTTTTCTTTAACAGTAAATTTTCCTTTAATGTTTTGTATATTATATTCAAAATATGTTGTCGAAATAATCGCTATCATTTATTTCCCTCACGTAAATATTAATAATATTATATATGTTATAATTATATTTACATATATATAATTAGATTTTTAAAAGTAAAACTTATTTTAACCTATTTATCATCATCAAAAAGTCTTTGTCTTCTTTGTTTATATTTTTCTTTTTTGATTTTCGCAATGTTTTCTTTAATGTGTTTTCTTCTAATATCTTTTTTAACTTTTTCAATTTGTAATTTACGTTTCTTTTTATAACCAGGTTTAACTTTTTTACCTTGAAAACTTTCAATAATTTTTTTAGATTTAATACTTAGTTCTGAATCTTCAATATAAACTTTTTTTGTTTTTTGCTTATTTGCATCTACAATGTCATCATTTACAATTTTTTTATTTTCAAAATCAATATTGATTAATTTTAATTTATTGATTAATTTTTCATTTTCATAATTAAAGAATACATAACTTTCGCCTTTATAATCTTTTCTTCCTGTTCTTCCACTTCTATGAATGTAATATTCAATATTTACTGGAAGATCTATAGAAATTACGTGACTAACTCCATCAATGTCAATACCTCTTGCGGCAATATCTGTTGCTACAATTCATTTAAATTCCATTGCTTGAATTCTTTTTTGCATAATTATTCTTTGTCTGGCATCTAGGTTAGAGTGAAGTTCTCCAACTTTTTGAATTCCTGAGTCTTTTATTCAACGAACAACATCAGAAACTTGCTCTTTTTTATTAACAAAAACCATGCATACATATGGATTAATTTTTTTTAATAAAAACTTAAATACTTTTTCATTATCTTTATTTCTGGTTCATAAAAGAATATGTTTTACATTTTTACTTGTAGGATTTTTTTCTTTAATATCAATAAATATTGTGTTCTTTAAATATTTTTTTAAAAATGGTTTTAAAGCATTAGGAATAGTTGCTGAAAATAATGAAATATTAGCAGTTTGTTTTGATTTGCTTAAAATAAAATCAACATCTTCTATAAACCCTAAGTCGAAAATCATGTCACATTCATCAATAACAAAATTATTTGTATTAGTTATTTGCAAAATTTTGTCTTCATATAATTTTTTTAATCGTGTTGGAGTACCAACTATTATTGTTGGTTGAACATTTTTTAAAAGTTCAACTTGTTTTTGATAGTCATCCCCGCCAACAAAAACACCAGCTTTAATATCTTCTTTATATTTAATAATTTCTTTTATATTTGCATATATTTGACGTGCAAGTTCCCTTGTAGGAGTAATAATTGTTAATTGAATTGTACTCAAATTATCAAAATCTGAATTATTAATTAGCGGTAATAAAAACGCATGTGTTTTTCCTGTTCCAGTTTGAGATTGTGCCACAATTGATCTTCTTTTCATCAATAATGGAATTACTTGTTTTTGAATATCAGTTGGTTTTTGAAACTTAATATTCTCCAATGCATCATAAATAAACTTCTTAAACCCAAAATCAATAAAATTCATAATTAACCCCTATTAATATAATTATATAAAATAATACAATATTTATTTTTATTTAAAATTTTTTTATAAAAAGTTGTATTATATTTAAGTAAAAAGCAATAGCTTTTTTAAATATTAAAAAATACAATTAGTGGAGGAAGAAAACAATGTTTTTGTTAGCAGACGCTAGTCACGCAACTATTTTTCAATTTTTACTAAGTGAAATGATAGGATCACTTTGCTTAGTATTTATTGGAAATGGAACTGTTGCTTGTTACGAGCTTAAAAAAACTAAAGGGGCAACTGTCACAGGTAGAAATGGAATGAACTGATTGGGAGTTGGAATAGGATATGGATTTGCAGTATTTGTCGGTGTATTATGTGCAGGTTCATCTGATCACCAAATCAACCCAGCAGCTACATTGAATGATATTGTTATTACAATAGCAAATAAATTAGGAATGTCTAGTAATCATGGCATAAAAACAATTTACAATGAAGTAGGAAATTTATGAGCACTTTGAGCAATTGGGGCAATAGTTTTCCAAATAATCGGAGCAATGCTTGCACAACTATTATTAGATGGAATATTTATTTTATCTTTCAGAGAAACTGAAGATAATGGAAAAATAATTGCCATGCATTCAACAACAAGACCAAAAACAGATAAGTCTTCAAAAAGTACAGCAATTAAAGTTGCTTTCTTTGAAGAATGCATTGGAACTTTCTTTTTATTATTTTCATTAAAAGTGGCATTCGGACAATTATTACCAACTACTTTAGCAGGAGAAAAAGATAGTACTATGGTATTATTCTGATTTGCAATTACAGCTGGAATAATTGTAATGTTATTAGTTATTTCTTCTGGTTCAGTTACAGGTCCAGCCTTAAATCCTTCTAGAGATTTAGGACCAAGAATAATATTTGCATTATTACCTTTACCAAATAAAGATAAAAACGATGCTGAATGAGAATACGCTTGAGTACCAGTTTTTGCGCCACTTACAGGTGGTTTAATGTGCGGTTTATTAACATTAGCAATTGCCGCAGTTCAATAAAAAATTAAAATAAAAAAATATGGTTTAGCCATATTTTTTTATTTTAATAAATAGTCTTCACCCTTTTCAACTTCAACTTTTGATAAATCCATATAATCTCATTGTCTTAGTACTTCATATATACAAATAGCAACAGTATTGGAAACATTTAAACTTCTACCCTCTTTTACCATTGGTAATCTAAAACAATTATCAATATTGGCTTTTAAAATATCTTTTGGAATACCTGTTGACTCTCTTCCAAACATAATAAATATTTCATCATTAACTTTTGTGAAATTATTATCTGATAAAGGTTTTTTGCCATATCTAGTTAAACAAAATAATTTAATTTGTTTATTTTTATTACAAAAATCATTTCAATCATCATATAAAACATATTCACATCCCTCAAAAGTATTTGCACTGCTTCTTGCAAAATTTCTTTTGTCAAATATAAAACCAAATGGTTCGATTAAATGAAGTCTTACATTTGTTAATGCGCATGTTCGCATAATAGAACCAACATTATTAACAATTTCTGGTTCATATAAAATAACATTAATTTTTCTCATGCTTACCTTTACCTTATTATTAGATATTATACTTTATAATTTTAGTAAGGTGATTAAATGAAATTTAATAGTTTATCAAATAATGTTTATTTAAAAAATAATCTAGTAGTTAAAGAATCTAAAAAAGAAACTAGAACTTTTTTAGATAAAAAAAATGAATACAACTTTTTAAATGAAATATTAAATTGTGATGAAAATATAATTTTAAAGCCTATTTATTTTAAAATAGAAAATGAAAAACTATTTTCTCATTTTAACTATCTAAAAACTTGAAACACAATAGATATTAAAAACTTAAATAAAGAAAAGTTATTATTAATATCTGAAGCTATTGTTAAATTTCATAATTTAAAAATAAATAAAAATAATATTAAAACGTTTAATCATGAACATTTTTTAAACTTGTTTTTAAAAAATGTTCATGATAATGAATTAATTTTTGATAAAGAAAAATTAAATGTTGTAATTAAAAAATTAGATAGTTTAAATGCTAATAACTTAGTTGTTAGTCATAATGACTTGATTAAAGATAATTTTTTAATAAAGGAAAATGAGATAAAAATAATTGACTATGATTTTGTTATGTTAAATAATAAATATTTTGATCTAGCGAGTTTTATTAGCGAGTCGCTTGTTAATGATAAAGATATTATGGTTTTTGTTAATGTTTTATTAGATATTAATTATATTAATAAACAAGAATTAATATATGTTAAAGAAGAAATTTATTATCAAGATATCTTGTGATATTATTGGGCAAATTATATGTGAGAAATAACTTCTAATAGTAATTATAAAGAAATAATGGAAATTAAAAAAAGATATGTTTTTTCTAGAAAGTTACCCTTCTAGAATTTAATATCTTTTTCTTTTTCTTTAGCTTTTTTTTCTTTTTCATCAAGTTTTTGATTTATTTTAGAAACTTTATCTAAATGCTTATTAAGTTTTTCATCCACTAATTTTAATTTTTGCTCATTTTTTAAAAGTTTTAATTCTTGTTCTGTATTTATTTTTTGAATTTTTAAATTTATTTTTTCAATTCTTTTTTTATCTTTTTGAGAAATTTCACTAGAGTTATTTAACAAAAGATTATATTTGTTTTCATATCATTCTTTAATTTTAAATTCTCTATTTAATAGAAATCAGTGAAAAACAGCACCACAAATAATTCCAACTATACCCATAAAAATTGCAACTATAAATCTAATAATTAATTCTATTGTTTCTTTGTGACTAGAATTAGAAAGCATATTATCAACTAATGGTTTTGAAAAAATAACTGTAATAATAATTAAAACAAAACCCGTATTAAACATAAACATTTCTGATTTGATCAATGCAAAGATATAAAACAAAATGCAGCTTAAATAAACTCAAAAAATATATCCGATTGTTACTAATGCTCTAGTTATATTTTTGTGTGTTAATGTAGTTAAATTAAAATCGTACCCAATTGTTAATCAAATAATTATTCCAGGAATTAGAGATGATATAAGTATTCAAAATGTCATTAAAAAAAAATCTGTTTTTTCATCAATGGATTCTTTTGTTTCAAAACAAATTCTCGTGATTCAAGTTCTCATGTTAACCTCTATATAAAATAATTATAAATAAAAAACTGACATAAAGTCAGTTTTGTTTCTTTTGGAGCGGGTGAAGGGAATCGAACCCTCACAGTCAGCTTGGAAGGCTGAAGTTCTACCATTAAACTACACCCGCATTACAATAAAATATTATATAATATTTATATTTTTTCAATAAAATTTATATAAAAATAATATTTTATTATTTTCTAATTTTTAGTTTTTCAATTATTGCTTTATAGCGTTTTACATCATTTCTTAATAAGAAATTTAATAATCTTCTTCTTTGAGCAACTTTTTTTAATAAACTTCTTTTTGAAGTAATGTCTTTTTTATGGATTTTTAAATGTTCTGAAAGATTAGCAATATGTAAAGTTAAAATTGAAATTTGAACTTCTGCACTTCCTGAATCTTTAGCACTATTTCCATATTTTTTAATAACACTTTCTTTTTGTGTTTTAGTTACCATTTTGGACCCCTTTTTGTGTTTGTAAATCATTGAAGCAAAGGTAAATTACAAAGGGATAATTTATCAATGCATCAAATACAAAAAAATTATATATTATTTTATAAAAAAAAACCACTAATTTGTGGCTTTTTTGTTTTGTTCACTTGGTATTAAATCAAACGTTGGAAGCTCAATTTTATACTCAGATATTTTTTTATTAAATATAATTTCATAAACTTCATCATAAGTTTTAGCAAAACTAATTTCTAACTTATCTTTAACTTCTTTCGGAATTGCGTCAAGATCTTTTTGGTTTTTAAAAGGAATAATTATTCTTGTTAATCCACTTCTGTGCGCAGAAATAGATTTTTCCTTTAATCCACCAATTGGAAATACCAACCCTCTTAATGTTATTTCACCAGTCATACCAATTTCTCTAGAAACAGGCGTTCCTGTTAATGAAGAGATAATTGCTGTAGTTATTGCAACACCAGCACTTGGACCATCTTTTGGAACTGCTCCTTCTGGTACGTGAATATGAACATCGTTTTGTGCAAATACTTCTTTCGGAATACCAAATCTTTTATAGTTTGACTTTACATAATCATATGCAATAGCAGCTGATTCTTTCATAACATCACCAAGTTTACCAGTTAAGACCAAACCACCTTTTCCAGGAAAATGAGTTACCTCAATTGGTAAAATATCTCCACCATATTGTGTATAAGCAAGACCAGTAACAACTCCCGCTTGTGATACTTCTTCTTTTAATGTATGTTCAAATATTCTTTTTTTAAGCATTTCTGTAATTACTTCTTTTGTAACAACTAGTGAAGTAATTTTGTCTTTAATTTTTTTAACGATATATTTTCTAGCAACAGATGAAATTAATCTTTCCAATTGTCTTACACCAGCTTCTCTTGTGTAATATTTAATCATTTCATCAATTGCTTCATCAGAAATTTTTAGTTCTTTTTTATCAATATTATATTCTTTAAGAATTTTTGGAACTAAATGTTTTTTAGCAATGGTTTTTTTCTCAATTTCTGTATAACTTGAAAGTTCTATCATATCCATACGGTCATATAATGCTTCTGGAATATCACCTGGATAGTTTGCTGTTGCAATGAAAACAACATTTGATAAGTCATACTCTTCTTCAATATAGTGATCTGAAAAGTGTGAGTTTTGCTCTGGATCAAGTACTTCTAACATTGCTGAAGCTGGATCACCCCTATGATCTTTTCCCATTTTGTCAATTTCGTCTAATAAGAAAACTGGATTAATTACTTTTGCTTTTTTCATTCCTTGAATAATTCTTCCAGGTGATGAACCAATATAAGTTTTTCGATGTCCTCTAATTTCAGCTTCATCTCTAACTCCACCTAGAGAAATTTTTACAAAATTTCTATTCATAGATTTGGCAATAGATTTGGCAAGTGAAGTTTTTCCTACTCCGGGGGGACCTACTAAAGTAATTATTTGACCTTTAATTTTATTTGTGTTTTGTTTAACTGCAAGGTATTCAATAATTCTTTCTTTAGGTTTTTCAAGTCCAAAATGATCTTCATCTAAAATTTTTTGTGCTTTTTCTAAGTTGATATTTTCTTCTGATTTTTCAAATCATGGAATTGACATAATTCAATCAATATAACTTCTTAAAACATTTGCTTCTGATGAACCTGGATGCATTGATTCTAGACGGTCAAGTTCTTGTGAAATTCTTTTTTTAATATAATCTGGATATGGATTATCTTCAATCATTTTACGATATTTTTTTAAATCATCATTTTCTGCATCTAATTCGCCAAGTTCTTCTTTAATAACTTTTAGTTTTTCTCTTAAAAAATATTCTCTTTGTTGATTATCAACTTTAGTTTTAATTTTTTTTGAAATTGATGATTCTATATCAGAAGATGCTTGTTTTTCTTCCATAATTTTAATTATTAATTCCATTCTTTTAATTGGATTAATTTCTTCTAATATTTCTTGTTTTTTAGCAATAGAAATAAATGGAATTAGTTGCGCTGCTGAATCAACCAAGAAATCAGTATCTTCTTTATAAGAAGGATTATTTAATATATCCTCAATTTCTGAAGGAATTTCAGCATTTTCTTTTGCCAAACCTTCAATTAAATAAATAATTTTTTTAGAATTTTCTTCTGAATTATTAATTGGTTCTATTTCGGTGTAAGTAGCAAAAAATGTATCATTTTCTTTCGAAAGCTTTAAGTCTTTTGCTCTTTTTAATGATTTCACATTTATTGATAATGTTCCATCTTTTCATTGTTTTTTAATTGTGAATGTTGCTAAAACTCCGAACTGAAAAATGTCTTCTGGTTTAACATCATCTTTTAAAGGATCTTTTTGTGAAACAAGAATTATTTCATTATTAAATTTCTCTTTTGACAAATTTAAAGCTTGAATAGTAACATCCCTTCCAATTTCTAGAATTTGTTCATGTTTGGGAAATACGAAGCTTCCCCTAGTAACTAGTGCTGGTATTTTTTTCATAATAACTCCTTTTACAATAAATATATTATCACACTTTTAGCACTTAAACAATGAAAGTGCTAAAAAATATACTTATTAATTTGTTTTTAAATATTTATAAAAAATAGAATTTTTTATCCATTGTTTTGGAATAAAAATTCTACGATTTTTTCTCTAATTACTTCTTCCGCAATTTGTTGTTCTGAAATTATTTTGTTTTTTAATAAATAATCTTCTTCAACACCAAATGATGTTGCTATAGCTTTTAATTTTTCTTTTGATTCTTCATCACTTACAACAAAATTTTCTGAATTTCTAACGTGATCAGTTACTAAATAACTTTGTAATCTTGCTGTGGCGTCATCAACAAGTTCTGCTTTTATTGCTTCATTTGTTAAACCAGTTTGTTCTTGGTAGATTTTCATTGTTAAACCTTGAGACATAACTTTTTGTTCAAACTCTTTATAAAGATTTTGTACTTCACCATCAATTGCTGATTTTGGAATTTCAATTTCTGATGCTTCCACAATTTTTCTAATTACATTGTTAACAAAAATATTTTTGTTATTTTCTTGTTTTTGTTTTTTAATATTTTCTGTAATATATTCTTCTAATTCTTTATAAGTTTTAACATTTTTAATATTTAAATCTAGTGCTAATTCATCATCTTTTTTAGGTAAAATTCTTTCTTTAATTTCTTTAATATCTAATTTAAAGATTGCTTTTTTATTAGAAAGATCTTTTACACCATAGTCTTTCGGAAATTTAACTTCAATTTCTGTTTTACCAAGTTTTTTTCCTATCATAGATGTTTCAAAACCAGGAATGAATTGATTAGAACCAATTGTTAATTTATAATCTTGCGCTTTTCCACCCTCAAAAGTTTTTCCATCAACAAAACCTTCAAAATCAAATACAACAACATCACCATCTTTAATTGCAGCAGTTTTTGCTCTTGTTTTTTCTAAAGCCATTTTATTTCTTTGATCTTCAATTGCTTTTTCTAGTTCTTCTTTAGTTACTTTTGCCTCTTCTTTAACTAAATCTTTTCCTTTATATCCTGTATAACTATTGATTTTGATAATTGGTTTTAAATCAAATTCAAATACTATTTCACACATTTCTTCATTTATTTTAGTAACCTTTGGTGCAGGTGAAGAAAATGGTTCAATTTTAGTTTCTTGAGATTTAGCAAAATCAAATGCTGGCATAATTGCGGATCTATATGCTTCTCTTAAATATTTATCTGGTGTTAAATATTTAACTATTTCTGATTCTGGGGCTTTACCCTTTCTAAAACCATCAATTTGAACATTTGCTCTAACCCTGTTTTTTCCTTTGACAACTAATTCTTTTCATTCTTTACCATCAATTGTAATAATTCATTGCCCTTGTCCAACCACTTTGGATTTTTGTTCTTTAAAATTCATTATTTACTCCTATTTAACTTTAATTAATTATAACAAAATCTATTTATTCTTTTTATGTAATTTTGATTCAATAAGTGCAATCTCTTTTTGAGAATCAATTATTTTTGAATCAATTTCATACATTTTTTGTTGTTCTTTTAGTGTTAACTCTTTATTTGCCAAGTCTTTAAAGCGCACTTCTTTTATATTTAACTTAGATTTATTAGCTAACATTTTGTCAAGTTTGTTTTCTTCTTTTTTTGAACCAATGTTGTCATATTTTTTTAATGTTTCTTTGTTTCATTTACGTCTTTTTTTAACTTCATCCATATGTTTTTTATCAGATTTTTTTAATGATTTGTTTAAAATTTTTTCATTCTTTTTATTAAGTTTAGCCATTGTTCTTTTATATTTAAGTTCTTTTTTTAAATCATCTAAAAGTTTTTCTTTTAAATCAATTAATCTTTCTTTTTCATTAGGATTAATTGATTTTGGTTTTTTAGAAATTACAGGTTTTTTACTAATATCATCATTTTTATCGAAAATATCAATTTCTCTTTCTGCAAAAAAATCTAAACTGTATTTTGACTTGTCGTTAAACTCATCAATAACATTCATTTTATAATCTTCCACAGATTTTTTTCTCTCTATATTAAACTTTTCAATATTTATTTTAGTTAAATTGTCATTAAGAATATTGTCATTAAATTGTTTTGCAAAGAAATCTGCATTTATGATTCCTTCAGATTCATTATTGTTTAAGTCTGCTAAATTAACATTACTTAATAAATTTTGGTTATCTAGTTTTTTAACTTGTTTTTGTATAACTACTTTTTGTTTTTGTTTAATTGCTTGTTTTTTTAATTTGGCTTTTTTCTTTGCTTTATTTTTTAATTTATGTTTTTCAATTCATGAAAGTTTAACTTTTTGTTTTTTAACTTTGGCAACTGATTTTTCAACTGATTTTTCAACTGATTTTTTTTCTTCTTTAGATTTTTTAACTTTAGTTTTTTTACCATCATTTATAAAATTTAATAATTCTGGATCTGGTGCTTGGTTTATAACAATCTCTTCTTCATCTTCAACTGGTAAGTTGTTGCTTTCAAAAACCTCCATATTATCGTGTTGGGTATTTGAAAATGCACTGTAACTCGAATTTGAATTATTATCAATCCCATTTCTATTCATAAGATTCATTCTAATATCAATCGGATTTACTAGTTGTTTTTTGATTCCTAATCTATCTCTTCAATTTTCAATAGAATTATCCTGAAATTTATCTTTATTTTCATCAATTTTATACAAATCATTTCAATATAACTTTAATAGGTTATTAAAGTGATGCTCTCAAAATTTTTTCAAATCTGACTTATAAAAATTATCATCTTCTAATAATTCAATTTTTGAAAATGCTTTAATTAGGTGCTTAAATTTTGGTTTGTTATCAAGATTAAACTTGTAAATAAGATCAAGGGCATCTTGACCATAATCTTGATTCACATACGGTCTATCTGGAATTAACCTTTTTTCTTTTGTGGTAAATGAAATTGTTTTATTTTTATATTTTGTAATTGCGTCAACCATGAGAAACCTTATTTATTAATATATATTTTATTACATTTAAAAAAATAAGCAATAATGCTTATTTTCTTAAATATGCAATGCAAATGTTTTGTGGAGATCTTCTTGTTAAATTTCTAAAAATATCTTCTAATAAATTTATAATCTTTTCTTCATTTATAATTATGCTTTTAGGATTTTCTGCATCATAAAAGTATTTAATAAAAACACGAATATCTTTATTTGATTCAATAAATACACCAACATCAAAGTTTTGATACACTTGTTTAAATTCTTTTACTAACTCTCTATCAATCATTTGTTTAATGACATTTTGAGAAATTTGAACATTTCCTTTATCATTTTCTAAATATTCTAAATACATCTAAACTCCTTAATTATGCTCTTCCAACATACTTGCCATCATTAGTACTTACAACAATTTTTTCACCATCTTTAATAAATAATGGCACGTTTAATTTATGACCTGTTTCTAGTACTGCTTTTTTTTGTGCTCCAGAAGTTGTATCTCCCTTAACAGCTGGTTCAGTTTCTGAAACAATTAATTCCACTTTATCAGGAATTGTTATTCCAAGCAATTCATTATTAAATTGTGACATTTTAACCATTGTTCCATCATTTATAAATTTCAATTCTCATTCTAATGTTTTTACAGGTATTTCAACTTGTTCATATGAATCAACATTCATTAAAATGCAATTTTCTCCATCATTATAAAGATATTGCATATCAACTTTTTCAATTAAAGCTTTTTGAACTTTTTCACCACCAGTAAAGGTTAATTCAACCCTAGCGCCAGTTCTTAAATTTTTTACTTTTGCAGATACTTTTCCTTGTTGTCTTCCGGTTTTAGAAAATGAACTTTCTAAAACTACAAACAAATTATTATCGTATATAAAAGTTACTCCTGGTTTTAAATCATTTGCAGACATATTTTCTCCTTAACAATTATTATAATTATACATTAAAAATTTTATTTAGAAATTGAGGGTTGTTTTTTAATGCTTTTGTTTCTGTAATATTTTTTGATTCTTTTTGAATTAATTTAATAATTATTGCACCATCAATAGTTTTTACAAACATTCCTAGTTTATTAATATCAAATATTGTACCTACTTTTAAATCAAGTTTTTTAAATGATTGTTGTTCACTTGGCAAATCTGAAGCTAAAATTTTAATTCTTGCATTATTTAAAATTGAAAATGCTCCGGGTTTAATTGCTAAAGATCTAATAAAATTATGAATTTCTAAACTTGTTTTATTTCAATCAATTTTTTCATCTTCATTTTTTAGATTATATGCAAATGTAACTTTGCTTTCATCTTGAGGTTTTCCCTTTAACTCTCCATTTAAAACTTGAATTAATTCCTTACCAACTATATCACAAGAAATTTTAGAAAGTTTTGCAAAAATATCTTGAGCATTATCATGCAATTCAATCAAAATAGATTTTTGGAAATACACTTCTCCTGCATCCATTTGTTTAATCATTTTCATAAGTGAAATTCCAGTTTCTTTTTCACCATTTGCAATCGCTTTTTGAACTGGACTACCACCACGATATTTTGGAAGTAAACTTGCATGAAAATTAATGCTGTTTTTAAAAATATTTAAAAATGATTCTGGCAAAATTTTTCCATAAGCACAAGTAATTAAAAAATCTGGTTTTAAATTTAGTACTTCGTCATAGATTTCTTTCATTTTTGTAGGCTGAAAACATTTGATATTATTTTCTATACAAAATTTTTTCACACTATTTTGACTAATTTTTTGACCCCTGCCTTGTTCTTTGTCGGTTTGAGTAATTACACCAAGTATGTTGTAATGTTTATTTTCAAATAAAGTTTTTAAAATGTCTCTTGATATATCAAGTGTTCCGCAAAAAATAATATTAAACATTATGTGTGTATCCTTCTTTCTCAAATTTTTCTAGTGATTTTAAAATGGCTTCTAAAAGCACAATCATCGCCATTGTATCTCTATTACAATATTTAAGCATATTATTATAAATTGATTCATCCCATTCTTCTTGTGAAGTAAATTCATCAATATACATTCTAAATGATTCACTTGCCTTTGTTCCTTTGTTAATATACAAATCATCATATGACAATTCTGGGTAAAGTGCTGGTTGAGTATATTTAATTGAATAAGATTTTTTAAAATTTGGATGATATATTCATGTTGATTCCTTAGATGTATTCATTAAATTTTTTGAAGCCATTGAAAAGAAATTCATTAAATCTATTGTGTTGTTATAAATGAAAGCTAATGGTTTTTCATATTTGGGATATGCTGCAATCAATGATTTAATAACACTTTTTTCGAATGAATAATTATATGCAACATAAATTCCTGGACCTTTTAAAAACATATCTTTAATCATTTGTTTAATTAACATTTCTCGAGGATCTTTTCGTTCTTTAGCTAAAAATTGTGTATGTACAATTTTAGAATCATGTGATCAATTCTTTTCACAAATTATATCAAGTGAATATTGAAATGGAATCTGTTGATAAGATTTTGATTTATTAAATTTAGGAATTGCTCATATTGAAGTTTCAAAATCATACATATAAATTGGATATTTTGAATATCATTTATAAATCATATTCTTAATATCAGAAATTGATTTAGGATTAAAAATAGAAAACGGTTTGTTTTCAAGCCATCTTTTAATTACTTGCATTTGAAATTTTGGTTTTTGTACATCAAATTTATTATCTTGTGCTATTAATTTGTCAATATCAAAATCATCTAAATAAATTTTTCCGTATTTAATTTTGATTTCAGCACTCAATGATTTATTTCTAAAACCTAAATCAAAAACATTAAGTTTTTTATCATCAAATCATTCTAAAACATGATGGCAATATTTTTCTTCTGACATTCCGACTCAAGTTTTTTTATCAATTTGTGAATTAATTGCAATTTTATTACATGTTTCACTATTTAGAATTGGGTTGTCTAAATATTGAGATATGTTTTCAACATAAGTTTCAAAGTCCATTAATGTGTCAATATTATTTAAAATTTCAATAATATTTTTAGAACTTTTACTTTTTTCATATGTTGAATAAATTACTAGTAATTTGTCAATGTCAATGTCATCGTCAATACCATTATATTCAAGTTCAGAATCAATTAATTCTTCTAATTCATTTTCAAAATCTTCATATTTATATTTTTCAATTTCAATATCATTATCAACTATTGCACCTTTTCAATACATTTTACTAATAATGCATAGAGAAACTTGATCAACAATAAATCCACACATTTCTAAAATTTTCTTTTGGTAATACAAATCTAAAAAGTGTTCTTGTTTAATAGATGTTGTTGCTTTAACTTCAACAATTTCAACATGATTATTTCCATTATTAACTAAGATGTCACATCTAGTTCTTAGATTGCCATTCATAGCAATGAATGCTGGTTCAAAAAGATATCGAACATTTTCATCATTTAAATATGCTTTTGTTTTTGCCATTGCATCATTCATATTTGATATAAGTTCTAAACTTTCGCATCTTTTTTCTTCATTGTTTTTTTGGTTTTGAATTAAGTTTTTTTTAATAAACAATTGTCTCGCAAGTTCACCCACAAGATTACCATCTTCAATTGAAGAACCAGCAAATTGATCATCTATTAAACCATCATCTGAAAAAATTGACATAAACTTTTTTTTGTTTTCAAATTCTTCTAAAGATAATTCATTCTTTTCTAATAAGTATAAATAATATTCAAGATTATTAAATGCTCTTGAATTATTAAAACTATCTTCTTCTTCTACATTTTTATCAATTTTAAAAATGTATTTTTTGTTTTTTTGTAACTCTGCAGCTTTTTTAAAATTTTGAATATTAGAAAGTGCTCAAGCAACCTTGGGACAATTTCCTAAATAATTTTTAAAAGTTTCTTTGCTTACATAATTTTTCATACAATTATTATAATCTTTAAATAAAAAAATTCCTATTTTCTAGGAACTCATTTGTCACCATCAGATTTTACTGATTTATCTATATAATTTGATTTTTTAAGCTCAAGCGATTTTTCTCTCTGTTGCGCATTTAAATTTTTTTCATCAATTTTTAATTTTTTTAAACGAGCTTTTTCTTCTATTTTTAAAGCTTTTCTTTCTGCTTTAGATAACTTAATTTTCTTCTCAGCAATAGCAACTCTTTTTTCAGTTTCTTCAGTATCTAATTGTTTATTAACAATTCATTTTGTAGTATAAGTTTTTTTATCTTGTTTGGTAGTAATACCTTCAATTTCAAGAGCAATTTTTTCTCTAAATAAATTTGTCTTAGCTTCATAAATAGAAACAATAACGTCAAACACATCACGATATTTATATTCAGCACCTTTTCGTGCATAAACAGTGTCATATTGAACAATAACATTTTTTAAATTTCTGTTGGAATTTAATCAAAATTTAATTTCTTCTCTAACAACTTTTTTTCTTTTTTCTTGTTCTTTTTTTTGAGCTCCTCTACCTGTTATTGAAGTAACAATAATAAATATTGCAACAACAACAACTAGTCCAAGGATAATAATTGTACTCATTCCCATGATAATTTACCTTCTCCTAAATATTATACTTTAATTATTTTATTTTTCCCCCACCAAGACAAATTTCATTTAAATAAAGTACACACTCTTGGCCGGGTGTAACTGCTCTAATTGGAGTATCCATAAATACTTTTAAGTTATTCTCATCAACCATTTCCACAGTTACTTTAATATCAGCTTGACGATATCTAAATTTGGCAGTACATTCAAATTTATTATTAGCATATTTTTTATGATCTACAATTCAATTAAAATCTTCAACTTCACATTTATCGCTATTTAAAAAACGACCATCAGATAAAGGGCAAACAAAAATAATTTTCTTTTCAATATCTTTTCCGCACACATAATAAGGTTCTTTTTGACCACCAAGATTTAAACCTTTTCTTTGTCCAATTGTATAATACATTGCCCCAATATGTTGGCCAATAACTTTGTTAGTTTTTATATCAACAATATCACCAGGTTGATTAGAAATATAATTTTGTAAAAATTCTGTAAATTGTCTTTCACCAATAAAACAAATTCCTGTCGAATCTTTTTTTTCAAAAATATGCAAAGAATTGTCTTTAGCTATTTTTCTTATTTCTGCTTTTTCATATTCATATAATGGAAATAAAGTTTTTGAAAGTTTTTCTTGATTTAGTTCAGATAAAAAATATGATTGATCTTTAGAATTATCTTTGCCTTTTAATAACTCAAAATTTTTTGTAATTTTATTAAACTTAACACCTGCATAATGCCCAGTTGCAATATAATCAGCATTTAATTCTTTAACCGCATAATTTAAAAACATATTAAATTTAATATATTTATTGCACAAAATATCTGGGTTAGGAGTTCTCCCTTTTTTATATTCATCAATAAAGTATTTAAAAACATAATCTCAATATTCTTTTATAAAATCAACTCTGTGTAACTTAATGCCTAGTTTTTCAGCAACTTCTTTTGCATCATTGTAATCAACTTCTTGAGGACATATTTCTGATTCATTTTTATTACCTAAAAAATCATTATTAATACCACTATCTCAATTACGCATAAAAAGAGCTTCTACTTGATAGCCCCGTTTTATTAATAAATGTGCGGCAACAGCAGAATCAACTCCACCACTAAGCCCAACAATAACTTTTTTCATTTTAATATCCTTTTAAATAACAAAAGATGTTTTTAAAAAACATCGTTTTTTGGTGAAAAATTACTTTCTTTATTTAATTCATCAATAAGTTTTTTTTCAGTTTTAGATAAATGTTTGGGAACCACAATGTTTACAACAATGTTTAAATTTGTTCTTTTTGAAAAACTACTTGTTCCTTTGTACAATCCTTGATTTTTTAAAACTATTACTTCACCGTTAACAACTCCTTGAGGAATTTTAACATTTAAATTTTGACCTAAAAAATTAAATGTTTTTTCACAACCAGTAATAGCTTCTAAATAACTAACATCAAATTGTAATTCAAGATCATAATTTCTTAATAATTTCACTTTAACTGGCAATTGAACATCAATATCTGCATAAATATTTCCTCTTCGACCATTTGCGGCATAATTACCAAGTTCTCTAAATTGAATTTGTTGTCCAGGAATAACTCCTTGAGGAATTTTTAAATCAATTTCTTGTTCTTGTTTATTAATTCCTTTACCAGAACATTTTTTACAAATGTGAATAAATACTTTTCCTTTACCAGAACATTTATGACAAACTTCTTGACTTCTAAATTGCATTGGTCCCATTTGTTGAGTAACATAAACAGTACCTGCACCATTACAATTAGAACATGTTTTCACATCATTAGGATTTGGCGCACCAACTCCTGAACAATCTTTACAAACAACATCAATTTTAGTTTTTAAAACTTTAGTGCACCCACTAATAAGTTCTTTTAAAGAAAGTGTTATTTTAATTAAAATGTCTTTGGCACCACTTGTTTCGCTTGCATTTCTTCTTGAATGGCCACCACCAAACATAGAACCGAATATATCAGAAAAGAAATCTCCGCCACCAGCAGCATTACTAAAGAAATCTTGAAATCCCCCAAAACCTTCAAACCCACCGGCTTGTTGATTTAAACCAGCATGTCCATATTGATCATACATAGCTTTTTTTTGTGGATCTAGCAATACTTCAGCAGCTTCTGAAACTTCTTTAAACTTTTCTTCAGCATCTGGAGCTTTGTTTATATCTGGGTGGTATTTTTTAGCCAAGCTTCTAAATGCTTTTTTGATTTCATCTTTATCAGCATTTTTTGAAATGCCTAATACCTCATAATAATCTCTTTTTTGTTTATTGTCAGACATTTTAATATTCCTTACTTACTTAATTTTTGTTGTCATTATCTGATGAGTTTTCATCAGTTTTATTTTCGTCAGTGGTATTATTTCCCGCTTGACTTGCTGCCATTTGAGAAGCCATTTTCATCATTTCTTCTAATTCATTCATTTTAGCTTCTAATGCACTATAGTTTTCTTTTTGAATTAAATCATTTATTTCATCTGATAATGCTTTAATTTGTGCTTTTTGTTCTTCGCTTGCATTCGCATTTGGATCATTGATTGCTGATTCAATAATGTTTAAATAGCTTTCAGCTTTATTTTTTGTTTCAATATTTTTTTTCTTAACAGCATCTTTTTCAGCATTTTCTTCTGCTTCTTTAATCATTTTTTCAATATCGGCATCAGATAAACTTCCTGAATTTGATATTGTAATTGATTTTTCTTCATTAGTTGCTTTATCTTTTGCAGAAACTGATACTATACCGTTTGCATCAATTTTAAATGTTACTTCAATTTGTGGAGTACCTTTAGGTGCTGGTTTAATTCCACTTAGTTGAAATTGCCCAAGTGATTTATTGTCAGCAGCCATTGGTCTTTCACCTTGTAAAATATTAATATCAACAGCAGGTTGATTATCAACAGCAGTTGAAAATATTTGTGATTTTTCTGTTGGAATAGTTGTGTTTCTTTTGATTAATGGTGTCATAATTCCACCCATTGTTTCAATTCCTAAAGTTAATGGTGTTACATCTAATAAAAGTACATCTGTTACATCACCAGCTAATACACCACCTTGAATAGCTGCACCCATAGCAACAACTTCATCTGGATTAATAGTTTTGTTTGGTTCTTTACCACATAGTGATTTAACTAAGTTTTGTACACTTGGAATTCTAGTTGAACCTCCAACTAATAAAACTTGATCAAGTTTATCAGCTGATAATTTTGCTTCTTTCAATGCATCAAGAACTGGTTTTTTTGTTCTTTCAACTAAATCTTTAGTCATTGCATCAAATTTTGTTCTAGTTAATTTTGTTGAAAAGTTAACAGGTCCATTTGCATTCATTGCAATAAATGGTAAATGAATTTCTGTTTCTAATTGTGATGATAAATTAATTTTTGCTTTTTCAGCTTCATCTTTGAATCTTTGTAATGCCATTTTATCATTTGATAAATCTAGCCCTGATTCTTTTTTAATTTCATCGATAATAAAGTCAATGATTTTTTGATCAAAATCATCTCCACCTAATTTGTTATCTCCTGATGTTGATAATACTTCAAAAGTTCCGTCTACTAATTCAAGTACAGAAACGTCAAATGTTCCTCCACCCAAGTCATAAACTAATACTTTTAATTCTTGATTTTTTTTATCAATTCCATAAGCTAATGCAGCTGCAGTTGGTTCATTAATAATTCTTTCAACTTCTAATCCAGCAATTTTACCAGCATCTCTTGTTGCTTTTCTTTGAGCATCGTTAAAGTATGCAGGAACTGTAATAACTGCTTTCTTAATTTTTGAACCAGTTTTTTCTTCAGCAAATTTTTTAACGTATCTTAAAATTTCAGCAGAAATTTGTTCTGGTGTGTAATCTTTGTTTTCTAATTTAACTTTTTTAGTAGTCCCCATTAATCTTTTTATTGAAATGGCTGTATTTAAATTAGTAACTGATTGTCTTTTTGCAGCACCACCAACAATTATATCTCCATTTTTAATTGCAACAACTGAAGCAGTTGTTCTTAATCCCTCTGGATTTTCTAAAACTAATGGTTGTCCACCTTCAATGATGGCAACACATGAATTTGTTGTACCTAAATCAATACCTAATATTTTTTCTTTTCCCATAATTTTTCTCCTTATCTTGCAACCTTAACCATTGCGTGTTTTATAACTTTATCATGTATTTTATATCCATTTGCTGTGATTTCCACAATTTGACCAGATTCCATTTTAGGACTTTCAACTTGTTCTACAGCTTCATGAAAGTTAGCATCGAATTTGTCTCCAACTTTAACGATAATTTGACTTATACCATTACGTTCTAGAGCATCTTCAATTTGCTTAACAATCATTTCAAAACCAATTAAATAATTTTTGATCTCTGGACTATCTGGTGATGATGCAATTACTTGCTTCAACATTCCAATTGCTGGCAATAAATCTCCAGCAAGGAAACGACCACCATACTTTTTACTGCTTTCAATTTCTTTTTTAAACATTTTCACTGAATTACTTTTATCTGCAATTTCAAGTAAAATTTTTTCATTTAATTCTTTAACTTCTTGTTCAAGTTTTTTAATAATATCTTTATCAGAAATCACTTTAGTTTCTTGTTCATTTTTAGAATCTACATTTTGTTCATTTTGATTATTAACTTTTTGTTGATTATCATTTGTTTGATGTTGTTCTTGCTTCTGATTTTCTTTTAATTCATCTTGCTTTTTTTCATCATTTATATTTTTATTATTTTTTGCCATGCTACACCCCATTATCAAATTCGTTATTTATTTTATTTTTTAATCACTCTAAAACTTCTAAAGCAACATTGTATTGAAGTCTTTTTGGTCCAACCAATATTAAATCTCCAACTTTACCCAATTTAGGAGAATTAATTTTTTTACCAACCATTGCAATATCGTCATATTTTAAGCCATCTTTTTGACCGATAAGAATATTTGATTTTTGATGTTGTTCTGAACCGGTTTTATCAAACCATTGAAATGGTGAAATATTTTCTAGAACTTCAAGCATTTGTTTAATTTTTTCAGGGTTATTAAATTCAGGGTTATCTAAAAGATATTTCAAGCCACTTGTATTTTTTTGTGTAAATGAATTAGTAAACAATCCATCAAAAATGTTTTTTAAAACTAAATCTACTTTTTTAATTTCATGATCTAACAAAGGTTTTAATAAAGAAATTTTTTGTTCAATTTCTTCAATTTTTGTATTCACTAAACGTTCATTAAAAATTTTGATTGCAGTTTTAAAATCTTCAATTGATACTTCATTTTCAATTTTAAATACTTTATTTTTTACTTGTCCATCTGATAGTATACAAATTATTGTTGAAGTTTCTTTATCTAAAGGAACAAGTTCAATTCTATTCAAATAGACATTTGAATTAGCATCACTTGAAACAAACACAGTTGCTAGGTTTGTCATTTCGCAAATTATTTTGCAACTTTGATCAATAATGGTTGAAACATTATTCCCTCGTTTATTAAAAATTTTCTCAATTTCTGTTTTAATACTATCAATATTTATGTTCCCCATTAAATTATCAACATAATATCGATAACCAATTGTAGATGGAACTCTCCCTGAAGAAGAATGTTGTTTTTCTAAAAACCCCTTTTCTTCTAAAATGACAGATTCATTTCTTATTGTTGCAGAAGATATTTGAAAATCTAATAATGTCATTATTCTTTTAGATCCAACTGGTGTTGCTGTTCTAATATAATCATCAACTATAACTTTTAATATTGAATTTTGTCTATCGGTTAACATTGAAGCACCTCCTTATTATATTATATTTAGCACTTTAAATTGTCAATTGCTAATTTAAACTTTTTGCTTTACCGATAACAAATTTTTCTTCATTTACATCTATTAAGTAAGTTCTGCTTTCTTCAATTTCATTTGAAACAATTGCGTGAGCTAAAACTGTTTCAATATTTTTTTCAATATATCTTTTAATTGGTCTTGCACCAAATTGTGAATCATATGCGCTTTTTAAAATTTTATCTACTACTTTGTTTGAAAATTTAAGAGTGATATCTAATTCTTTTTCCACACGTTTTGATAATTCTTCTAATAAATTTTCAATAATTTGTTTTACAACAGGTTTTGATAATGAATTAAAAGTAACAATATTATCAATTCTATTTAAAAATTCTGGTGTTAATGAACTCAATAAATTTTTTTGAATAATTTCATCATTAATCATTTCTGGAGGAGTAGAAATTAAATAATCTGAAGCTATGTTTGAAGTCATTATAATAATTGTGTTTTTAAAATCTATAGTTCTTCCCATAGAATCGGTAATCATTCCATCATCTAAAACTTGTAATAAAATATTTAGAACATCTCGATGTGCTTTTTCAATTTCATCAAAAAGAATAATTGAATATGGATTTCTTCTCACAGCCTCAGTTAAACGACCTCCGGAATTATAACCAACATATCCTGGAGGTGAACCGATTAATTTTGAAACTGAGTGTTTTTCCATAAACTCACTCATATCAATACGAATCATTTTTTTCTCACTATTAAACAATAATCTTGCTAATGTTTTGGCAACTTCTGTTTTACCAACACCAGTACTTCCTAAGAATAAAAAACTTCCAATTGGTTTTTTAGGATCTTTTATTCTACTTCTACTTCTTAAAATGGCGTTTGTGATTGCTTTTAAGGCCTCATCTTGACCTTTTATTGTTCTTTTCATATTAGATTCCAAATTTAAAAGTTTATTCTTCTCTGACTCTAATAAATTTTCTAAAGGAATTCCTGTTCATTTAGAAACAATCGCTGTTATCTCATGTTCATTAACTTGTTCAGAAATTAAATTTGTTTTATTTTTTTCTTCTAGTTGTGATAATTTTTTTTCAAGTGTTGGTAATAAAGAATATTGAATCTCTCCAGCTCTTGTATAATTACCTGATGTTTGGCATAAATCAAATTCTGTTTTTAAAGAATCAATTGTTGAACGTAGCTTGGTAATTTCATTGTGTAATTTTTTTTCAGCTTCCCATTGTTTACTTAATGTTTCTTGAGTAACTTTTAATTTTGTTAATTCTTTAATGTTTTCTTTTAATCGTTCTTTTGATTTTTCATCTTTTTCATTTTGCAATGCAGATTTTTCAATTTCTAATTGCATCACTTTACGATTAATTTTATCCAAATCACTTGGAACTGTAGATAATTCTGCCTTTATAGTCGCACTAGCTTCATCAATTAAATCAATTGCCTTATCTGGTAAGAAACGATCAGATATATATCTATCTGATAAGTTGGCAGCTAACACAATTGCATTATCAGTAATTTTAACTTTGTGAAAATTTTCATATCTTTCTTTAATACCACGAAGAATAGAAATAGTTTCTTCCACACTTGGTTCTTGCACTAAAACTCTTTGAAATCTTCTTTCTAATGCAGAATCTTTTTCAATGTATTCACGATATTCATTTAATGTTGTGGAACCAATAACTTTAATTTCACCTCTAGCTAATTGGGGTTTTAATAGATTAGAAACATCCATTCCCCCACCAGTACCTGTTTTACCAGCTCCAACAATTAGGTGAAGTTCATCAATAAATAAAATAATTTCACCATTTTGTTTTTCAATAGCATTTAAAATTCCTTTTAATCGACCTTCATATTCACCCAAAAAACTTGCTCCAGCCATTAAAAGACCCATATCAAGTTCTAAAATTATTTTATTTTTTAAAGAATCTGGGACATCACCTTTATTTATTCTTTGAGCAAGTCCTTCAACAACAGCAGTTTTACCAACTCCAGGTTCTCCAATAAGAACAGGATTATTTTTAGTTTTACGAGAAAGAATTCTAATTACTCTAGTAATTTCATCTTCTCTTCCAATAACGGGATCAAGTTTACCTTCTTTGGCAACCTTAGATAAATTTCTAGTATATTTTTCCAATATATTTGGATCATTCATTGTATCTGTTCTTGTAAAATCCATAATTATCTCCTTTTAGCAATCACGACTTGTAATTGCTAATTTAATAATAATAAAAAAATTAGCAATGTCAATACTCAACTGCTAATTTTTTTATTATTAAACTTTTAGTTAATTTCTTCCGATTGGATTAAATGGTAACCCTCTTTTTCTTCTTAATAATAATCAAGGAATTACAATTATAAACAATAACACTGCAATAATTATTAATCATGTAATTAAACAAATTCTGTTTGTTCTTTTTTTAATATATCTAATTTCTTCTGAAGGTAAAATTTCATAACCATAATAAGAAATAATATTATTTTTTCTCATTTTTGTTCATACAATATTTCCAACGTGTCCGACTAGTGTACCAATTAATATTGCAATATTAATTGCTATTTCAGTTGAAAATGATTTTAAGCTTCCTAATTTTCAAAAGAAAAAGTAAACATCACTTCCAGCTTCATATCTGCTTTGCATACCATATAAAATCATTAAAATTATTGATCCTATAAAATAAATAGAAAACGCCAATCATGTTACATAAACTTCTCTTTTAATGAAGGCACGATAATTTTTAGTAATGAAATAAGGAATTGTTTCATTTCCACTAAAGATTCCAATTTGATATTTTCTTACATTGGCAAATAAAAAGGAAAAGTCAAACAACGACATTAGAATAACTCCAATTGATATGATGGTTAAAGGAATTGTAAATACAGGATAAACTACATCTGCTTTTTTAAAGCCTAATCAAATTTCACCTTGTTGTCATGTTCGATAATAACCAACCAACATTAATGCACTAAAGATTAATCCAACTGATCCAACTACAAGTCATAAAAATAAGCGCATTTTTTCTGCTCGTATTTCTCGACCAATTTGTAAAGGAATTTCAATATTAATATAATCTTTTTTTTCAATTTTTTGGTATGCGCCATCAAATTCATTAAAATCTTGTGGTTCAATGTATTCTTGTTGTTGATTATAAAATTGTTGATTTTGTATTTGAATATTATTTACATTAAAACCATATTCATTTTGAGGATTTTGAGGTTTTGCATCAAAGCCTTTAAAATTACTAAAATTATTAAAGTTATTATATTCAGGGACATAATCATATTCTTCAAATAAAGATTTAGAAATATTTTTCACAGGCAATTCTTTTTCTATTAATTGTTTTGGTTGTTGCTCAATATAAAAATCTAAATCTTTTTGTTCATATCCAGCTTGAATTTTTTGTTCTCTTGATTTAGTGGTACGTTGGTTTCTTGGTTTATAATAATATTTATTTTTTTGTAAATTTTGAACTAAATTATTTTGGTATGCAAGTGAGTTAAAAACTGGTTGTTGTGCGATAGGTTGTTGTACAATTGGTTGTTGAATAACTTGTTGTTGATCAGTTGGCAGTAAACCTTGTTGATTAAAACTAAAAGAAGCAACATCACTTTGGGGTTGCTGATTTTTATCCCTTAAAATATTATTAAGTATTTTCATAAGCCCTCATCACGAAAGGCAAATTAAAATTTATTAGTTTGCAATAATTTTTTTAACTTTAGAAATTTCTTTTTCTAAATCATTTCTTTTATTATTGAATTCCTCTAATCTTTTAAAATCTTTAATGTTGATTTCTTGTTTATCAAACATAATTGATTTTTGTGTTTTAAATAAAAACACAAAATAAAAGATTAGTGCAGAAAAAGCTACTATCATGAAAATCAATAAAAACACTCATGTTGAAATTGTAAAATCCATAATAATGAAATTTTTTGCCAGTAACATATTGCCACCTATTTTTTTATTTGCCTGTTAATTATTTATATGCATATCGCCCAATATACATATTTATTATATCTTTTTTTAAAGTAAATATTACAAAAAATAAAAAAATTGAGTTTATTCCCAATTTCTAATTATAGTTTCAACAATTTCATTTTTTCATTCTTCAATATCAACTTCATTCATAAAGAAATCATAAAACTCATTTTTGAATGAAATAATCATTTCAATATTAAAATCATCCACTTCAATGTCGTTTTGTTTTAAAAATGATAATAATTTTTCAGGAAGTTCAATTTCATAAACTCCTGATTCAATACAACTAATAGCAAATGTTTCTGTTTTTTCTTCATCAGCAAATATTGTATCTAAATTTTCTTTAATGTCTTCTTTGTTAATTTTAATTGTATTTTTAGCTTTGCTTACAATTACATCTAAATCTGTTTTTGATTCTTTTCCTTCTGTAAAAATTGCATGAATTTCTAAACCAAACATTGTGGTTGCTAAATAAAGACAAATATTAGAAACTAGTTCCCCGAAAATTCCATCCATTTCTTCTAATGTTAATTCATTATCTAAATAATTACTTATTACTTCTGCTTGTTTTTCTGTCATTTTACTCCTTAAATCTTTTTGGTTTTGGTGCACCAATACGTTTGTGTTCTGAAACGTTATGTAATTGTTCAATTCTAATTTTAGCTTCTTTAACTACTTCTTTATTATCTAAATAATCATCAATAACATCATATGAAAAACCAATTTCAGATTCATCAGTTTGATTTTCTCATAAACCAGCCGTTGGTTTTCTTTCAATAATTGATTTTGGTACTCCTAAAATTTCTCCCGCTTTTTTAACTTCACGTTTTAGCAGTCCTGAAATCGGTAGCAAGTCTACACCACCATCACCAAATTTTGTGAAATAACCAATATGTCATTCATCGAGATTATCTGTACCTAAGACTAAATATTTTTTAGATTGGCCTAGTGCATACAAAGTTGTCATTCTTAGACGGGCTCTTGAATTAGCTAAAGCTAATTTATCCAAATTAACTTTTGTTTTTATCAAATTTAACTCTAACTCTTTATATGTTGTTCCTAGATCCACAGTGACATTAACTAATTGATTATTATTTATCAATTCTTCTACACAATCATAATCCATTTGTGATGAATTACATGGCATTCAAACTGTTAAATAGTTATTAGGAAATGCTTTTTTAGCAAGTAATGAAACAACTGCAGAATCAATTCCACCACTTATTCCAACAATAACACCATCTGCTTTTGCTTTGTGTACTTCTTCTTTAATTCATTCAACTAAATAGTCTAAGTATTTTTCTAAATTTTTTTCCATTTTTACTCCAATTATTATTCTAATCCATCCATTCTAATTCAGTATCAAATATCTTAACAATATCACCTTTTTTAGCACCTTTTTTTCTTAAAATTTCATATGCTCCTGTATTTTTTATTTTTTCATTAAATAATAATAAATTGTCATATGTTGAAATTGGGGTTTTATGAAAAATATTATAAATTGTTTCTCCCGAAATTTCTCATTTTCCATTACCAAGATTCATTACTTTGATATCATTTGCACTATCAAAAAATTTATATTCTTTATATTCTTCAATGGGATTTTTTTCTAATGAAATATTATTTTTGTAAACCTCTAATGCATCACCAATTGCAAGTAATAATTTATCAAGATTAATTTTTTTTAATCCCGAAGTTTCAATAATTTTTGTTTTCTTAAATTTAGATTTAAATATTTTTAAGTTTTCACTAGCATATTCACTATCAACTTTATTAGCAACAATAATTTCTGGTAAACGGGTTAGATCTAATTTATATGATTCTAATTCTTTACGAATAATTTCATAATTCTTAACAACATCTTCAGTGCCATAATTACCAGTCATATCAATAATATGACAAATGATTCTACATCTTTCTACATGACGTAAAAATTGAATACCCAAACCCTTTCCTTGACTAGCCCCTTCAATTAAACCCGGTAAATCAGCTACCACAAATGTTCTACCTTGATTATCAATTGAAACACCCAATTGAGGATTAATGGTTGTAAATGGATAATCAGCAATTACTGGTCTAGAATTAGAAATAGATCTTAGCATTGTTGATTTACCAGCATTTGGTAGCCCAACAAAACCAACATCTGCCACAACTTTTAGTTCTGCTTTAATGTCATATTTTTGACCTAAATCCCCATTTTCAAAAATAGTTGGTGCTTTGTTTCTTGAAGTGGCAAAACGAGCATTACCTCTACCGCCTTTACCACCTTTTGCAATAGTCTCTCTTTGACCGTCTTTTGTAAAGTCAGCTAAAACTTTATTAGTTTTTACATCATATAAAATTGTTCCAACAGGAATTTCGATTACTAAGTTTTTTCCAAAAGCTCCATGCATATTTTTATTAGCGCCATTTTCACCATGTTCGGCTTCATAGACTTTTCTTTCTTTTAAATCAAGCAATGATGTTTTTCCTTCGTTAGCGATAAAGATTATATCTCCGCCCTTACCACCATCACCACCATTGGGGCCACCATTTGGAACATACAATTCACGTCTAAAAGAAACGGCTCCATTTCCACCATTTCCTGCTTTTATCGTAAATTTAGCTATGTCTACAAATTTCATGTTAGTTTGTTATTCCCATTTCTTCAAATAATTTATCAAAATATCTTTGTTTATCTTCATTAACTTTTATATTCATATTATAAGTTAATAAATCAATATTCATCATTTTTGCACATTCTTTAATAACTTTAAATGCAATATTAGAAGCATCGGCTTCATCAATTTCTTCGGGAAATAAACAAAATGTAAATTGATTAAATAATTGCAGCGATAAACTAGCTAAAACTGGTTCTTTATGTTGCAATGCTTCTTCAATAAGTTTTTTAACTATTTTATTTTTTTCATTGTATTTATTAATGTCAATATTTTTAGGGTTTAATTTAAATGTGGTATTTGCTTTTTTAAATTCAAATACATGATCTAATTCTTGTTCTGCTAAAACTAAAAATAAAAATGTTTTTGCTTCATCTGGATTATTATAATTTTTTAAATAAGTTATTAAAGAATCTAAAATTTTTTTTGCATTAAAATCTCTTAACTTAGAAAAAGCAATTACATGCAAATCTACTTTTTTTTGATCATTAATTATTTTATTTACTTTTTCTAAACTTCAATTTGATTTCAATTCTTGAGAAATTTTTTCCTGTTTTAAAATTGCTACTTCTTTAAAAAGTTTCATCATTTTTACTTCAATGTCTTTTGGAATATAAGGCATTTTTAATTCAACATTTAAAAGATCTAAAGCTTCATCAAATTTTGCTTCACTAATTAATTCTTCAATTTCTTCTAATATTTCTTCATAATAATTTTTTGCCATAAGTTTACCTAATACAATTATTATAAATAAAAAAGGGCCTGCACCCTACTTTTTATTTTTTAGTTGCTTTTTTAGCTGCTGGTTTTGCAGTTTCTTTTTTAGCTACTGGTTTTTTAGCGGCTTCTTTTTTAGCTGCTGGTTTTGCAGTTTCTTTTTTTGCTGCTGGTTTTGCAGTTTCTTTTTTAGCTACTGGTTTTTTAGCGGCTTCTTTTTTAGCTGCTGGTTTTGCAGTTTCTTTTTTTGCTGCTGGTTTTGCAGTTTCTTTTTTAGCTACTGGTTTTTTAGCGGCTTCTTTTTTAGCTGCTGGTTTTGCAGTTTCTTTTTTAGCTACTGTTTTTTTAGCGGCTTCTTTTTTAGCTGCTGGTTTTGCAGTTTCTTTTTTAGCTACTGGTTTTGCAGTTTCTTTTTTAACAACTTTTTTTGTTACAGTTTTTTTAGTTGTTTTAGGTTTTTTAGCTTTTTTAGGTTTTGCTGAATCTAATCTAGCCTTTTCTTTTGCTTGGTTTACCAATTGTGCTTTTTTAACTTGCTCTTGAACTTTAGCAAAGTCTCTTGCTTTTTTTCTTTGGTGAGCAGCTAATTTTTTAGCAGCTGTTACTGATTTAACATTTTCATTGTTTTTTTCTTTTTTATTTTCTGAAGTATTTGTATTAATTCTGTGGTGATTTAATTTTTCTTTAATACGTGCAGATTTTCCTGAAAGACCTCTAATGTAATAAATTCTCGCTCTTCTTACTTTACCCCTCTTTACAACTTCGATTGAATCAATAATTGGTGAGTGTAATGGTAGTGTTCTTTCAACAAATACACCATTTGAGTTTTTTCTAACTACAACTGAAAATGTAATACCGCTACCTTGGGTTTTGATAACAACACCCTCAAATGTTTGAATACGGTATTTTTTGTCTTCTTTAATTTTTACGTTAACTTTTATTGTATCTCCGGCTGAAAATTGCGGAAGATCATTTCTTAATTGAAATTCTTTAACGTCTTTAATAATTTCTGAATAATTCATATTATTTTCCTTTCTGTTTTAATTCTTGAATAAATTCAAGATCTTCTTTTGATAAATTAGCTTTTTCTAATAAATCAACTCTTTTATTAAAAGTATTTTCCAATCGACTTTTTCTTCGAAAGTCTTCAATATTTTTATGATGTCCTGATAACAATACATCTGGCACTTTATAACCATTATATTCAATTGGTTTTGTAAAAGCATCATAATCTAATAGATCATCTTCAAATGAATCATTAATAACTGAACCTTTTCGAATAACACCATCAACAAAGCGAATTAATGTATCACTGATAATCAAACTAGCTAGTTCGCCACCAGTAATAACATAATCACCAATTGATATTTCTAAATCAATATAATGTTTAATTCTTGCATCAATACCTTCATAGTGACCACAAATAATAATAATGTGATTATATTTCTGACTTCATTCAAAGGCAATTTTATTGTTTCAAGTTTTACCTTGTGGTGATGTTAATACAACTAATGAATCTTTTGTTTTTACACTCTCAATTGCTTTAACAACTGGATCAATCATCATCAACATACCATCACCGCCACCAATTTGATATTCATCAACTTGATTGTGTTTTAGGTTTGTAAACTTTCTAATATCTATAATTTCAACTTCAATTTTTTTAGCTTCAATTGCTTTTTTAAAAATTGAATTTGAAGTGTAAGAATCTATGATGTTTGGAAATAGTGTAAGAATTGAAATTTTCATTATATTAATCCTTTAATGTCTTTAACATTGATAATTTTATTTTTATCATCAATACTTGAAACAAATTCATCAACACATGGAATTCATAAAACTCTTGAATCAAGGTTTGCCCTTAGTGTTATATATGCAGAATTCTTAATAAAATCATCTACATAACCGATTTCAGATTTGGTTTCATCATGTATTTTATAACCAATATAATTTATAAATTGTGATTTAATAACTTGATTTGCTTTTATAAAAACTTCTTTATTAATTAAATTTTGAACTTTACCAATTGAATCATTGTCTTTTAATACAACAATAAATTTAATTCCTTTTTGATAAGTTCTTTCAACAATATAATAATCAAATTTGTTTTCATTTTTTACAAATAAAACAAAATTATTTTCAATTACATTAATATATTGTTCATCAATTACAAAAACTAAGCCACCTTTAATTCCGTGGGTTCCTTTAAAAAAACCTATAGAAACTAAATCTAATTTATTCATACTTATTATTTTTTAGTAGCTGGTTTGGCAGCGGGTTTAGCAACTGGTGCTTTTTTAGTAGCAGTTGAACTTTTAGCTGCGGCTTTTTTGGGTTCAGCTTTTTTAGTAGCTGGTTTTTTAGTAGCTGGTTTTTTAGTAGCTGTAGATTTTTTAGCAACTGTACCTTTTTTAGCAGTTTGTTTTAAATCATGTAGTTCTTTCATAACTCCATTTTTTGAAAGCAATACACGCACAGTATCAGTTGGTTGTGCACCATTTTGTAATCATTTAAGAGCAATGTCTTTTTTGATTTCTGTGTCTCCATTAATAGGATTGTATGTACCAACTAATTCAATGTATTGTCCATCTCTTTGAACTCTTGAATCAGTAGCAACAATTCTAAAAAATGCAGCTTTCTTTTTACCAGATCTTCTTAATCTTAGTTTAACCATTAATTCCTCCGTTAATAATTAATATAAATTATTCATTTATACAAATATAGTTATATATTTATTTTTAATAGGTGTCAAGTAAAATTACTTAACTTTCCTAAATTAAAAAAAAAAAAAAAATGAGGCTAACCTCATTAGTTTCTAAATGGCGCCCACAAGAAGATTCGAACTTCTGACCCTACGCTTAGAAGGCGCATGCTCTATCCTACTGAGCTATGTGGGCATAAAACAAATTTATAATAACATAATTATAAATTTGTTTAAATAAAATAAATTAATCAGATTTTAAAAACTTATTTTTTATATCTACTTCTTTTTCCAATTTATTTTTTTAGATAAGTGCGTTGCTAATTCTAAATATTTCTCACAATTAATTATATATTCTTTATTTTTCTTTGCCATAACATACATGTCACAAATTTTTTTATAAACTTCTAAAACGCTTTGTACCTTTTCTTTTGTTTGCACTGTATAGTTTATTGGATGTGGTCCAAAAACAATTAAAACATACTTAATAAATTCATCTAAACTTTCAAACACTTCAGTAGACTTATGATTTAAACCAATTAAAATGTTTATTAAATAACTTATTTTTATAAAGGCCCTCGATTCTAAAACTTCATCTAATGAATTTGGTTTTAGAGAAATAAATTCATCTATTTCAGATTCTAAAATAATAAACTTTGTTTTGCTAACAGCAGTGTAATTAATACTTCTTGAAAATTTATTGTTTTTTTCTTTTTTAAATAACTCTAAATGCTTTGTTCAATAATCAATTTTAGGAATGATAAATCTTTCTTCAATATATTCAGGAAAAGTTTTATGAGTCAATAACATAATTTTTATTTTTGAAAATACTGCCAATGCTGATTGCGTTAAATAAGTAATTTTTCTTTCATCAACATCAATATGATATGAACCTTTAGAATCAATATATTTATTTAACATGATTGAATTAAAGTTCATATTATTATAAGGAGAAAGTACAAATGAAGTATCTTTATCTTTTGTAATTAAAGATTTTTCATTTCTTGTTTTGTCAGCATAAATAAACATTGGTAAATAATCTTCTAAAATATCAAAAGCATCTTGTCCATCTTTAAGCATTGTGATTGCTTTGATATCTTCTTTCATTCTAATTGCAATGAAAACTGATAGTTGAAATAATGCTTTACGTCTTTCATCTTGTTTATAATTTTTTCAACGATATTTTTCGAAGTTTGCTAAAAACAAATTGTACTCTTCTTTATTTTCTAAAATTTCTAAATAGTCTTTCAAATACTTAACTTCTTTTTCTGCTCATTCTCTTCCATAATAATAATCATGTAAAAGTTTTTTTTGATCTAGTGTTGCTAACACATTACCATATAAAGTTGAAAAAGATGAGTTATTAACTAAATTCATCGCATAAATCATTGGAAAAACTTCTGATATTTTTAACTCATCATCGAATGCATGATTAACATCTCATTGAGTTATCAATGCCATTTCAGCAACATAAGCTCTTGTAATATTTTTTCATATGTAAAATTGCGGGAAACAATTTTCATTAATGTATGGGAAAAAAATTCTAGTAATTATTAATTCTAATTTTTTTCTTTCTTCAGTATTAGCTCACTTAATTTTATGAGGTTTTTCTTCGCAATCTTTATAAAAGGCATTATATAAATCTTCATAATTATCTAAAATATAATTTGAATATTCGATATATTCATCATTTTGAATAATTGATATACAAATACCACGATACAACATATATTGAAATAAACCATAATGAACAATTGGATATAGCCTATAAAGTAATTCTTTTTCAGTACTTACAATATATTTTAATTCGGCATCATTTTTAACCATGTAGTGAAGACTAAATCAAAATAAACTAGAGTTTATATCTTCTTTTCTCATGTTTTACCCCTTTAATATAACTATTATAAATGTTTATTAATTAAAAAAAGTCATTTAAATAAAAAAAAGTTTTGCAACTTTTTATTTTTTAGCACTTCATTTAAAAGTGAATTTATTAATAATAAACAATGCCGCAATAATTGCTAATGCTCCAACAGCTGGTTGTCATAGTTCATTAAACTCTGTAAAAACATTACCATTGTTTGCATGAACTATAAAACTATCTTCATTAATTGCGTGATTATAAACCCCTGCTGCATATTTTAAAGGAATTAAATATGTCACGATATGCATAACTTTTGTTGTTTCCACAATATTTAAAGGTAACATAATTCCTGCTAAGAATAAATTAATAAAGTATATTAACATTACGATTCCTTGCATTGATCCTTCATTACTGCTAATTCCTCCTAGGAAAGAAGAAATTGCAATACACATTAAAACAACTAATACAATTCCCAAGATAAAGCTAAGCGCATTAATGTGCCCTAAGGCATCTATAAATGGTTTGCCCCCTAACATTAATGCAAAGGTTAATTGCACAGCAATTCCACTAAGACCGGCCAAAAAGTAAAATAAATATAATGTTAATAAAAATTTTGTTTTACTTAATCCAGCAGTTTCTAATCTTTTTAAAAAGATAGAATTTTTTCAATTAACAAGTGAAGGCGCAAGTGAGGTAACAATTGTTAATGCAGGAATTAAAGTGTAAGCAAATAATAAACTAACTTTAGCTTGTTTATCATAAGTACTTCCCATTGTGTAATAGAATAAAATCATAAAGAAGATTGGCATAAAGTATAAGAACAATGGTCCTCTCACTTCTCTAAAAAATGATTTACCTATTACTAAAAATAATTCTTTAAATTCAGGTCATCCACCTTTTATCTTAAATTCTTTCATATTATATTAACCCCTCTTCAAAATACTTATCCATTAATTTTCTAACTGAGCCATATTCTTTTTTAATATCTTCAACAGATTTATCTAATAATATTTTTTTATCACCAATAATAATTGCTCTTGTACATAGTTGTTCTACTTCTTCGGGATTATGAGAAACAATTAATAATGTTTGATTATCTTTAATAGTACTTTGTTTGAAAAAATTTAAAATTTTAAATTGTAGTCTCATATCTAAACCAGTTGTTAGCTCATCAAGAATTACAACTTTTGGTTTGTTTAAAACAGATAACATTGCATTAAATCTTTGTTTTTGACCACCAGACAATCTATTTAAATTTCTTTTAGCAAATGTTCCAATTTCAAAAACTTCTTCTAGTTCTTTTTCTCTTTCATCATTAAAGTTTGGAAAAACTGCTTTATAAAATTTAATTATGTCATATGCAGTAATACCTTTTGGTCAAATTCCTTCTTGAAATTGAATTCCAATTTCTTGTTTTAAATTACCATCTATATTAATTTTAATTTCACCACTTGTTGGTTTTGAAGTTTGTCCGATCATTTCCACAAATGTTGTTTTACCAGCCCCATTACCACCAAGAATAGCCACACGTTCTTTAAATTCAATATCAATGCTAATATTTTCTAAAATTTTTGATTGACCAAAACTTTTAGATAAGTTTTTAATTTCTATAACCTTTTCCATTGTTAACTCCCCTTACTTGTTAAACTATTTTTTTATTAGCTCATTAATCCAGCTTCATATAAATCTTTAAAGTGACCTGGTACTTCTTTTAATTCATTAAACGTTCCGATTTGAGCAATACCTTCATTTTTTGAAATTACAATTATTTGATCAACATTTTTAATAGTTGATAATCTATGAGCAATTGAAACAGATGTTCTACCTTTCATTAACTCATTAATATTTTTTTGAATTTCTTTTTCAACGATGTTATCAAGTGCAGATGTTGCTTCATCTAAGATTAATAATTGTGGATCTTTTAAAAACATTCTTGCAATAACTAATCTTTGTTTTTGTCCACCACTTAACATAAATCCACGTTCACCAAGAATAGTATTGTAACCTTCTGGTCAAGAATTAATTATTTCATGTAAGTTTGCTTTTTTAGCAGCTTCAATAGCTTCTTCATCAGTTTTTTCACCATTACCATATTTGATATTATCCAAAACTGTTCCAAATAAGATTTGTGGTTCTTGTTCTACATAACCAACATGTTTTAAATATGTTGATAATTTAACATCTTTTAAATCAATTCCACCATTGATTATTACACTACCAGCTGATGGGTCATAAAATCTTAATAATAATTTAGCAATTGTTGATTTACCACTACCTGTTTCTCCAACAAAAGCATATGATTTACCTTGCTCAAATGTAAAGTTAAATTTTGGTAAAATTAGTTGTTCTGGTTTTTCTGGATATCTAAATTCTAAGTCTTTTAAAATAATATCTCCTTCAATTTTATCAATGTAAATACCTTTACCTTCTTCATAAAATGGATTCATTCTTGATTTAGAACCAATTATTTCTTGAATACGTTCAGCACTAGTTGACGCTTGAATTATTCCAAATACTAAACGAGTTAATTGCATGATTGGCCCAATCATAGTTCCCTGACTACTTATAAATGCTGGTAAAACAATTGCAATTGTTTGAGGATCATTATTATAAAATAAAGCTGCAGAAATAACAATTAAAATTTGAATTGAAGTAATTCCCGCAATTAAAACAGTTATAATGATTGATTGTACTAAAATCATTGTTTGTGATTTTTTAAAATAAACTTTATGTTGATCTTTAAAACGTTCAACTTCTTGTTTTTCTGTACCACTTGATTTAATTAATCTAATAGTACTAATTCTATCAGTTACATCACCATTAATATTGGTAATTTCTTTTCTAACGGCCATTACTAGTTTTCTGGCAACTCCAAATGTTAAACCTAATGTAACTACTATTACTAGCATTGTTCCCAATACAACTCATGTTAATTTTGCATCAATTGTAAACATCATAATCAATGATCCAAAGAATGTTACAAATGCATTAATTGCTGTAACAGGAACTTGTTGAGTTTGTTCTCCAATAATTTGTGTATCAGAAATAATTTTTGTTAATATTTCCCCAATTTTTTTATCAGAATAATATGAGATATCTTGTTTTACTAATTTTTCTAACGCGTTGTTTCTTAATTCAATTTCAACACTTCTTCCAATTCTACCTGCAACAAAGTTTGATAAAAAAGTAAACACTGCCATTAATATCAATAATCCTAATTGTAAATAGATTCAAGTTTGTCAAAACATTTTCAATCCGAATAATTTTGTATAGTAGTTAATACCATCATCTGAAAAAATTGTCATTTTTTGAACTGGTACACCTTCTGGGGGTAATGGTGAATTATTTTTATTTGATGTGGGTGCTGTCAAAATTAACATAATATTTTGAATTATTTTTGGTGAAAATATTCCACATAGTGCAGATAAGATTACCAAAGTAAATAAAAATGTTGTTAATAATGGTCTTTTTGATAAATACGTAAAAATTATTTTAAAAAAAGATGATGCCTTTTTTTTACTCTTAAATTTAACTTGTTTTTCATTATTCATAATGTTTATCCTTTTCGTTATTTTCTTTTAATATTTCGTTTGTGACATTTGTCATTTTAGTGATAAATTTAATAAAATTTTCAATTTCGTCATCTTCAAAGTGATCTAAAATTGCAACTCAATTACTTAATAATTTAATAATTTTTTTCGATAAAACTTTTCCACGATTTGTTAGAATAATAAATTTAACATTATTTTCTTCTTTATATTCTAAAAGTTCTTTGCTTTCTAATGACTTAACTGTTCGCGACACTAAAGCTTTATCAAAATAAAACTGTGTTGTAAAACTTTTGGCTGGAACTTTAAAGTTATTTTCTGCAATATATTTTAGAATGAAAAAATCAGCTTTGTTTAAATTTATATCAATCTCACCCATTTTTTGTGTTCAATATTTATTTATTACACTTCTAAATTCATGCATTATATTATTAAGCATTTCAAATTTTTCTTCGTTTGTTTTTTCCTTCATATTAATCACTCTTTCAAATTGTAATAAAAAAATGTTGACAAGTCAACAATTTTTTTATTTTTTTAATTTCCCATAATTTCTTGTAATGGAACTTTTTTCAATGATCTAAATACCATAATAAAAGTTATTAAGAAAATTGCAAATGAGATTAATAATATTGCAGGAATAATTCACCAAGAAATTGTTAATGGCACTAAGAAACCAACTTTTAATAACACTGCTGGTAATGCATCGGTTATTAATAAAATAAGGATTATCATTGGGGTTATTGTAGCAACTATTGCTGTTGGTGCCAGAATTCCCAATACAACATAACTTACTTCTCTTTTTGTATAACCAAGAACTTGCATAAATCCAATAAAAGTTCTAAATTTATCGATAAATAATTTTGCAACATTATAGATTGTGATTAATGAAAGTATTATTGCTCCAAAAATAAAGATTATTCCAATAGAATATGCACTTTGTACTAAATTAATAAATGCTTGTTTTTCAATTTCAATGTAATTTGTTTTATTAATTAAAGGTTTTAAATTAGCATTAATATTTTCAGTGGCATTATTACCTAAAGTTGTTGTAAATAATTGTCTAGTTATTTGATCAACAATTTCTGTTTCATTACTTAATTTTGCATTAGATCAAATATTAATACCATTTGCATAAGTTTCATCTGGATTGGAGTAACCCAAGACTTTATTTGCATCTTCTTGTTTCATAATTAATCTTGATTTATCATAAATTTTTTCAAAATCTATAATTTTAAGTTTTTGCGGAGATTCTTTTACTGAAGTATCGGTAACAATCAAATTGTTTTGTAATGCTATGTTTCATCATGAATTAGTTCCTGATGCTAATGATAAAGATGATAATTTTGCAAAGTTTTTTGCAGTGTTATCATATTTTCTAATATCATATGCTCTAATTTTGTAACTATCAGAATTATCATCTGTTCCAATAAATACATTTTCAGCTTTTTTGTTGTCATCAAAAAGTGTTTTATAATCAACATTTTTAGAATCTTTTATATCATCTTTTTTGATAACCCCAAGATATTCTAAATACTCAACTCCAGTTTTATAAAAATTATTTGCAAAAGTTTTATCAGCCTCTAATAATTTTTTAGGAACAGTCAAGTATACATCTTGCATTTTAGTATATTCTGAATCTTCATTATCAATTTTATTAATGCCCCTTTCTAAATAAGTTGTTTTAGAAGGATTAAATTTATTTGAAAATAAATAATTTTTATCTTGTTCTTCTTTTCCTGAAGTTATATACTGTCAACTTCTTGAATCATTATTTAAAATTGTTGTTTCTAAACTAGACTTATCTGAATTAAATTTAACCAGATTATTAGGTACTTTAATTGTTATCTTGTCACCCTTTTTAAATCCTTTAGCTCTAAAATTTTCAGAAGCAAGCACAGGGATTTCATCACCAGTTGAACTTAAACTTGCAAAATGTTTTAAGTTAATACCATTTGTTGCCCCATTTTTTGGAAGACCAAATATTTGTGTATCAAGAGTTTTTTTGCCACTTGAAGCCATTCCAGATGAAGTTGTATAAATTGTATCTTTTTCATTTTGATTTACAGGCACATTAGAAAAAGAAAATAAGAAATTTTTAAATGAATCCCCATAGTTATCTTGTTCTCATTTTTCTTTAATTGTTGAGTTAATCAAGTTTCCTGAAATTAATGCAATTGCATATTCATATTTATTTTTAAATGGTTTTGGAATTGATTTAATTGATATTGAATCTTGTCCTAACAATTTTGGTAACATTGTAGTTGCAAAATTATCTAATTGATATGCTATTGAATTATTATCACTAGCAGACTTACCATCAACTTTAGCAAGATCATCCATTAAACCTACCGATAAATTAACACCTTTAAATGTTGTTAAATTGTTAAAAAATAATTCATTAAATTTATTCAATAAATCTGTTTTGTCTGTTGTGTTAAAAATATCTTTATTGTCCTTAAACAATTTATAACCAAATGTAGAATTTTCTTGAACATCATCTTTATTTTTGTAATCAAAATAACCAACTCTAGATAATGGCACATTTTCATAAACATTCTTGTAATTGTAATCATTTTTAAATTTAATATTTTCATAATATTCTTTTTTTACATTATTAACGGTTGTTGGAATAATAAATGAAATTGTAAAAATCGAAGATGCTACAAATAATATTGTGAAAAGAATTGATATTTCTTTTAGCGAACTTGTGAATAAAGAATTTCTTAATTTTGATAATGGTTTTTTTGTTCTTAAAAGGCTATTTAATTTAGATGAAATTGATGAAGTATTTTTTCCAACACTAGTTTCAAATAATTTTAATGCCGGTAAAGAAATTATTTGTCTAGATACCAAGAATGAAATTAAAATAATTATTACAAAGTAAAACAACATTTCTGATAAAAGTACTTTTATATTAAATATCGTTTCTACTTGAATATTAAAGTATGTTCCAAACGTGTTTAATATTGTTGTTTGTAAGAAAACACCGCCCAATCAACCTATCGGAACAATTAACAATGATGGAACTGTCATAAATAATAAGAAATTTGCATATAATACTTTGTTAGAAATTCCCAATGATTTTAAACAGCCAATTTGTCTTTTTTGACCCTCAAGAATTTTTTTAACAATATTAAGCATTACAAATAAAATAACAAATGTCATTATTAAAACAGTTACTATACTTATTAATAAATAAGCGCTAATTGATGAGCCAAATAAGTTTTGTCGTGCTGAAATAGTTTTTGTAGTTTTTTTGTCTTCTATTGAAACATTGTTTTTTATAGAATCTTTTAACAAATTGCCATCTATATTTTTAATATCAAATTTTTCATTATTAATAATCGAATTTATTTTATCTAATGAAATAAAATTATCAGCCAAATACAATTTATAAATATTAATATCATTAATTTGACTTTTTTTATTTCCAATGTGTTGCATAAACATTCTTGAAACATCTTGAAATTTTTCATTATCAACCAATTTTGCTTTACCACTAGTATTGTCTTTATAAATTGGATTAATTGAATTAGAAAATGCATTTTTAAAATCAACATTGTTTAAATAGAATATTGCTTGTCGATTTTGATCAGGAATTATATCATCATCATATATTGTTGGATATGAGTTAAATGAATCAACCCCCGTTGCATCAAATGTAACTTTATAATCTATATCTGGAAAAATATTATATTCATTACCAAAAGTTCATGGTTTTTTATGGTCATTAGAAATGTCGGGATAAGTTGCAGAAGAAACAAATGTATTAACACCATATTGAACTAAACCTTCAGGTTTTTTGCTTTTATATATATGTAAACCTACATTTTCATTAAACTTAATTGCTTGTTCTTCACCATTTCCTGAATATGCTGAAATGTATCGAAATTTCTCTCCCAAACTATTTCACATAACAGTTTGTTGAATATCTCTTAAATTAAAGTTTGATAAATCACCAACTAAATTGTAATATGATTCAAAAAAATCGCCATTTGTAATAAATTTTTTTCCAAAAGATCATGATGCATCAACTGAAGCTTTTGTCATAAAATTATAACTGGCATCAAAATCTCTAACTAAATAAACACCGTTTTTTTCAAGTGAATTGTAAATATCATTAAATTTCTTACTTTCTTCACCATTTCTTAAGCTGGCGAAATCCCCATTTTCTTTTGAACCCAACACATATGTGTCTTCATTATTTGATGAAACTATTTTTCCAAAAACATTGTTATTGTCATTAAAAAAATCATTAATTTCTGGTTTGTTTCAATCAATAGAATCAATAAATCTATTTTTAATAAGTGTTGTAATACTTGAATTATTTAAATAGAACATGTAATTAAAAATATGATCTATCACATTTTTTTGTAACATTGAAGCTGATTGATAGTCTTTTATGTTTCTTAAATCAAATTTATTATATAAAAAACCAATTAATGATTTTTGAAAATATTTAGAATCAAAATTAAAATTATATATTAAACCAAAGTTTCCATTTTTTACATAACTGAATTTAGTTTCATTTGATCAATTAATTATAAAATCACTATCTTGTAACTTTTGGTTATTGCTTTTTAATCTAGCATATAATTTATGACCAGAGTTTTCATCAAAATAACTATCGCCCTCTTCACTTCTATGTTGATAATCTATATAAACAATTGGATCACTATCTCCAAAACCGGTATTTAAAAAATAATCTTTATTTAAATATCCACCAACATTATAAATTGAACTATCAAAATATTCTTCATTAGTATTTTCATCTTTTAATCATTTAAAATTTTTTGTATCAAAATAAATAGCATTGTTGTTCGATTTAGCATCTTCCAAACCATTTGATATAGTTAATGTTTCTTTATTTGAGATATTTTTTGAGTCTGTTAATTTTGTATTAAATGCATATCAAGGTGATATGTTTTGCGTATCATTTGATGTATATGATGTGGTAGTCATTTTATAAGAATATTCAAAATTAAACTTACTTTCATTTAATTGATTTTTTTGTTGAATCAAATAACTTGAAGTAACAATTAAAATTGTTGTAAATACAGAAATTAACAAAAGCAAAAAAATATATACGATAAACTGTATATATTGTTTTATTAATTGTTTTAAATTATTTTTGAAAATTAGAAACATAGATTACCATTAGTAAATATTATAAAATCTTTGCCCTTTGTCATTAGTTGCATCACATTTTGTCATAATTCAATAAGGTCTTTCTGAAGTACCAATATTTTTTCATTGTACATTATATTTAAAGTTAACTTTTTTATAATCTTCAATATTTCCTAGTCCGTCATAATTTTTTAATTTTTCTTCAGGTGTTTTACCAAAAGAATCATCTAAATTTTTTAAACCCATAACCCCTGTTTTTCTATCAGAATCTAGAGCATCATTTTTAATATCTGGTTTTTCTGTTTGATATGGATTGAAATTATTTTTTGCTAATTCTTTTGAAGTAACTCCATCATTTTTAGTTACTTTTGAAGCCATTGATGTACTATCACCATTACCAGTGTAATTAATTTCAAATTCTAGTGTATTTCCTGAATCTTTTGAATTATTTTTTGTAAAATGAATTTTTGATTTAGTTCAATAATCATCTTCTGTAATGTATTGTAAAATATTTTCAAATGGTTCTTGCATTTGACTATTAACTTGATTTGTTAATGAATTTAATAATATTGAAATTGCATTGTCTTGTGATTTTTTCTCAATTCCAGACATATCTGAAAATCCATTATAAAGCTTTTCAATTAATGAATCCTTAGAAGGTTTTCCATTATTATAACCAAGAACTTCATTCATAAATTGCACTTTAGTTGTAGGATCTAGACTTGTAAATGAATTTTTATTTTGAGGATCTAATTTTTGAATTGTTTTTGATATTTCACTATCATTACCTTTTTCATATGCTGTTATAAAAAATTTTAAAATTCCTGATAATCCTGTTCAAAATTGATTTCATTTATCTTCATTTGCAAAAGCATTTGCAATTGATTCTTTAATATAGCCCTTAGCTTCTCCATTTATATTGTTAAATATTGAATTTTTTGTTTTATCAGTTTCTTTTAAAGAATTTAAAAATATTTCTTTATTTTTTGCATCTGATAAAACTTGTGAAACAACAGAAAATAATTCTTGTAGCCCTTTTACTCCACTTTTTTTATTATCTGCTGCAAAATATTCTTCCATTGTTGGGTGAACTATTCCTGCCAAACCAGATTTATAATCATTTTTTAAATCCTTTGTAATACCTTCAAACTCTTCTTGTTTAACTAATGTAGTTTCTAAAGCATCTAAAAATCAATATGATAATTTTGTAGTTATCATTCTTGCATTGGGCGCAAAAATGTTACCAATATTACCTTTAAAAATTGGAAATAAGTAGTCAAGAGTTGAAACTAGATTTTTTAATCCATCTTCACTATTATTTATAGAACTAAATAAACTAGTCAATTCTGTTCCATTAGAAATAACGTTTACACTACCAATTGTGTTAAACAATTTTGCACCTGCTGTATCAAATTTTTGTGCTTTTGTAAAGAAATCATCAGTTATTGTAGCTCCTATTTCTCCTGATTGATTTTTTTTATTTACATCTCCAATTTTGTCTAATGTAATACCTTTATTTTTTCAATAATCATCATTTCTTAATTTTTTTGAAATATCAGAACCAGATGCACCTTTATTCGCAATTATAGTATTGTAGTAAAGTCAACCACTACCATTTGTATAAGCCGGAGTTTTTGTTGCTGGTCCACCACTCGCTGATGTACTTTGAGCGCTATCTCCCATGTAACCTTTATTCAACAAATAATTTGTTAATGGTCCAGTATCTTGAATACCTCATGACATATCAGCTGTTGTTGGATCTAGTGTCATGTCTTTTGAATACCCAGCATAATAACCCTGTGCTTTTCCACCATTTATTTTATTGTCTGTTGCATCTTGATTAAAAGTATCTAAAAACCCATCTTTTCCATCAGGATTTGTATAAAATTTGTCATTATACATTTTCATAATGTAACTAGCATATGACCCACCATATCCATCTTGATCCATTTTATTAAAGATTGGTGCTAAATTTTGTGCATAGTTACTTACTTTAGCAAATGAAACAGTTTTTCCATCATGTTGAAATGTTTTTGGGAAAAATTCTGCAGTCATTTTAGGTGTTAATAAACTAGAAAGTGTTTCATTTAAATTTATATTTAAATTTTCATGTCTAGAAGTTAAAATAACTCTTGACATGAATTCTAGTGAATCATAAGTATTTTTTAAATTATCTGTTAGTTTGCTATATGAATCATCTGATGAATTATCTTTTTTACCATCATCTTTGGTTTTATCTTTACCGCATGAGATTGTAGTAATGATTGGAGTTGATATTAATGCTAATGCCATAAGGCTTGATAATAATTTTTTCATAATTTTAATTCTCCATTAAGTTTATATAATTGTAACTCAATTTTTAACATTTTCAAGAAAAATAAATTTGCTCATTTATTATGATTTTTGAAGTAAACTTTAAAGTTTATAAAGAAATTAATTGACTAAAGTAAAATGATCTTTGAATATTATTTTAGAATTATTTTAATAATAATTAATAAGATTATTTTGCAAAAAATAAAACACCACTAGCAGTGGTGTTGATAAGTTATTAATTTAAGAAATATTTATTAATTTGTTTTTTTCTAAAGCATATTCTCAAATACTTTTATTAAACATACTTGTGTCATTTTCTACAAATACTTTATCATTTAAACCAACAATTGTTCTTGTAATAAGATGTAGATAATTTTCATCTGTTAATTCACGCTTATTGTAAAATTCTGAAATAGCTACCTTATTGTTGATAATTGTTTCAGCTTTTAAATCATCACTAATTATTATTTGTTTATTAGAAATATTTTTTGTTTTGTTATACAAACAAACAACATCATCTGCTTTAACTTCTTTATCTTTCACTAAAGCAATTTTGTTATCTAATTTTAAAATGTTTTTATCACCTTTATAAAATAAAACAAATGGTGGTTTGTAAACTTCTTTAAATCCTTCTGGATAGTCATTATCTAAAATAGTAATAAATTGATATTTAACATCATTAATAACTCTATTTAAATCTTCTTTAGCGATTTGTTCTTTTTCTTTTAAAGCACTATAAATTTTATCTCAATCGCCATTATATTTAATGGCAAAATATAAAAGAATTTTATTCATTAATTATAATTAACCACTTTGTTGGCAAATACTTCATTAAGATATTTAGTTTTATCTTGGGAAGCAAAAGAAATTAATCTTCCCTCAATTGACACTAATGAGTCTTCATAATAATCATCAACATACCCTAAAGTATTTGATCATGCTTTAACATTAATATAATCACTTTCATAACTACCATTTTTTGATTTAAAAGGTCTTTGTACTTTTAATATTAATTTATATAGTTTTTTATTTTCATTTTTGTCATTTTCATAAATGATTTCTGGACTACCTATTAGTTGTCCCATTATTGTTACATTATTCATAAATCCCCCTAACATATATATCGTTAAGAAAATAAAACTATAGAAGCTTTTATATAAATAAAGTAAAATTAACTAATAGGAGAAAAAATGGAAACTGAATTTTTAAAACTATTAGAAAAATTAACAAAAAATAATCCTGAGTTTAAATTAAGAAATCCTAATGATCAAGAAAATCATTTTTTAAAACAGTTTGAACAAAACGACCATTTAAGAACTGGGTTTATTTATAAATTTGTGAATACTAAAGGCATGATGTATATGTCACTTCCTTTAGCCCAATTATTAGCAGAGATTAATCAATCAGGAGTAGATCAACAATTTTTGGTATACAAAGCATTGTTAATAAAATAAAAAAACTGCCAAATGCAGTTTTTTTTATTTTATTGTTTATTCAATAGTATTTGATGATGAATTTGAATTTTGATCATTTGTTGTGTTAGTTTCATTTAATGGGTGTTTTACAAAATAATTTATTGTAAATAGAGGAATGATAGCTCCAATTACAGATAATAAAATTACTATAACGCTATTTATTGTGATTCATGCTTGTTTAACAAAATCATCATATATCGCTTCTGCTTCTTTTGAAGAATAACCAAAAATATATTTATAGGTTTCTATTATATTTAATCTGGCATCTTGTTTTGTGGCATTGTTTTTAAAAAGAACCATATAATCTCTAGTAATTAAATTAAGTACTCCTATTAAAACAAATATTAATGAAACAATAGTTGTAGCAACTAAAATGAAATTAAATTTTTTTGTTTTATTAAAATAAGAACCAATTAAAGGTAATGGGATTGATAATCATGCAATTACAATTCCAAATACAATTAATAAATAAGATGTATTAAATGTGTCAATAATTTTACCTTCATCATTAATTCTGTCTAATACAAACGTATTTAAATTTGGTAAGTTTAATTTTAAACCAATTCCAAGAAATGCTATTAATAATAATATTGCAAAAGCTAAAGAACTTGCTGCAATAATCATTGATTGTTTTGATACTTTATTCATATAAACTCCTTTATATTAATTTATTTTACAAAAAAAATAAAATAAACAATAAATATTTCAAACATTTATAAGTGTATTTTATTTTTTAATTTATTTAATAGTTTTAAGCTTATATTTATTTACTTTTTTTATACTAAATTTCTTTTTTAAATTCTTTTACCATTTTTTCACATTTAAGTTCAGCATCTTGTTGTGAGTCACCAACACAAACAAAATAAACTTTAATTTTTGGTTCAGTTCCTGATGGTCTAATTGCAAATCAACTTTTATCTTTAAAATAAAATTTTAAAAGATTTTGACCTGGCATATTATAAAGTCCATTAATATAATCTTCTATCATATCAATTTCAAAGCCGGCAAATGAAGTTAAATTACCATTTCTAAATTTATTCATAATTGGATCAATTTTTGATTTTATTTCTTCTGGTTTAAAATTGAAGTTTAAAGTTTTAGTTACATAAAATCCATATTCTTTATATAAATCATTTAAAACATCGATTAATGTTTTGTTGTGATTAGTATGGAAGTATCATGCCATTTCACTTAACATAATTGCCGCTTGAATTCCATCTTTATCTAAAGTTGATTCATTCAACACATAACCATAACTTTCTTCATAAGCAAATACAAAATTTAAACCACGATCTTTTTCTTTTAAAATTTCAGAACCCATTCATTTAAAACCTGTTAATGTTTTAATAATATTAACTTTATAACCCTCTTTAGCAATTCGGTCTCCCAAATCACTTGTTACAAAACTAGAATATAATGCTGGATTTTTGGGCATGCGATTATTTAATTTTAGTTGTGATAATTTTCAATTAATTAACAATGGTCCTGTTTGATTACCGTCTAGTCTAATTCATTTACCTTTATGATTTATTGCTAAACCAATACGATCAGCATCAGGATCAGTCATAATAATAATTGCTGCGTCATTATATGCTTGACCATATTTTTCTAATGGTATTTTTCAAGCGGGATCAAATTCTGGGTTTGGATTAACAACATTTTTAAATGTTTCATCAGCAAAGGCATGTTCTTCAACTTCAATAACTTCATATCCTGATTTTTTTAAAATTGTAGGTACAAACTCTGTTCCTGTTCCATTAACAGCAGAATAAATTAATTTAAAGTTTTCCCGTTTTTGATTTGGAAAAAATTGTAATCCTTCAATCATCTTTAAATAATTATTGATAGTTGTTTGTGAAACAACTTCGATCAAGGCATCATTTTTTTTATATTTTCAATCTAAAATATTCATAATTTCATTCATAATTTCTGAAATTTCTTTAGTGTCTTCATCAATTAATTGACAACCAAATTCATCATAAATTTTATATCCATTATATTCGGCTGGATTATGTGATGCTGTAATCACAATCCCTCCGATTGCATTAAGGTCTTTAACTGCAAATGAAACTACAGGTGTTGGTTTCATTTCATTATTTTTAAATAAATACGCTTTGATTCCAAAACTAGTCAAAATTTCTGCTACTTCTTTTGCAAATCTTTCAGAGTTATGTCTATTATCGTGACCGACAACAACACCTCTTTCTAAATTGTTTGGATATTTTCTTTGTAAAAGTTTTGCATATGAAATTGTTACTTTTTTAATTGTGTAAATATTAAATCTTCCAGGACCCGCACCAAGAACTCCCCTAATACCTGCTGTTCCAAATTCAAGTTCAATATTAAAAGCAGCATTCAATTCTTCATCTGATGCTTTATTTAACATTGCTTTTACTTCTTCATCCAACATTTCATTATTTTTTCATTGTAAATAAACTGGATTTTTTTTATTAAACATTTTTCTCCTTAATTAACTTAATTGGTTTATAACTTAATCGATGAACTGGTAAAATACCAAGTTTTGTTGTTGCTTCAATATGAGATTTTGTACAATACCCTTTATGATTTTTAAAACCATAACCTGGTCATTTATGTTCATAATTAGTTAATATACGATCTCGATATACTTTTGCAATAATTGAAGCACAAGCAATTGAAAAACTTTTATAATCACCTTTAATAATGGAATTAATTTCATAACCATCAATAACAATTTTTTCAGCATCAACTAAACACATTTCTGGTTTAACCTTTAACTTCTTAATTGTATCTATCATTCCTAATTGACTAGCTCGCTTAGGATTTAATTTATCGACGTTTTGAGCATCATATTCACAAATACTATAACTAATACAATTTTCTATAATTAAGTCATATAGTGATTCTCTCATAGTCTCAGACAACAATTTTGAGTCTTTAATGCGTGTATCAAAAAAGTCTTCTTTCATTATAATGCTTGCAACAACAATTGGTCCTGCCATTGCTCCCCGACCAACTTCATCACTACCACTTAATATTTTAATATTATATTGATTACGAATTTGATTATCAAAGTCTCACAATTTCATTATCACTCAATACCATTTTCAAAATCTGATGTTGAATTAGGATCAATTTCTTCACCATCATTGATTAATGTTTCTTCAATAGCTGTTGGTTCACCAATATTAAGTGGTGATTCATAAGAAATTTTCTGCAATTTATTATTAATTAAATCATTTATAAATAAATCAATTGCTTTATTCACATTTGGCATATCATTAAAAACAAACATATTTTTACGTTTAGCAATTTCTTCAAATAATTTAAAGGCATCTTCATAGCTAATTGGTCTTGGTAATTGTTTTTTAATATCATATCTATTTTCTATAACGTTTGGGTACACTTCATAAATGTATCGCATCATTCTTGCTGCCAATCTTTCTTTTGGAACAACATTAATATTAATTGCATTAACAGCAGCACAATTAAAGGCAACTAGTTCGCTTTCAAATTTTGAAGGCAAAACACCTGGAGTATCGTATAGATTAATGCTATCTGTTAAAACAAATCTTTGTAATCCTTTTGTAATTCCTGGCATATTAGCAATTTTAATTTTCTTATTTTTAACAACTCTAGAAATAACAGTTGATTTTCCTACATTGGGAATTCCTAAAATCATGACATTTATTTCAGGATTATCAATTCCCCTTTTTTCTTGTTTTTTTCGACTTTTAGCAGTTAACTTTTCAATTAATTTAATAAACTCTTTAGTAATTGGTTTTTTATGATCTTTAATTACAAAACATTTATTACCCTGTTTTTCAAACACACTAATTCATTTTCTAGTAACGCTTTCATCTGCTAAATCATTTTTTGTAAATATCATTAATTTATTTTTATCACTTTGTTTGATAATTTTTTTAATCATTGGATTTTGAGTTGAATATGGTGCTCTTGCATCAACAACTTCAATAATCAAATCAACTCACTTTAACATTTGCTCAACTTTTTTTAAAGTTTTGTTCATGTGTCCAGGGAATCAATTAAAACTTTTTTTATCGCTAATTATTTCCATATTTAACACCTTCAATTATTTTTGTTTATTTATATTATAATTAATAATGTATTAATAGTTGTTAAAATATTTAACAAAATATTTAAGAAGGTTTATTTATGAAAAATGAAAAAAAGTATTTGTCGATTTTAGAATACAAGAATGTAACTAGGCCAGCAGTCATTGAAGATTTTGTAGAAGATATTAAAATAACATTTGAAGCTATTTCAACTAATCTAAATATAATGACTTATTTTAATATGATTTGTTTTGATTTATATGGTTTTGAATTTGACAAAATGAAAAAAACTCATGGTATACAATTACAAGATGAAGATGAAGATGAATTAAACTTAACTTATTTAGAAGTTTTGTATAACTTGATTGCCCAAATTCATATTAGAAAATTAAAATACACAGACCAAGTTGGTTATGATTTATACATATTGCCATTAAAAATAAAAAAATATTTAAACAGCAAAGGTTACAACTTAATAACTAGTGAAAATGCTAGAGGTGTTAAGTGTTTTAAATTAGAATTAATTGAAGAATAAAAAAATAATGACATTAGTCATTATTTTTTGTTAATTCATTTAATAATCATTCTGCAACAAGTTTTGCTGATTGCGGATTTTGACCTGTAATAATTCTGTCATCTTTAACAACAAATGGTTTAAATGGTGACTCAATAATAAATTTTGCTTCATTTTCTTTTCCAACTTTTTCATTTGAAAATGGTACTAGCATTTCTTTTTTGCTCAAAATTTCTTCTTGATCAGTAAATCCTGTAATTTCTTTATCTTTAATAAAGTAATTACCTTTTTTATCTTTCATTCATAAAAGTCCTGCTACACCATGACATACAGAAGTAATAAATCCATCATTTTTATAAATTTCTAATGCTAATTTATCTAATGCTTCATTTTTTGCAAAGTCTCACATCACACCATGACCACCAGTATAATAAATTGCAGCATAATCTTTTGGATTAACATCTGATGGTGTTAAAGAATTTTGAATTGCTCTTTCTTGAAAATCTTTAGAATTTAAAATTTCCAAATCTCTTTCTGTAGCAAAACTCATTCCCACTGGATCCAAAGGAACTCTTCCCCCTTTTGGACTAATATAGTCTATTAAAAAGTCTTCACCTTGCATAATATCTACAAAATCTGTTGCTTCACTTAATCAAAGTCCTGTTTTTACATCACTATTTCCATAGTGATCAATATTTGTTAATACTACTAATATTTTTTTCATATGTTTTATTTGGATTTAAAATTTAAATCCATTGCCTCCTCCAAAATTTGGCATTCTTCCTGATTTCATTTGTTTTGTCATTTCCAAAACTTGTTTTTTTGCTTTATCAAATTGATTTACTAAATCATTTAATTCTTTTTCTGTTCTTCCTGAACCTTTAATAATTCTTTTTTTACGGTTAAGAGCTTTCAATAATCTCGGTTCTCTTCGTTCCTTAATTGTCATTGAATTCATTAAAATATTTGCCACTCGAAATCTCTCTTGTGCTTTTTCAATTTGTGATTCATTTATTTTGCCGTTCATTCCTGGAATCATCTTCATTAATCCACCAAAAGAACCCATTTTTGTTAATTGTTCTAATTGATTTCTTAAATCTTCTAAGTCAAATTGACCAGTCATCATCCTTCTCATGGTTTTTTCCATGGTTCTTTTATCAACAACACTTGAGGCTTTCTCAAACAATGTTTCAACATCACCAAGACCCATAATACGGTCTGCCATACGTTTTGGATAAAACTCTGACAAGGCACTAATTTTTTCACCTTCACCAATAAATTTAATTGGTAATTTAGTTATATAAGAAATGGAAATTGCTGCTCCACCACGTGTGTCTCCATCAAGTTTAGTAACAATTACCCCTGTTAGTTTCAATAATTTATCAAACTCTTGAGTAACATTAATAATGTCTTGACCAGTCATTCCATCAACTGTTAAAAGTATTTCTGATGGTGAAGTTAATTTTCTTAATTCGTTTAACTCATTCATTAAATTTTTATCAATTTGTAAACGACCAGCAGTATCTAAAATAACAACATCATATTTATTAGTGTTAGCAAATTCCATTGCTTCTTTTGCTGTTTTAATTGGATCTTGTTTCCCTTTTTCAAAAACATCTAATCCATTTTTATTAGCTATTTCAACCAATTGATCAATTGCTCCAGGTCTATAAATATCTAGAGCTACAAGTAAAACTTTTTTGTTTTGTTTTTTAACAAAATGAGAAAGTTTGGCAGCTGTTGTTGTTTTCCCAGCCCCTTGTAAACCAACCATCATAAAAGTACTTGGTTTTGCAGACATATTTAGAGGTTTCTTTTGTTCTCCTAAAATATTTACTAACTCTGCATGAACAATTTTAACCATTTGTTGATCGGCTCTAACACCCTCTTCAATGGCTGTTCCAATTGCTTTAGATTCAATGTTTTTAATTAATTGTTTAACTACATCAATGTTAACGTCAGCTTCTAAAAGAGAAAGTCTAATTTCTCTTAATGTTTCTTTTATATTTTCTTCATTAAGAACAGATTTCTTTAAATTTTTTTCAATTGACTTTTGAACTCTTTTGGCTAAAAAATCTCCAAATCCCATAACTATATTTCTCCTTACATTATTAAAATTATAGCAATTTTAATGTTATATCTCTACTATTTCAATTTTTTCTCTAATAATAGTTACAACAATTTTTCCTGGTGTTTTATTAATTCTTTTAACAACATTTTTAATTTCTTCAGAAATAATTTTCATTTCTAAATCACTTACTTTTTTAGGATCAACTATTACTCTTATTTGTCTACCAGATTGTAATGCGAAGACTCTCATTACACCATTAACTTTTTTACACTCTTCTTCAACTTCTCGCATACGAGTAATAAAGTTACCAATGTCATTGTTTCTAGCACCAGTTCTAGCAGCTGATAATGTATCAGCAATAACTACTATTTCTGCATATGGACTTTGTTTTTCAACATCACCATGATGTGCTTCAACAGCATTTATGATAATGCTTAACTCATTAGCATTTTTTAATTCTTGAGCACCTATTTGCACGTGTGTCATTTCACTTTCAGAATCCACAGCCTTACCAATGTCGTGAAATAACCCTGCTTTTTTAGCAATTCGAGGATCAAGACCTAACTCTAATGCAATTTTTCCGCATAATTGTGCAACTTCAATAGAATGTACTAAAACATTTTGCCCATAACTGGTTCTAAAATGTAATCTACCTAATAAATAAGTTAAACGTTTACTTACGTTATCTAAGTCTAGTTTTGCAATTGTTTTTTCACCAATATCATAAATTTCTTCTTCAATAAATTTATTTTGAAGTTGAATTTCTTCTTCAATTAATACTGGTTGAAGTCTTCCTAATTTTAATAATTTTTTTAATGTTCTTAGAGCAACTTCTCTTCTTATTGGATTAAAAGAAGATATTCCAATTTTGGTTGTACTGTCATCGATAATAATATCAACTCCCCCATAATGTTGGAATGCCTTAATATTTCTTCCTTCTTTACCAATAATTCTTCCCTTAAGATCTTCTGAATCTATATCCATAAATGTTAAGTTGTATGTCTCTGTTGAATCAACTGCAACATCTTGCATAGCATCTAAAATTAAATTTCTTGCTTTATGATTTAATTCAGCTTTATTAGTATCTTCTAAAACTTTAATTTTTTCATTAAATTCTTCTTTATAAAGACTTAAGATATGTTTTTCTAGTTGTGCTTTTATTTCTGTTTTTGAAATGTTAGCTAAATTTTCTAAAGTTGATACTAAATTTTTCTTATCTTCATCTAATAAAATTTTTGCTGATTCAAGATTATTTCTAACCTCTGTTAAATCAGCATTAAGTTGTTTGTATCTATTTTTTTCATTTTCAACAATTAATTTATTTTCTTCAATTATTTTTTTATTATAACTTAATTCATTTAACAAAAAATTACGACGCTCTTCGGCTTCGTTTATAATATCTTTTGCTTTATTTTTAGCTGAATTGATGATATTTTTATAAATTTGTGTTGCTTGTTTTTTTGGTGGTTTTTTTAGTTTTATAAAGTGCAATATAAAAACTATAAGCACAAAAAAAACAATAATTGCAATTGCGAAAATTACAATAAATGAACTTAATAAAATTGTTTCTTTTGATATTAAATTAATTAATTTAATATTTGGTCTCATATTCGGTTACCTCTCTATATTCTAATAAAAAGGCTGTGTGTTAGTTTTACTAACACAATATATTTTATATTACTTTTCTAATTTTTGATAAATTTCGTCAATAAGTTCTTTATGGGATTCAAGATATTCTCTAACTGCTTCTTTTCCTTGACCAATTTTTATATCATTGTATGAAAATCAAGAACCCGATTTTACAATAATTCCTTCAAAGGTTGCAAGCTCGATAATTTCTAATAATTTATCAATCCCCTTATTATAAGTAATTAATATTTGACACATTTTAAATGGTGGCGAAACTTTGTTTTTAACAACTTTTACTTTAATTTTACTTGCAACAGCTTCTTTATCTTTTAAAATAGTTTCTGCCTTTCTTACTTCAATTCTTAAAGATGAATAAAATCGTAACGCCCTTCCACCAGGTGTAATTTCTGGGTTACCAAAAATAATTCCTACTTTTTCTCTTAATTGGTTAATGAAAATAACAACAGTATTAGTTTTAGAAATAATTCCATTAATTTTTCTTAACCCTTTAGACATTAATCTTGCTTGAGCTCCAATTTGTTGGTCACCCATTTCCCCATCAAGTTCTGCTTTTGGTACTAATGCTGCAACTGAATCCACAATTACAATATCTACTTTTTTAGATTTAACTAACATTTCTAAAATTTCTAATGCTTGTTCTCCAGAATCTGGTTGTGAAACAATTAAGTTTTCAATATCCACACCAATTTTTTTAGCATAACCCGGATCTAAAGAATGTTCTGCATCAATAAAAGCAGCTACTCCATGATTTTTTTGTGATTCTGCAATGGCATGTAATGCTAGTGTAGTTTTACCACTACTTTCTGGTCCATAAATTTCAGTAACTCTTCCTTTGGGATAGCCATTAACACCAATTGCTCTATTCAAAAGTAAACTTCCTGTAGAAATAGTTTCAATATTTGAATTAATCTTGTCACCAAGAGACATAATTGATCCCTTACCAAAAGACTTTTCAATTTCTTTAATGATTTCATTTAATTCAGGATCATCAAATATTGTTTTTGACATTGTAATTACCTCTTCAATTTTTTTTGATTTGTTTTTTTCTAAGTTCATAATTTCCTCCGTAATAAACAACGTTAGAAATTTAATATAATATGAACTTTTTTTAAAACCTTTTCTTTAACTTCTTTTTTAAAGTCTTCCCGTAAACTGTTAGTTTTGGTTGTAAATGAAAAAATGTTAATTTCATCTTTATATTTAATGCCATAAAAAACTAAACCAGATTTGGGGTTTGTTTCATCAAGTGGTGGCGCAAAACCTGTAAACCCCAAAACAAGATCTGTTTTTAAAAGTATTTGAGTGTTGTTTAACATTTCCGTTAAACATTCTTCACTAACTGAACTATATTTTTTAATTACTTTTTGTGGAACATTTAAAATATTAATTTTAAATTCGTCACTATAGCAAACAAAGCCACCTTTAAAAATTTTAGATGAATTACTTATGTTTGTTATTTCGTGTGCTAAAAAACCACCCGTAAACGATTCACACGTTGAAATAGTAATATTTTTTTCAATGCAAAAGTTTATGAATTGTTCCATGCAATAAATCCTTAAAAAATAAAGTGAGTTAAATTATCATAACCCGCGTTTTGTACATGTACATGTGCTAATCATTTATCTACCCGAAGGTTCAAAAGAAAGATTCATTTCTCCTTCTTCTAATTCCTCTACCAAAATTTGAGTTTCTTGCTTGTGAAGTTTACCCGTTCCATATCATGGTTTCCCACTACTCGTCTCTGTGGCACTTTATGTCATTATCATAGTTTCCCTTAGATAATTAAGACGTTGTTATTTAAAAATACCCAAGGTTACTTTATCCCTTGGCACAAACACTACTTTCATCGCAGAAAGTGCAAGCGCGGAGTTTCCTCTATATTATTTTTCAAATACAGCGATTAGCTCAAATTTAACTCACCTATATTATATATTAGTCTTCTTCAACTTTATTATTATTGTTTTGTTGTTTTTCTAATTTAGAAAGACGTCTATAAAGATTTGAATCTAGATTTTCAACACGTTCTTTGTTTAGTGATTCTAGTTCTTGTACACGTGCTTTTAATTTAATATTTTGATCTTCTAATTCAATATTTTTTTGTTTTAATTTATTAACTACTTTATCTCTGTCATTTTCAAGTTCGTTGAATCAAACATAGTCTTCTACAATTGTGTCCAAGAAACTATCAACTTCTTCAACTTTATATCCCTTATATTCAATTTCAAATTCTTTTTCAGATATTTCTTTAGATGTTAGTTTTGCAAATTTACCCATGTTAGCTCCTATTATTAACTTAATTATACTATTAAGTAAATGTTTTTTAAAAACTAATCGATGTATTTTATGAGGTGATTATGATAATAAAAAATAAAGGAATGTTTCTTGAAACATTAATTAATAACACAATTTATTTATTAAAAGAAGAAGGTTTTGCGTTTATTTATAAAATTAATCCATCAACAAAAATTATTTCAAAAAATAATCAACAAGTTTTTGGGGTTTTGGAAGCAAATGAATTTTGTGATTATGTTGGTTTGTACAATGGCTTGTATGTTGAATTTGAGGCAAAAGAAACAGAATTAAATTATTTTAATCTTTCTAATATTAAGAAACATCAAATAAATAAAATTAAACTTGTAAGCCAAAATCATGGAATTGGGTTTTTTATAATTTATTTTCACAAACAAAATAAATGTTTTTTATTAACTGTTAAACAAATTGAAGGATTAAAAACTAAAAAAGTTCCTTACAGTTTTTTTGAAACTGAATGTGAACTAATATATTTTGACAATATAGGTTTAAATATTAAAGATGTTTTAAAAAAATTAGTCTGCTAATCAATTAAATCAAGTTAATGATTTTTTTTCTTGATTTGTAATTGAGGCTAATTCTTTTATTAATTCATTTAGGTTTGTTAATTTTTTAGTAATTAATATTTCATTAATTTTTGATTTACTTATTCCAGCTTCTACAAAAGAATTCAATTGAACAATATCTTCAAATGATAATTTTTTTTCAATTTTATTAGCAACAAATTCAAAATTTTTATCATTTTTAAATGTTTCTGTTTCATTTTCAATCATTGCAAGAATTCTTTTTAACATTGGATCAAACGAAAGAACTTTATGTTTTACATCTAAAACCAATAATTTTTTAGTAAACAAATCATCCATTTCAGTATCAATTTGTTCTTTTGAAATATTCATAAACATTGCTAACTCGTTAGAAGTGCAAATTTTAGAATTCTTTTTAACCATACTCATTATTAATAATGTAATAACTAGTTGATTTTCATTCATGCCTAATTTTGAATAATAATTTAAAACTAGTTCTTTTTCATTTAATAAATTATTTTCTATTAATTTAATCATGTCCTACCTTGCTTTATTTTATTATTATAAAATAAAAAACCACTCGCGTGGTTTTAATATTTTAAAAATTATTTTGCAATAGCTTCTTTTAGTTGTTTAGAAGGTTTGAATTTTGTAACTTTTTTTGCAGGAATATTAATTTTTGCTCCTGTTGCAGGGTTAACTCCAACTTTTGCAGCTCTTTCAGCTGTTGCTAATTTTCCAAAACCAGCGATTGCTACTTCTTCACCTTTAACTAATGATTTGATGATTTCATCAAATACTACGTTAATAATTTCTTCAGATTGTGCTCTTGTTGTTCCACAATCAATTGCCAATCTTTCAGCCAATTCTTTTTTTGTCATATTTTTCCTTTGCCCTATATTTTTAATTTATATACATTACCAAGCCCTAAAAAAATTTATTAATCATTATGCTTGGACGTTTATAATTATACAAAATTTCATATAAATTTGCAAATAATTTAGATTTGATGCCACTTTTTTGTAAAATCTCATGAATTATTTTGCAAGTTAAAACCCCTTCAGCAGTCATTTTTGATTCTTCTAAAACTTTTTTTGGATTATCAGTTGTTGCTAGTGAAACTCCTAATGAATAATTTCTTGACTTAGGAGACATTGTTGTCAATATAAGATCTCCTATTGTTGAGTGATTCATATACTCAGTTTCGGATGCTCCAAAATATTTTGCTAACTCTAGAATTTCTAAGTTACCCAATGAAACTAATGATGAAACTGAGTTATCAGATTTCAACATTGCACTTGCCATTCCAGAAATAATTGCTAAACTGTTTTTTGCTGCTGCTGAAACTTCACACGCAATTATATTTGTTGTTGGTGTAACTTTAAAATACTCATTTGAAAATAGTTCTGCAATATGTTGTGCTGTTTCCATTTTTTTTGCACAACTCATTAAACAAGTTGGTTTTCTTTCAATACATTCGCTTGCAATTGATGGTCCATATATTGCCACGTAGTCTTTCAACATTTTTTCATTTTTTAATTCTTCAACAATCGCATTGCTTAAAAGACCATTTGTTTCTTCACAAAAACCTTTAGTTGTATTAATAATATATACTTTTCTATCTAACCTTTTAACGATTTCTCTTAATGTTGGAATAATTACTTTTGATGGTGTACATAATATTATATATTCTGCATTTTCAATAGCTGCATCTAAATTTGAAGTAGCTTTAATTTTTTCATTAATTGGTAAGTCTTGAAAAAATTTACTATTTCTATGATTTAACATAATGTCATCAACTTCTTCTTGAACTATTCCATACATAGTTACACTATGACCATTATCTGAAAGAACATTTGCTAACACTGTTCCATATGCTCCAGTTCCAATAACTGTAAAATTTTTAATATCCATTTTTAAGTCCTTTCCCTAACAATAATGTTTATTGGCACACCCTTAAAGGCAAATTGATTTCTAATCTGATTTTCAATATATCTTTTGTAAGAAAAATGCATATAGTTAACGTCATTTACAAATAAAACGAATGTCGGAATATATGCATCTACCTGCGATGAATAAAGAATTTTTAATCTTCCTCCATTGTGGTTTGGTGCAGGATTTAATAATTGTGCTTTATTTATTATCTCATTAAGAACGCTAGTTCTAACTCTTTTTTTCAAAGAAATTTTAATGCCTTCTACTAAATCGAAAATTTTGTGTACTCTTTGTTTTTCAATAGCACTTGTAAAAATTATTTCTGCATATTTTAAATATTTAAAATAAGCTCTAATTTCTTCTTCTTTTTTAAGAATTGTTGTTGAATTTTTATCTACTAAATCTCATTTATTTGCAATTATTAGAATTGGTTTTTTTTCTTCGAATGCAAACCCACCAATATTAGTGTCATGATCAGTTACTGGTTGTGAAATATCAATTACTAATAACACAACATCTGCTTTGTTAATTGTTGAGATTGATCTCAAATAACTATATTTTTCTAAGTTTTCAAAAATACGGCCTTTTTTACGCATCCCAGCAGTATCTACAAGTGTGTATTCATTGTTTTTGTATACAAAACTTGAATCCACTGAATCAGTTGTTGTTCCAGGAACATTAGAAACAATCATTCTTTTTTCATTTAAAATTGCATTAACTAAACTAGATTTACCAACATTTGGTTTACCAACAATAGCCACTCTAAAATCATTTTCTGATTCTGTTACTTCTGGTTTTTTTATAACTTCAATTGTTTTGTCTAATAAATCACCAACACCAATTCCATGTTCAGCAGAAATCATAATTGGCATTCCTAATCCTAAAGTCATAAAATTATATGCTTCGTCAATTTGAGTTTTATTATCATATTTATTAACAATTAAAATAATAGGTTTTTTAGTTTTGTAAAGAATTTTTGCAACTTGTTTGTCATCTTCTTCAATTCCACGTTTGTAATCAATTACAAAAATAATGGCATCAGCTTCTTCGATGGCAATTTCAGATTGCATGCGAATCTCTTTTGAAAAATCTGTTTCTTGTAAAGTAATACCACCAGTATCTACTAAAATAAATTCTCTATTCAATCATTCTGCCACTGCATAAAGTCTATCTCTAGTAACTCCTGGAGTATCATCCACAATTGCTTTTCTTTCTTTAATTATTCTGTTAAACAATGTTGACTTACCAACATTTGGTCTTCCAACAATTGCAACAATTGATTTCTTACTCATTGTTATTCACCTGATTTTTCTTTAATTATGTTAATGATTTCGTTAATGATTTCTTCTTTAGATTTAATTGATGTATCTACTAAAATTGCGTCACTAGTTTTAATTAATGGTCCTACTGTTCTATTTTTATCAGATTCATCTCTATCAAAAATTTGTTGTTCAATATTTTCTAAAATATTTGGTTCTATGTTATTTTTTTTATTTTGTTCATATCTTCTTTGAGCTCTTATTTTGTAATTAGTATCAAAATAAAATTTTAAATCTGCATTGGGTAGAACAACGCTTGTGATATCTCGACCAATCATAATTATTCCCTTAGTTGCTAATTTAGATAAAATATTTGTTAATTTTTCTCTAACTTGTGGAACAGGAGTAATTTTGTTTATATTTGAAATTACTTCATTGTCAAAAAGATATTCATTATAATTTTGGCCATTCACAAAAACAATATTGTTTTGAAAATAGCAATCAAATTTAGAAAGTGAATTTAAGATTGATAATTGGTCATTAAAGTTTGTATTTTGATCTACACAAAATTTTGTGAAAGCACGATATATTTTTCCTGAATCAATTATTTCATAATTAATTAATTTAGCTACGTGTTCCATAGTTGAACTTTTACCACTACCAGCTGTACCATCAACAGCAATTACAATCTTATTCATAAACTCCCCTTATTTTAAAAACATTATCATAAACAATAACATCATAACAATTAGTATTACACCAATTGTTATTATTAATATATTTATTTTTTTAGAAGCAAATTTTTTACTATCTTGTTTTAGTTTAGTATAAATTTTTTCATTTGCCTCATTTGTTACATCAATCATTTTGTTAATTGTTCGTTCATCATTTTGACGCATTGCCTCAATTTTATTTGGTTCTAGATCAGTTGTTGCAACAACCCTTTGACTAATTAAAATTGAATTTATACGTTCTTGAAATACTTTTTCAGTGTTTAAAATGTTTTTATAAAAATTTTCAAACTTTTCATCATCAATATTAAGATTGTTAGTTGATTCTTCTTCTATAAATAAATTTTCATTTTGATTATTTTTTTCAAAATTAATAAGTTCTTTGAAATATCTTCTTAATTCATATTTGATTTCTTCTGATATTAAATTAGAACTTTTATCTTTATCTAAATAAGGTCTTTCAATGTCATAATTTTTTATAAAAGCAGAGACTTTAGGATTAAAGTAATTTTTATCTACAGCAATTAATGTTTCATTAATATTATAGATTGCATTTTTTTGTTCTTCGTTCAAACGATGTTGTTCATTTTTCTTAGCAATTTCATTATGAAGTTCTTTGAAACGTTCCATCCTTGTTTGTTGCGACATAAAAAATTCCCCTAATGTAATATAACTAATACTATTATATATACATTTTAGAGGGAATTAGTAAGCAAAGTGGTGATTTATAATTCTTGTTTTTGGTTCAATAAAAAATATTGCAATTGAACAAATTGAAAACCTAATAAATTCAGCGACTAGCAATACCAATAAGTGTCAATTTTTACCATCAAGAAATTGATTTAATGAACCATCTTGTGCTTTGGAATCTTGAAATCCATTCATTGCCCACATAGAAATTACTGTTCCCAGTGTAAATAAAATTGTCCCAATAATAATTATAAAAAATTGTGGAAAAATTCTTTTTAAAAAATCAATGTGTTTGTTTGTTTCCTTATGATAGTTAGAATTTTTAAATACTACATAATAAAAGAATCATATTATAAAAATCATTACTGGATATACAAATGAATCAATCATTGTTTGAAATCAAAAGTGATCAGGATCTATTATCATTCCATGAATCCATGGTAATAAAAATGCAATAATGCAACCAAATAATGGCCCAATTACTGGTGAGGCAAGAACTAATACTAAAAAGTCTAGTATTCTAATTGGCACTTTTATTCCACCAAATAATGCCTCTAAAGAATCTTCTAGTAAACTATCAAGTCATGTAAAAATTAACGCTAGTGCTAAAAAAACACCAGAGGCAGCAATTTTAAAAATTAGCTCTCTTCTATTTCTAAACTGATATGCTCTTTTAATTGAAAAATCTTCATCAGTAACATCATCATGTGTTCCGCTTGCTGTAATATGGTGAATTCCATGATAGTGATCTTTTTTTTCTTCAGTTTCAGAATGACCTTCAATTATATGATTTATGTCTTTTTCTTCAATCATTTTAGTTTACCCTCTAATATTTTTATTATACACAAAAAAATCTAAATTATAAAAATTATAATTTAGATTTTAAAGATATTTAAGTGCTCGTTGAGTTGCTAAAAAAATTAGTAAGTTAACATAGTATTTACAAATAATAAATCCAGTTAAGATTCAAAAAAAATGAGATGAGTGTTTTAAACCCGAAACACCATAAATATCTAAAAATATAAAGTAATTAAACATACACATTATGCTTGCACAAATTGCTGAAGGTACTACAAATAAAATAAAAAACATAATCTTTGCTCTTAATTTTAAAAAGGCAAATTTTTTTTCTTTATTATCTTTACTTTTTAAAATTATATAAAACAGCATATCTACTAAAATTATTTCAACAAAATCTGCTAACCATAAAACACAAACTCCAATTGGTTCTGATCCTGGAAAATACGCTAATCGTAACCATGAGGCCGCTGTAACTCCAATCAAAGTATAAAATAAGTTTGTTCTTAATATTAAATAAATATATATAAATCAATTTATTTCAATAACTAAAAAACCTTCAAACGGGATTAATTTAGTTATTAAGCTAAATAACGAAAATAAAATAGACAAAGCTACGCAAAGTCCTGTGTCTGAAATTTTAGAAACTGTAGGTTTAAAATAATTTACTGCTTTTTCTATTTTAAGACGAAAAAAAATCATTGTTCCACTTCCACATTTAAATATATTATATAATATAAGAAATGTGTTAAGGAGAAACATGGCAAAAAATAATGAAGAATTAATTGTGGAAATGATTGTAGAAATTCCTAAAGGGAGTTCAAATAAATATGAATATGATGAAGTAAGTAAGTCAATTTCATTAGATAGAGTGTTGTATGGAGCAAACTTTTATCCAGGAGAATATGGTTTTATACCTGAAACACTTGACTGAGATGGTGATGCATTGGATGTTATTTCTTTAATTACCTACCCTACTTTTCCTGGTGTAAAAGTTAGAGTTCGTGTTTTAGGAACTATTAAAATGATTGATGCTGGTGAGATTGATACAAAACTATTTGGTGTTTTAGCAGATGATCCAAGATTTAAAGATTTTAATGAACTAGGTGATGTTCCCCAACATTTAAAAGATGAAGTAGAAAATTTCTTCTTACAATATAAACAATTACAAAAAAAATCAGTTGTTATAAATGGTTGAGGCGATAAAAAACATGCTATTCAAGAAATTGCAGAATGCAAAGAAAGATACCAAACTTATAAAGATAGATTGCAAGTTCCTGGTGGAAAAGAAGCCATCTTAAAAGAATGAGAACAAAAAGGATTAGGTAAAGCCTAATCTTTTTTATATCATTGCAAAAGGACCAAAATACTTTACATTTTCTGTTTTTACATTTAATCTAATAATTTGAAAATCAACTTTTGGAATATTAACTGAATAAGTTCTTGCAGCAACAATATCTTCAACATAGCCACGTAATTCAGTTTTAAAGAATGCTGCCATGTCTTTTTCATACATACTTTCAATAATTGTTTTTTTGTTGTTGGCATAAAGTATGCAAAATAAATAAATAAAAAACATTATAAAAAAGATAAACAATAAAAATAATAAAATTATTTCAATTAATATATGGTGTTTTGCTAAAAACATTTTGTTTGAATAATGATCTAATAAATATAAAGAAGCAATAAAGACTGCACTAATTAAAAATAAATTTCTGCAAAATGAAGGAATTGTTGTTGTGACTAATTTTCAAAATCTGATTGCTTTATTTTTTTTAAATAACATAGCATTAAATCAAATTGAAGCCAATACATAATCTAACTCATAACCTGCAGAAACTTGTTTTCATTGCGGAACAATAATTTTTTTTTGTTTTTTATTTAAATGATTATAAATTGATGAATAATAATATTCATTAGAATATTCAAAGGTTAAATCAGAATTTAAATACTTAATTGCTGCATCACCAGTTTCTTGAATAATTTTATCACTCACTGTTAGTGAACCATTATTAATACTAGGAACTTGTGCTCTACCATAAATAAATGTAATACTTATTTTTAAACTTAAATAAAACAAGAAAATTGCAATATCAATAAAAAATATAATCTCAATAAGTATTCCCATAATATCACCTTACTTTGATTATATATCTTTATTATTCTTTTACATTGTGATATAAATTTTGCACATCTTCTAGTTCATTTAATTTATCACATAATTTTTCAAATTTAATTTTATTTTCACCATCTAATATAACTTCTTCATTAGCTAACATTGTAGTTTCTGCAATTTTGTAATTTTTAATTTTTTTATCTAAAGCTTTTTTTACATCATTAAATGCAGTAAATGGTGCATAAACTATTGTCATTTCATCTTCTTCAACAACATCATTAATTTCAACTTCTGCTTCAAATAAATATTCAAATGTTTGTTCTACATTCATTTCATCAAATCCAAAAACACTACAATCATGGAATGCATAACTAACAGCTCCTGCTGTTGCTAATTTTCCGCCATTTTTATTAAACACATCTCTAATTTCTGAGATTGCTCTATTCACGTTTGATGTTAATGAATCAACAATAATCATTGACCCACTAGGTCCATAACCTTCGTATCTATTTGACACATAGTTTTCATGATCATTTCCTTGAGCTCTTTTAAGTGCTCTTTGAATTGTATCATTCGGAACTTGTTTAGTTTTTGCTTTATCAATAGCTGCACGCAAAGCTAAATTCGCATTGGGGTCAACTGATCCACCCTGTTTGGCAGCTAAATAAATTTCTTTTGCTGCCCTTCCATTAATAGCTGATTTCACTGCCCCAGTTTTGGCCATTGATTGTTTTCTAACTTCAAATGCTCTTCCCATAATTTATTCCTTTAATTGTGAAATTATAGAATTTACTTTTAATTCTATATCATCTTCGTTTGCATCAATAACAATAAATTTATATTTATCTTTTAATGATTCATAACATTCTTCATATTTTTTATTTAATGTTTCTCAATATAATCTTTCAACATTTTGTTCTTCTGGACGATTTCTTTGCTTGACACGTTCAATTGCTTTATCTGTTGTTACTTTTAAATAAACTATATAATCAACATCTAATTTATGAGTTAATTTTAATGCAAACTTAATAACGTCATTAAAAAAACTTTTATAAGTTTCATGATCTCTTTTACTAATTAATCCCAGTTCTCTTTGAACTTCAACAAAAATTGGATCTTCTAAAATTATTCTGTCAAAAATTATGTTATTTGTATTTTTTGATTGAATTAGAAACTTAGACTTGTTCATTAAGATATAAGTTTGCATATGAAATGTTCACTTTTTAATATCTTTATAATAATCCTTTCAATAAGGATTTTCGTCATATGGTTCTAAAAAAAGTTGATAACCTAATTTTTTAGACAAAGAATGTGAAATAGTAGTTTTACCTGAACCAACCGTACCAAATACCGCTATCTTCATTTACTTAGTCAATTTTTTTAAGTGTTCAATCACTTCACTTGCCTTTTTTTCTAAATTATCATTTTCTGCATCAATTACTAAAAAATTAAACTTGTTTTTGTTTTTTTGGTAAAAATCTTCATATCTTTTATTTAACAATTCTCAATATGAATGATCAGCGGCCACTTCTTGTGGACGACCTCTTTCAACAATTCTTTCAATTGATTTTTCTGCAGATAATCTTAAATATACAACTACATCAAAATTTGCTCTTTCTTGTAGTGAAGGTAAAACTACTTCATTATAAAAATTATTATATGTTTGAAAATCAATATCATTCATTCTTTTTAAATCATGATTAACTTGCACAAAAATTGGATCTTCTAAAATTGTTCTATCAAAAATTACATTTTTAATGTCCATTGCGTGAATTAATTGACGACTTCTTGCTGTCAACATTCATATTTGCATTTTAAATATAAAATTTGGCATATCTCTATAATAATCATCAAAGTATGGATTATTATCTACTGGTTCTGGAAATATTTCAGCATTTAACTTTTTTGAAAGTATTTCAGACATTGTTGATTTTCCGGCACCAACTGTACCAAAAAGCGCTATTCTCATTTTTGTTTTTCTCCTATGTTTTGTATCTTTATTTTACCAAACAATTTGCTTAATTCTTCCTTTGTTATACTTCTAAATTCACCAGGTTTTAAATTTCCTAAATCAAGTATGTCAATATTAGTACGTTTTAATTTTATAAGTTCAATAAAGGCAGACTTTAACATATTTTTAACATGATGTTTGTGTCCTTCGTTAATTGTTAAACTGATAAGTGATTGGTTTAATTTTGAATCATAACTGATGATTTTTGCTGCATTTGCTTTAGCTTTATAATTATCTTCAATAATTACACCACTTAATAAATTAGTGATTTGTTGCTTACTAACTTCTCCATCGCACAAAGCTTGATAAGTCTTATTAAAATTATATCTTGGATGAGAGATATAATTTGCAAAATCACCATCATTTGTCATAATTAATAATCCTGAAACATCATAGTCTAAACGCCCCACTGGAAACAAACGAATTTTTTCTTTTTTAAAAAAATCTGCAACAGTTTTTCTTTTTTTTGGATCAAACATTGTTGTTACCACACATCTTGGTTTGTAAAAAATATAATATTTTTTAATTGTAGTTTCTAATAGTATTTTTCCATTAATTTCTATTTTGCAATCTGTTGAAAATTTAGATCCTAGTTCAGTAATTGTTTTGCCATCAACTTTAACTCTTCCTTCAAGCATAAATTGCTCTGCCCTTCTACGGGAGCAATAACCTCTTGAGGCAATAATTTTTTGTAATCTATCTTCCATTATTATTTATCTCGATTCGCTGCGAAAATATCTTTATCTTCATTATCTACTTCTTTTATTTCTTTTAGTGCTGGTAATTCATCTAAACTATTTATATTAAAATATTTCATAAACTCATCTGTTACACCAAATAAAATTGGTCTACCAGGACCTTCACTTCTACCAATTTCATGAATTAAATTTCTAAGTCTTAATTTATAAATAACACCATCGCAATTTACACCACGAATATCTTCTATTTGGGCTTTAGAAATTGGTGATTTATAAGCAATAATAGAAAGCACCTCTAAAGATGCTGGAGATAATTTAGCTTCTAATTTTACATTTTCTAATTTTAAATAATAATTATAATTTTCTTTTTTGACAATCATACGGTATTTATCACCAGCAAAATTTTGTATATCTAATCCTGAAAATTTATCATTTTGATATTTTTTTATTAAACTGTTTATTATTTTTGTGACTTCAGAACTAGACTTCATTCCTAATAATGTTTTTATATCAGAAACACTAGCTCCAGCATCTCCACTTAAAAATAATAAACCTTCAGTTAAAGCAATTTTTTTATTTATATCCATACAAGTATCCTTTTATTATTTTATATTTTTTACAAATATATTTTCATTTTCTTGAATAATATTTATATGACCATTTCTTGCTAAATCCAAAATTGCCAAAAACGTTGCCACCAACATTTGCAATGTAAAGTTTTGTGCAAAAATAAGATCTTCTAAAGCCACAAGTTCATTATTTTTTGTCTCAAGATATTCCCTAATAGAATGCGCAATTTCTTCGGGCGATACTTCAACTGTTGTCAATGTTTTAATTTCTGGTTGTTTTAGTTTTTGTTTATCTAACAGTTTTAAAAATATTTTTGCAAATCTATCAATATTGAAATCTATTTTTGCTAGTGGTAAATCTAAATCATCTATTTTTTCAATTTCAATTGAAGTTTTAGTTTTTGAAATTAATTTAGTTGTTTCTTCTTGAGTTTCTTTAAAATATTTAATAGACTCTTTAATTTTGTGATACTCAATTAATTTTTGTAATAATTCATTGTGATTTTCTTCATAATTATCTTCAATATCTACAACTTGTTTAGGAATTAATAATTTAGATTTTAATTCAATCAAATATGCTGCCATAACAAGATATTCACTTGCAATCTCAATATTTAAATTAATTGTTGATTTGATGAAGTCTAAATATTGATTTGATATTTCTATTAAATCAACACTCATAATGTCCATGTTTTTTTCTTTTATTAAATGTAATAAAAGATCTAACGGACCTGTAAAATTATTTAATTTGACTTCATTTCATTTATTCATAATTATTTTTTCTCTTTTAATTTATTTAATGTTAATTTAATTTCTTCTTCTGACATCAATGTTTCTTTTAATAAGATAATTATTCGTAAAACATAAATCATTAATAAATCAATTGCAAAAGCAATATTATGTTCTGCAAGCGGATTAATAAAATCGTGTTCTATGTGATTTCTTAATTTTCTAATTAAATGTCAACCACTTGAAAAACAAATACTATCAATATTATTTTTCAATTTATTATATGCATCTTTATCTTTTGTTAAAAAATTAATATCATGAGAAAAATTTTGATAAAACTTAAGCATTTCTTTTTGATTATCATCATTTGATTTTATTAAATATTTTCGATATAAATGATCAGCTATATATGATAATTTGTCAAATACAGAAAATAAATATTTAAATGTTTCATTTTGTTGATGATATTCTTTTGAAGATATTTTATGTTGTATTTCAAAATCTAAAATTTCTTCCGATCATTTGATTTTTCTATATGTATACTTTGTAATTTCGAAAACTTCTTTAAAAATATAAAAATTAAAATAATCTTGATTTTTAAAAATTATTCTTGCCATAGTTTTTTTAATATTTGTTAGATAATTATAAATCTGTAATTTCGTTAAACTAACATTTTGCGTTTTATTAAAACTTAAATTTATTTGAAATGATTGTTCATTTAAAAATTCGCAAATATTTTTTGTAATAATATCATTTTGAAAAATTAAACTATCAACATATTGCATTATTTCAACTAATTGGTTATCAAAATTAGGGTTTGTTTCTAATAAATTACTTTTGTCATAATTAATTTTTATTAAATCATTTAACGTCATAAGAACCTACTTTGCCTTGAAGTTAATATTCAATGATGTAACTTTTGATTTATTTATTGCAAGCGATTGAATGTGAGGTTTTTCAGAAATTTCTTTTATTTCTTGTTCTACTTTGTCGGGGAAACCCTTTCAAGGTTCAAAACATAGTCATTTATTATCACTGTCTTTTGATCAAAAACAAAAAACATCAAACTCTTTTGTGTTAATGCTGAATTCTTTTTGAGCATCTTGATAACTAACCATTTCTGTTTGAAAAGTATTTGAAGCCAAACATAAATCACTATTTCATTTAATATCACTAACTTTAAAATCTTTTAATTTTATATATTCTTGTTCAACAGCCTTTAATCCTTCTTCAAAATTATGGAAAAATTCCTCTTCTTCATTTAAAGATATTTGGCCGTCTTTGGTAACTATAAAGGCTGGGTGAAAACCAATTGAATAATAAATTTCTTGTGTATCTTCATTAATTATTTTTAAACTAATTTGTATTTCATTTTCTGTTAGTAATTCAAATTTAGCAACAATACTAAATTTGAAAGGATATTTTATTATGGTTTCTTTATTTCAAGAAGTCTCAAATTCTACACTATCATCTTTTTTTGAAACAATTTTTCAATGATTAAAATTTCTTAAAAATCCGTGTTTTTCTAAATTGTAAATTTTATTATCATAAATAAATTTATCATCTTTTAATCTTCCACAAATTGGAAATAATATTGGTGATGTTTGTGGTCAACCACCATCTCTTTGATAAAGAAATTCAGTACCATTATTTTTTAAACTCACAATTTCAATTGTTTCTTCGCTTATTAATGCTTCAGAATTGCCATTAAATATTTTTATCATGCTGTCTCCCTTTTAGAATTCATCACTGTCTAGTGCAAATTCATCTATTTCATCTATTTCATTTTTATTTTTTTTATGAGGTTCAACAACTTCATCTATTAAAACATCATAACTTAAAAAGTTACTGTTTTTGACCTTTGGATCGTTTTCTAAATTTTCATTTAACAAAATATCACTTTCAAAATCATAATTAGATTTATTCAAAGTTAAAGGGATTTTTGATTTTTCAATTATTGATAATTGCACAAGTTTTTTTGATAACTGTCTGCTTTTTGAAAAGTTATCTATTTCAGAAATAATTTCAGATTTTGCAAAGTGAAAAATTATTAATCACACCATCATTATTATTGCTGCCACTAATAACATAATTGTTCCGATCAAATCCATTTTTGAATATTTATCTGAATCCATACCATTTGTTTCATAGTAAGCAAAGAATTTGTGTGTGTTATAAAAAACTGTATTTGAACTAATATCTAATATTGCAATAAGAATATTTATTACATAAACACCAATTATTGAAGAACTTATAATAATACTTGATAAAGCAAAAAACTTAGTACGATACTGTCAAGATAACGCTAGTGAAAATAACATATACATTAATTGAGAAAAAACAAAATTTGAAATAAATAGTAAACCTAGCATTACCATGCCATCTCTAACAAAAATCATTCCAATATAATCGATAATAATAATTCCGATAAAAGAAGCAATTGTATAACTTAAAAGAATTTTTTTAATAATGAAATGATATATTGGATAACTTAATATTGCTGCTAAAGCAAAATAACTAATAAAAAATGCTCTAGAAACCATATTATAATTTGCGCTTGTTAAATGATCGCTTTGTGCCAAAAAAGACAATATAAGATTTTCAACAATAGCTGAATTGTTAATTCCAAAAATGAAACCTAATAAAATTGCCATTAAAATAAGTAAAAACCCAATGCGTTTTTTATATGGTCTTAAGTTTGTTAAGAATACTTCATCATATATTCCAGATAATTTGGGATCTTCTTTAATTTTTTTTGTAGCATAAACAACAAAGAAAACGATTAATAACATAAAGATATGTATATATATATTTGTGGCCTTTGACATGTAAAGCGGTGCATTAGGACCCAAATCTTTTTGTGTTAAACAAAATATATAAAGTCCAATAAAATTTCCCAAAAAAGATGATGTAACAATTATTCAAGTAATTGCTTGCGCTGAAATTTTATAGAAAAACTGTTCATTAAAAAAAAGAAACTCTGTTGTAGAAACAGATATACATCCTCCATAGCAAATGCTGGCAAGGACAATTAAAAGTGTGTGACTACTTTCAAGATTTTTGTTTAAGAATAGTAATAAAATCATAAACACTTGAAATAAGTAAACTAAATAAAATAATTTTTTTTGTTTTTTAAAAATTTTAAAAACCAAAAAGCTATAAATTGGTCTTAAAACAATTGATAAAAATACAGTTCCAAAAATTGACATGACCATAAATAATGAATTATTAAATGCGCCTGATGGTACTATGTTAGATTGTTTTAAAATTTCAAATCCCGAAAACCCCGTTACTATTCAAAAAAAGATTGTTTTAAAACAAAATAACAATCTATCACCTTTTAATTTTTCTTTTTGAATAACAAAAAAAAAGGAAACAAATCCTAATATTATAAAAATTGGATACAAAATATATAAATCAAAATTTGCCATTGGTTTTCCTTTACATTTTATTAACTACATCTAATCCTAATAAGTTAAATACATTTCTAACAAGTTTATATGTTGCATAAACTAAATTTAATCTTTGTGCTGAAAGCTCTAAATTATTAGTATCAATGATTTTGTTGCTATTATAATTTGAATGAAATAATTTACATATGTTTTGTACATAATCACAAACTAAGTTGGGTGATTTATTAACAGCAGCATCTCTAACTATTTTTTGGAAATTATCTATTTGTAAAATTAATTCAATTTCTTTTTTATCAGTTAGTAAATTAACATTTTTTGAAGGTTTAATATTATTTTCTTCAGCCTTCATTATAATTTGATTTGCACGTGCTGTTGCATATTGTAAGTAAAAAATTGGATTGTTTAAAGATTTTTGTGTAATTAAATCAATGTCAAAATTCATATGTGTATTTGAATTTTTAGATGCCATCATATATCTAATTCCATCTTTACCAACCATTTCATAAAGATCGATTAATCAAACTGCAGTTCCTGCTCTTTTAGACATTTTAAATTCTTTTCCAGCTTTAGTTAATGAAACCATTTGAATAATTTCAAACACAAACTTAGAACCATCTTCACCTAATAATTGCAATCCCGCCTTCATTCTTGGAACATAACCATGATGGTCTGCACCCCAAACAAAAATATATTCATCTGCATTTTCTCTTTTAAATCTTTGTCATTGTGAAGCAAGATCTGGCAAAATATATGCAAAAGAACCATCTGATTTTACTAATACTCTATCTTTGTCATCCCCAAAAGTTGTTGATTTCAATCATATAGCACCATCTTTTTCATAAGAAGCATTATTTTTACTTAAAAAATCTAGAGTTTTTTGAATTGCTCCTGAATCATACATAGATTTTTCACTTATAAATTTTTCAATATTTATATCCATTAATTTTAAATGTTCTTTAATTATTTTTAAAAAGAAATTAATTGATTTGCTTTTAAAAAATTCATGCACTTCTGGATTAACAATTTTATTATCTTTAATTATGTTATTGGCATATTTATCACCAATTTCTTTTTTTAATTCTTCCCCCGCTTTAATGTATATATCGCCTTCATACATTTCTTCAGGTTTTGCAATTTCTTGGTTTAATGCTTTTTTATAAAAATAAAACAATGTTGCTGCTGAAATATTTATTTGATTACCAAAATCATTTGTATAATATTCTGTTTCAACATCATATCCAGCAAAACGCATTATTCTTGCAATAACATCGCCAATAACACCATTTCTTGCATGACCAATGTGTAAATATCCGGTTGGATTAGCGCTAACTAATTCAATGCTTATTTTTTTATTATTACTTTTACTTGAACCATATTTTAAATCTTGTGACTCAATTTCTGAGAAAACTTTTTTAAAAATATATTCTTCTTTTAAAAATAAATTAATAAAACCTTGACCAGCAATTTCTACTTTACTAAATATTGTTTCTTTTTTTAAAAGATCAATTAAAGTGTTTGCTAATTCTATCGGTTTTAGTTGATTAACCTTTGCATTAATTAATGCAAAATTTGTTGAAAAATGTCCATTTTGAAAACTTTTTGTTTTTTCAACAATTACTTTTCCTTTTAATTTGTTTTTTGTAACAATATTATTTATTAAATTTTCTAATTCATAAATTAATGCCATTTAAATCACCATATATTTATTATATATAAATAATCAACAAAAAAACCCTTTAAAAAGGGTCTTGTTTAAAAAATAATTAAATTGCTTTTTCAGCTTCTTTGTAAACTTCTTGAAGTTGTGCAAATGATTTATTAAATAATTCTTGTTCTTCATTAGATAATTTTCATTCAATGATTTTTTCTCAACCATTAGCTCCAATGATTGCAGGAACTCCAGTATATAAACCTTTGCATCCGAATTCACCATTTAATAATGCTCCAACCATTAAAGTTGCTTTTTCATTTTTAAGTACAGCTTTTAAAATTCTTGCCAAACATACACCAATTCCATAAAATGTTGCACGTTTTTTTTCGATAATTTTGTATGCCATATTAACTGCATCAACTTTGATTTTTTCTAAATCATCTTTTGATACAACTTTTTCATCAATATATTCTTGTAATGGTTTACCCATAACTGTTGCATTTGATCAAGCAGCAACTGCTGAATCACCATGTTCTCCTAATAAATATGCATTTACTGAAGATGGGTGAACATTAATTTTTTCACCTAATAATCTTCTCAATCTAGCTGAGTCAAGAGTTGTACCTGAACCAATAATAGTTTTTGGATCAAATTTTGTAATTGTTTCATATACTTTTGTTAATACATCAACTGGATTTGAAGCAATAATTGTAATTCCTTTAAATCCTGATTTTTTAACTTCTGTAGCAATGTCTTTCATAATTTTTGCATTGTCACAAACCATAGCTAATCTTGTTTCACCTGGTTTTTGTGGTCTTCCTGCTGTAATTACAACAACATCTGCATCTTTACAATCTTGGTATTCACCAGCTTTAATTTTTGTAAATGGACTTGGTAAAACAGCCATTGTGTCTGCTAAATCCATTTCGTTACCGATTGCTGCATCTTTAAAAACGTCAATTAAAACATATTCTGATGCCAATCCTTGGTTGATTGATGCATATAAGAAACTTGTTCCTACAGCTCCACAACCTATTAATACTACTTTATGTCCTTTTTGCATAACTATCCCCCAATTCTCATTATACTATAATGAAAGTATTTCTTTTTCTTTTGCTTTAAAAATTTTATCGATTTCATTAATAAATTTTTTTGTTAATTTATCAACTTCTTCTTCTAAACTAATTTTTGTTCCTTCTGGCAAGTTGTCAATTTTTTTTATTTGATCAAAAAAATGTCTTCTTTTATTTCTAACTTGAACTCTGTATCCTTCAGTATCTTTATTTAATTCTTTAGCAATAGTTTTTCTTGTGTCTTCAGTCAAAGGTGGCACTTTAACCCTAACTCCGTTTCCTTCTACAGATAAATTTAAACCCGAATTGTAATGTGCTATTGCACTTGCAACTTCTTTTACTAAACTATGATCATATGGTTTTACAAATAGTTGTTGCGGATCTGGATAACTAATTTGACTCATATGAGTTAATTGTGTTGGTGCACCATAAAGATTAACCATAACTTTTTCTAATAATGAAGCATTTGCTCTACCTGTTCTAAATTTTGTAATATGGTTTTCGTAATTTTCAATTACTTCACCCATTTCTAACTCACAATTTTCAATTATTTCTTCGTAATTCATTTTAATACCTACCTTATTCTATTAATGTTGACTCAATTTTATTATTGATTAATTTAATTATATTCCCTTTTGGAACAACATCGAAAACAACAATTTTGATGTTTCCATCACGACAAACAGTGATCGCTGTGGGGTCCATAATTTGTAGACCTTTAACTAAAACATCTTGAAAACTAAGATGTTTAAAAAAGACAGCATTGTTATTAATTTTTGGATCGCTGTCATAAACACCTTTAACACCATTTTTTCCAAGCAATAAAACATCTGCTCCAATTTCAATAGCTCTTAAACTGGCTGCGGTGTCTGTTGTAAAATTTGAATATCCGGTTCCACCAGCAAATATTACAACATAACCATTATCTAAATATTCTCTAGCATCACGATAATTATATGGTGATGTTACATTTTTAATTTCTAATGCAGAATAAAGTTTAACCTTATTAAAACCAACTGATTTAAATACGCCTTCTAAAGCAAGTCCATTCATAATTGTTGCCATCATCCCCATATAGTCAGCATCAATTTTGTTTAAGCGCAATGTCCCAGCTAATTTACCTCTTCAAATGTTACCGGCACCAATTACAATACCTGGTTGAATTCCTTGTTTTTTTAATTCAATAATTTGTTCAACAACTTCAACCATTTTTTCTTGGCTATAAATTTCGTGATCTGAATCAGATTTTAATGATTCCCCAGAAATTTTTAACAATACTCTTTTATAATTCATTTTAAAATCCACCTTAAATAATTTTATATTATTTTATAGGTTTTTTTTCTAATCTATAGTAATTTCTAAATTTATAAATTAATGGTCTAATATTTTTATCAATAATATAACCTTCTTCATCCAAACAATCTTGTTTGACAAAAACGTTTTTAATTTTAAAACGCACAAAATGAACACTTTCTGCATCAACACTAGAAATATTTTCTGCATATAAATCCATTGAAATTGGACACTCTTCATATCTAGATAAATTTGCAAATTGACTTTCAGAAACGGTTAATCAACTATTGATTGGTTCTTTTGTTTTATAACTTTTGTCAACTCTTCTATAATTATTTTCATCTAAAATATTTAAAACTGCATTTTCACTACTTAATATATTTTTATAGGCGCTTGAATTTTTTTGTAATGCCACCACAATAAAATTCTTGAAGTTCATTAAAGAAGTTACAATAGTAACCTCCTCAATTTGTTTTTCATTATTATAAGTATTTAATAAAGCGATTGGAAAACCTCATTGAATACTTTGTGATTTAATTTTTATAAACTTTTTTTGCATATTTATCTCCACTAATTGATAACATTGTTTATGCATATATTTTATCACATAATGGTACTATTATTCAAAATAAGCACTCATTTCGAACTTTTTTTTTTTTTTTTAGTAAGTTGTCACAAGAAGTTAAAAATAGTGCTTAAATGGGTTTATTTTGAATAATTTATAAAAAAAATAAGTTTGAAACTTATTTTTCTAGTTTTAAATTAAATTCGTATTCTTTAACTCATTGTTTTTGATTTGTCTCAATGGGTTCTAAATCAATTCATGATTTATTATCAATAATAGTTTTTGCAAAATCTGAATTAAGCTTTAAAGAAATACTTTTAATATTTGATGAAGCACAATAATTTATAAATATTTTTTTGACTTCATTATCTATTATTATTGATTTAATTTCTGAAAATTTAATACTTGATCCAAAAAACACAAGTTTTTTACTATTATTATTAATGCTTAAAGCAACTTTTTCTAAAAATGTTCAAATCATTGAAAATAAAATGATAGTTAAAATGATAGTTAAATAAATTAAAATTTTACCCTTTTGAGAATCACTATTATTCTTAATTGTAATAAGTGTTAATAATGAAAAAATAAAATAAACACTTACTATTATTAAATTAATTGAAAGCATTAAAACATTAATTTTATACACGTTACCTTTTTGTTTTCAAAATTGAAATAAAGTACCAAAATTTGCTATTAATGCAACAACTGAAATTATCATTAAAATAACCGCGATTACTAATGTGGGATTGTTGTTTGTCATTTACTAACCTTTTAATTGCGCAGCAACTTCAGCTGCAAAATCAGTAACAACTTTTTCTATTCCTTCACCAACTTCAAATCTTTTCATAGAAATTAAGTTTGTTTTTTTAGATTCTAAAAATTGTTTAATTTTTAATTTTTCATCCATTACAAATGCTTGTTCTAGTAAAACAATTTCTGAAATTTTTTTGTTTAATTTTCCATTTAAAATATTTTTGGCAATATTTTCTGGTTTTCCTGTAACATCAGTTGTTTCTTTAATTATATGCATTTCAGAATCTTTGAATGATTGTGGTACATCATTTACAGATAAGTATTTAGGTGACATTGCAGCAATATGCATTGCAATATTATAAGCATCATCTTTTGAAATTGATCCTTCAAATTCAACTAATACTGAAATTCTTTTGTTAGAGTGATTATATGTTGAAATTATTTGTTTTTTTGCTAAGTCAACAAATTCAACTCTTCTAAATTCAATTTTTTCACCTATTGTAGCAGTTGCAGCAATACAAGCTTCTTCAATTGTTTGTTTACTTTTTAATTGAATTTTTAAAGCTTCTTCACGATTTTTAAAATCATTTTTTAATAAAGCGTCTGCAATTTCATCAATTAAATCTAAAAAGTTTTGATTTTTTGAAACAAAATCTGTTTCTGAATTAACTTCAAATATAATTGCTTTTTTAGAATTTGATTTAGCACAAGTAACTCCTTCAGCAGCTACTCTGTCAGCTTTTTTTGCAGCTTTAACTAAACCATTTTCTCTTAATCAAACAACTGCTTCATCAATGTTTCCATTTGTTGCATCTAATGCTTTTTTACAATCCATCATTCCAGCGCTAGTGATTTCTCTTAATTTTTTAATTAATTGTGGTGTTGCTCCCATATTATTTATCTCCTAGTTTTTCTTCTGTACTTTTTTTATCAGAAGTTTTTGTATCAACAGTTTTTGCTTCTGTACGTTTATATTCTGTACGTTTGTTATCTGTAAATTGTCTACGTTCTGAATTGTATTTGTTTTCGTATTTATTTTCAGTTTCTTCTTTTTTAGGTGTTATTGTTCTTAATTGAGATGGTGATAATTTCATATCTGCACCAACTGCATAACATTCAGCTAAATAATTAACAATAATGTTGATTGATTCTGAAACATCATCATTTGCAGGAATTACAAAGTCCACCAAGTCTGGGTTTACGTTTGTATCACAAATTGCAATAACTGGAATTTTTAAAACTCTAGCTTCTTTAACGGCAATTTCATCATGAATTGGATCTGCTACAAAAATTGCTGCTGGCAATTTGTGCATATATCTAATTCCACCAATAATTCTTTCTAATTTTTCTTTTTCTTTTCTAATTAAAATTTGTTCTTTTTTAGGTCTTAAATTAATTTTTCCTGTTTTTTCTTCATTTTCAATATTTCATAAAGCTTTGAATCTTAATGAAATAGTTCTCATGTTTGTAAGTGATCCACCCAATCAACGAACATCAACAAAAAAGTTTTGTGTTCTTTGAGCTGCTTCCTTAACTGCTGCTTGAGCTGCTTTTTTTGTTCCTACAAAAATAATTTTTTCTTTTGACTTACCAATTTCAGTCATGAATTTTCCAACTTCTTCTAATATAGAAACTGTTTTTTGTAAATCGATAATATGTACTTTGTTTTTTGTTCCATAAATGTATGGTTTCATTTTTGGATTTCAATTTCTTGTGTTGTGACCATACTGAGCACTTGCTTCATATAGATCATCTCTTGTTAGTGATTTTGGCATATTTAATTTCCCTTTCGTTATGCTTCCATTAAGTTCTAAATGAGACCACCATTTGATTATTCAAATAGCACTGGGTATCAAAATTCCTTAATGTGTTTACTATTGATATAAACTACATAAGTTATTATATATAGATATGAAAAAAATGACAAAAAAAACTAGAATTAATCTAGTTTATTTTTTCTTAAATATGTTTTGACACAAAATCCATCATATTGTTTTTCTTCTAATAAAATAAATTTTTCAAAATCAACTTTAGGTGCAAACACATCACCCTCATATTCTTGATTAATTTCACTAATAATTAATTTATCGGCTAAATCAAGTGTGCTTTGATAAACACTTAAACCACCAATTATAAATAATTCTTGATTACTGTTTTTAAAATCAATAATTTCATCTAGATTATTAATAATTTTTAGATTTTGAAAAGCTTGATTATTTTTCATTGTTTTAGACAAAACAATGTTTTCACGATTTGGTAAAGGTTTAATTTTTAAAGACTCTCAAGTTTTTCTTCCCATTAACACAGTTTTATTTTTTGTTACATTTTGAAAATGTTCCATTTCAGCCTTAATATTTCATGGTAAAAAATTATCCCTACCAATAACTTTGTTTTTAGATTCTGCCCATATTAAAATAATCATTCTTTACCTACCTTAATTATTATTTCATAATTATAAAAAATTTATTTGTTTATTATTAAACAGCAATTGGTGCCACAATTTTGCTATGATGTTTGTAGTTTTTTAATATTATATCTTCGTGATCAATTTCAAAAATATTTTTGTTTGAAGTTATTTCTATATTTGATAATTTATATGGTTTTCTTTGAATTTGACATTTTACTTGCTCTATGTGATTTTTGTAAATATGTGCATCTCCAATTGTGTGAATAAAATATCTTGGGATTAAATTAACCTCTCTTGCAATTAGTATCAAAAGCAAAGAATAACTGGCAATGTTAAATGGCGCTCCCAAAAACATATCAGCACTTCTTTGATACATTTGAAGGTCTAAATACTTATCTTCAGCAACATATAATTGAAATAAAGTGTGACATGGGGGTAACAACATTTTATCCACTTCATTTGGATTTCATGCAGAAACTATATGCCTTCTTGAATTAGGATCTTTTTTTAAGTTTTCAATTAATTTTTTAAATTGATCTACACCATTAAAATCTCTTCATTGTTTACCATACACTGGCCCTAAATCTCCATATTTTTTTGCAAAACTTACATCATTTTTAATTTTTTCAACAAACTCAGCAAGTGTTTCATTTTTGTAATCTTTTGATTTTGTAAAATTTTGATATGGTCATTCGTTTCATATATTTACATTATTATCAACAAGGTATTTAATGTTTGTGTTTCCTCTTATAAACCATAATAATTCAACCAAAATAGCCTTAAAATATACTTTTTTTGTTGTTAATAATGGGAAACCCTTTCTTAAATCATATCTTTGTTGCACACCAAATTTTGAGATAGTTCCAACCTTAGTTCTATCTTCTTTATTATTATTTTCTTTTAAAATTTCTTTTAAAATGTTTAAATATTGTTTCATTATTTTCCTTTAATTATTTTTTGTCTAAATTAATATTTTAAAATTAAGTAATCTTAATTTTATATTGCATAATTTTTTAGTTTAAAAATGCTTTTAAAACGAGAATTTAAATTTATCTATTAAAAATAAAAAAACCATTTAAATAAACTGATTTTTTTGCTCTTAAATTAGCTATATCTTTTTTATTCCTTACCCTTATTTTAAATCAAATGATATAACTTTTATCATAAAAAATAAAAAATAGTCATTTGACTATTTTTGTTCAATAACTGTTACTCTTGTTTTATCTTTTCCAAATCTTTGGTATTTAACAACCCCTGATTTTAATGCGAATAAAGTGTCATCTCCACCTCTTCCAACATTAATTCCTGGATGAATTTTTGTTCCTCTTTGTCTAAAAATGATTGAACCTGCATTTGCAAATTCTCCATCAGCTTTTTTAGCACCTAATCTTTTTGATTCTGAGTCTCTACCATTTCTTGTAGAACCAGTTCCTTTTTTAGAGGCAAAATATTGTAACCCTAATAAAAATTTCATTATATCTCCTTTAATTCAAAATATGTTGGATATTGTTCAAAAATTGTTTTCAATTGTATTTTGACAAATTCCAGTGTTTTTTGCAATTCATTTGAATCACTTTTAACAATAATTTGAATTTCATTTTCTAAAACATTTAATGTTGCTTGATCATTATACAAAATATCAATTGCATTTAATGCTCCAACCATTATTGCAGTAACCCCTGCACAAACAATATCTTTACCACTATTGGCATAATTTGCATGTCCATTTACCACAATACTTTTAATTTTATTATTATCACTTTTAATAAGTGCTTTTATCATAAAATCTAACCCTTATTTTTTAGCTGCTGGTTTTTTAGTTGCAGTTGTTTTTGTTGCTGCTGGCTTAGCTGCTGCTGGTTTTTTAACTGCAGTTGCTTTTGCTGCTGCTGGTTTTTTAGTTGCAGTTGTTTTTGTTGCTGCTGGCTTAGCTGCTGCTGGTTTTTTAATTGCAGTTGCTTTTTTTGCTGCTGCTGGTTTTTTAACTGCAGTTGCTTTTGCTGCTGCTGGTTTTTTAACTGCAGTTGCTTTTTTTGCTGCTGGTTTAGAAACTTTTTTTAACACTTCTGGTATTTTAATTCCAGCTCCATCAATTGATATTTGATCAATTTCAACTTTTGTATAAGGTTGTCTATGACCATAAGTTTTATTTATATTTTTCTTTGGATGGTATCTTATTACTTTAATTTTCTTTTGTTTACCTTGTTTAATGATTTTTCCAACTACTACTGCTGATTTTAAAAATGGTTTTCCAAATTTATCATCAATCATTAATACATCAGTAAAGTAAACTTTATTGCCTTCTTTTTCTGGCAATTTTTCAACATATATGGTTTCTTTTTCTTGAACCATTATTTGTTTTCCACCTGTTTGTATAATTGCAAACATAATTTCCTCCGTTTATACTCGCCCATTACGTGTGTTTGTAAAAAACATCTTTGATACGTTAAAGGTGCGGTTGAAACTTTTTTTCAACTAATAATTATTTTATATTATTTATTTTAAAAATTTTATAAAAATTAAATAATTGAAGAATTATTTGAATACATATGATCAATTTGTGACTGTGTCATATGTGAATGTCCATCACCATGTTTTGTACTAAATGATGCATTACCAATTTTATAAGACATGTCAGTTGAATGGTCATGTTCTTTTCCAGATAAAATTGTTGTGTTAATTGCACCAATTAAATTTATTAAACCGCTAAATGGTGCCTCAATAACTTTAGCTATTCCATCAAAAAAGGCTCCAGTTATTGCACCACCTTCAATTTTTTCTAATTCATTGTCGGTTAGTTTTGTCATCTTATCACCCCTTATGGTAAATCGATGATTATTTAGAATTAATATACATTTTATATAATGTTTTTTTGTCTAAATTGTTATTTGAAGCAACTTCCTTAACTGATTCGTTTAATTTAAAACCTTTTTTTACCAATTCATCTATTAAAGCAAAAATTTCATTCATATCTTCGATAGTTTTTGTAATTCATTTTGGTTTTACAACAACTACAAATTCTCCTTTGTCAACAAAATTTTTCGAACCAACAAATTCACTAACTTCAGTTAAATTTCCTCTAATTATTTCTTCATTTAATTTTGTAATTTCTCTACAAATCGCAACTAAAGAATCTTCTGTAAAAACTGTTTTTAATAAATCTATTGTATCTTTAATGCGATGAACAGATTCATAAAAAGTAAATAATATATCTTCTTGATTATTAATTGCGTTTTTATATTTTAAAAATTCTTCTTGAATCTTGGTTTTTTTTCTTTCTAAAAAACCCAAAAAAATAAAATTATGAAAATAAATACCTGCAGAAATTAAGGCGTAGTTTAGTGCACTTCCAGCTCCCACAGTAACTATGTTTACTTCTATATTATCTTTATATAAAAGTTGTTCAATTGTTTTTAAACCCGGATCTGAAAAACCCGGAACACCTGCATCACTAATAATTGCAATTGATTGATTTTTTTCAATATATTGTTTTAAGGTATTTAACATTTGTAGTTCATTAAATTTATGAAACGCAAATGTTTTGTTGTGAATATCAAATTTATCAAGTAATTTTTTAGATGTTCTTGTATCTTCACAAAAGATTGCACCAACTTCTTTTAAAATATTTATTGCTCTAAAATTAAATTCATTTAAATTACCAATTGGTGTTGTGACAAAATAAATTGTAGAATTTTTATTATTAAATGATTTTTGCACTTGTAACATTTTTACTCCCAAACAAAAAAACCATGTTGTTGATTATTTTATAGAAATAATTTCAACATCATATGGTTTTTTAATATTTTTAATTCTAGCTTTTTCGCCAACACCTTTACCAATTAAAGCTTCAGCAATTGGTGATTCATAAGAAATTTTAGAATTGAAAGGATCAGCTTCAATAGGACTCACAACTTTAAAAGTCATATTTTGTTTTGTTAAACTATTTGATACTGTAACTGTACTTCCAACTTTAACTTCTTTTTTACCCGAACTTTTAGAATCAACAATTTTTGCTTTCATTACTAAAGTTTCAAGTTCTTTAATTCTTGCTTCTACTTCTGCTTGACGATTTCTAACCGCATCATAATCTGCATTTTCTGACAAGTCTCCCTGTGAACGTGCTTCAACAAGTTCTTCAATAACTTGTGGTCTTATAACATTGATTAAATTTTCTAATTCTTCTTTAATTTTTTTATAACCTTCGCTTGTTAAAACAATATCTTTTGCATTCATATTATTACCTCTTGATTTATTAATTATACACAAAAAATGTTAAATTTTTTTGGCATATTTTTGTCAAGTCCCCTTTCTTCATCTTCTTTGATAAACTAGTGAACGAATAAGTGGATCACATAAATTACATGAATAAATTAATAATAAAAATATTCCATTATTAGTTCCATTTGTAGTGTTTGACACAAATTGAAGTAGTATTAATGGTCCCACAACCATTCCAATCCCCATGGTGAATAAAGAAAGTGTTATTGGGAATCATAAGTCATTTGAGCTTCACAATGCTCTTAATATTGTCATATTAACTGTATCAAATAATAATTTAATTAATAGTACACCAAATAAAACAAATCCCCATTTTAAAATAATGTTGCTTGGGACATTAAATGCTAACATAATTGGATAAGTTAACATAAACATAACTATCCCAGAAATTACTGAAGCATAAATTGCTAATTTTCAGCAATTTATTCCCTCTCTATATGCTCCCTCTTTGTCATCTTCACCAATTTTTCTTGAAACAAAAACAGAGGTTACCGTTCCCATTGCCGAAGTAAAAGCACTTGAGTATTGTTGAATTGATGTTATATTTCTATGAAATACTAACCAAGTATAATGTGTTTCTTTTTTTCCCACACCATTGGAAATTACATCTGCATCTCCTAATTTTGAAATTGTCATAGAAGTAACAAAACTAAATAAAAATCATGTTCCCATTTCCATTGTTATTGGTAATCCCATTTTTAAAGTATCTTTTGCAAATTTAGGATTAAACGCAAAAAACTTAGAAGTAGAAAAATCAATAAACTTTATACAAAAATAACCCATATATAAAAGTAAAAAAACACTGGTTAATATCAAAGAGGTGGCACTTCAAACAGGGCCTAAATCAAAGATAAATAACATTCCTAAAATTAATACTAAATTTAAAAATCCAGAAATTATTGATCCAATTGTTACATAAATTGATTTTTTCAAAGCTTGTAAACCAGCTACAAACACTTGAATAATTGAGAGCATTAAGAACTGCACATTTAAAATTCTATAATAATTAATAGAAATATTCATTAACTCTTTTTTTTCTTCGGCACTAATATCAACATCTGCTTTTGGACTTAATAAATTGATAATATTTTCAGAAAATATTTGTGTAAATGCAAAGATAAATAAAACTATAAAAAAGTTAAGAACTAATCCTGTTTTAAGAACTTCTGACAATTCTTTTTTTCTACCTTGTCCAATTAGGTTTCCCATAACTATTAGTGTTCCAGATGCAATTAAAGTTGGCACAAATTGCAATGTAAAATAACAAACAATTGCTTTATTAACTGCATCGCTATAATATCCCCTATCATAATAATTCATTGCAATTTGATTAATTTGAGCAACAAATACTGAAAACAACATTTGAATAAATATTGGTATTGCCATCGTTAAAATTGCTTTTTTATTATTGACTCTCCAAAATGGTTGATCTATTTTTGCAAACTTTTTAATTTCTATATTCTTATTTTCTCCAAACATTTATTTATTCCTTTTAATAAATTCAATTAAATTATCTAGTGTATTCTTATTGGTAATCATTTCTTTAATCAAATCAATATTAGCACTAAAAAGTGAATTATTATCAGGAAATTTATTTCTTATTTTTAAAATTTGTTTTGGACCCAAACCTTTAACTTCATACAACATATCTTTTTTGATAGCTGACTCTTTTTTGAATCTAAAAACACTTATTGTATATTCATGAACTCTTTCTTGCATTGCGGCAAGAAAATTAAATAGTCTTTTATTCTTTTTAATGTCTACTTCATGTCCTAAATAATTTATTCCTTTTTCGGTTTTGTGTTTGTTATTTTTAACAAGTCCAATTACATTAATATTTAAATTCAATTCATTTAATTGTGACATTGCGGCATTAAATTGAATTTTACCGCCATCTACAATTATTAAATCTGGCAATATTCTTTTCTCCATTAATGATTTTTGATATCTTCGATAAATTACATTTTGCATTCTATGAAAGTCATCACCTTGTTCAATTTCAATTTTATAAGCTCTAAATTCATTTTTAATTGGCTTTCCATTTTTAAAAACAACAACTCCGCCCGTCACAAATTCTTTACCAATATTAGCAATATCAAATACTTCGATATGATTTGGGTATTTATTTAAATCAAATGATTTTTGCATATCTAATAATACATCATAAGAATCATTGATAGTTTTTTTAGAATATAAAAATTCTTTAGAATTTTCTTTACATAAATCCAAAAGTTTTTTTGAAATTTTTGTTTTATTATCAAATTTTAATTTTAACTCTTCAAGAACATACAAGTTATTAAATTGCTCAGGAAGATTCAAAAGATCTGGTTGCGTATTTTTTTCATAAAATTGAAAAATAAATGATTCGAGAGTTTCTTCTAAACTTTGAAAATTGTTAGGAAAAATTTCTTGTTCTTTAAATGACAATTTACCATTTAAGTAAAATAAAACAGAAATACAAATATTGTTTTCATCTTGATAAAAATTAATAACATGGCGGTTGATTTTTTCTTGTAGTTCAACATTTTGTGTTCCAACTAGAAAATCAATATGATCTAAAATTTCTTTATACCTTTTTGCTTGTTCAAATTGAAGATTATTTGCAGAAACAGAGATTTTTTCAAACAATCTTTTTTTAACAAATTCTGTATCACCTTTAAAAAAATTTTTAATTTTTTTAATTTGTTCTTTGTAATAATCTTCAGAAACATCTTTAAAGCAAGCTCCAGAACATTCATCAATTTGAAAATAAAGACATGGTTTTCCCAAATTACCTTTGCATCTCCTTAAGGGAATAAGTGTTTCTAGGGTTTCTAATATTTGTCTAGCATTGCTTCCACTAGGAAATGGTCCAAAAACATTTTTATACTTATGATTATTTTTTCTAATATATACATATTTGGGATCTTTTTCATTTGTGATGGCAATATATGGATATCGTTTATCATCATTTAATAAAACATTAAATCTTGGAGAATATTTTTTGATTAAGTTTTGTTCTAAAAGTAATGATTCCTTTTCATTGTTGGTAATAATTGTTTCAACTTTTTCAATTTCACTTATTAATTTTTCAGTTTTAAAATTTTGTGATTTTATAAAATAAGATGAAACTCTTTTTTTTAAATTTTTAGCTTTACCAACATAAATTACCACATTGTCTTTATTAAAATATAAATAACAACCTGGTTTTTGGGGAATGTTTTTTAGATTAATCATTGATTTACCTACTCTGCAAATGAAGATATATCTTCAACTTTAATTTTTCTATAAGTTGCTATTAGTGAATAAATTAATATTACTATAAAAGAAACTGCAAACACTAATGGAATTAGTGACGTTTCTAATGTAAATACAGAAGAAATTTTTAATTTCATTTTTTCTAAAATTGTATCGCTTAGCGCATTAATTGTATATGAGCTAGCATACAAGGAAACAAAATAAGAAATTATTATTGCAATTGGATAAATTGATAAAATCATTAACACTGTCTTTTTACGTGAATATCCCAATGTTTTTAAGACTAGTAATGTACGTTTATTTTCAATAATAATAATTAAATCAATTACCATTAACATTAAAATTGTGAAAATAATCATTCCATATGTTCCAATTAAAATTAATGAATAATAAATCCCGATTAATTTTTTAATCATGTCAGTAATTACTGGAAGCGAAACAAATTTAAAATCTAAATTATTTTCAAGTTTATTATCTTTTTTAACAAAAAAATCATCAGGACTTTTCCCATCGGCATGTTGCTTCATCATTGGAACAGTTAAATATTTAATTGTTCATGGTGTTTTACCACTATCGAATATTGCATTAGGTTTTAAATTTAATATTTCATTTGAAGAAAACACTTTTTGATCAATAACTGCTTCGTTATCACTTAAAAGTTGATAATTAATATTTTTGACAACAAACTTTAATGTTTGGGGATTTTCATTTTCGTGTTTTTTAAAAGTCATAGTAAATTTGCTTCCAATATCATAATGTTCAGAATATTGAAAATTATAATTAATTGAAACTCCATGATAGCCATCTGGTACACCATCATCTAAATGAGAATTTTTTTCACCATATACTCTTGCTTTATCAGACGTTCAAATAGTTGTGCTATTTTTTAAATCATATCCTTTTGGTAAAATTGCATTTTTAAATGTAATAACTGGATCAATAGCATCACCCTTAAAAGTATCTTTATATATTTTATAGTTATTGATTAAATTAACTAAAGTTGTATTTTCTTTTACTTTTTTATCATCTTTATGTTCAAATAAATATTCCATAAACTCGCCTGATATTTCATGAGGAATATAATGATCTATTGGTGGATAATCTTTTAATTTTTCTCATGGAGAATCAGAATCAACAAATTCTTTTGCCTGTTCTAATGTATATGGTTTTAATAAGTCTTTATAATTATCTTCTGTTAATACTTCGTTATTTTTATAATATTGTTCTGTTCACTGATAATCATCATATTGTAAAAATCCAACTGACTTATTGTTATGAAAAACTGGTTTGTAATATGATTTAGAAGCAGCATTAATTCCACCAGATAATTGCAACGATAATCCAAGACCAGCTAAAGCAAGACATGTAATTATTAAAACAAATAGACCTTTTACTAAGTTAGAAACTTGAAATGCAATAATGGGTGCAAATTTACTTTTTTGAATTAAGCGATTATCTTTAATTTTTAAAATTGCTAACTCAAAATTACTTATTTTTTTATTATGAATTGATAATTTGTCACCAGTAATACTAAAGTATGTAATTATAAAAGCTGATAAAGAAATGCATAAAAGCATTATTCCATATGCAATATAAAAATCCCCACCACTAGGAAACGCTGGTAGTAAAAAGCTATCTGTATATCCAATGGTTTTCGCCAATATTGTATAAGTTATGAAACTAAATAAATAACCTACAATTGAAGCTAAAAATACAAATATAATTGAGGAAAATAAAATATAGTAAACTAGAGAAAAATTACTAAATCCCATTGATTTTAAAAATGATAATTTTTTTAAATTTTTATCAATCGTGTGTTTTTCTACGAAAAAATAAGAAATGATAACAACAATAAGTACGACTGACGCAATCATTAAACTAACAACACGATAAATGAATAATTGATTATTAAAATCAAATTTGGGTGTATCTTCATAACGAAATTCGCCAACTAATGATTTAGAAAATGACGAATTATCACTTTTAGCACTAGCAAAAGTGTTTTTAATTAAATTACTAAAATATTTTTTGTCATTGTTAATTACTTTAATTAAAGCATTTTTAGATATATTTTTTTTAATGTCTTTTGTGTTGTATAAACAAATACCAATTCATTTTGACTTATGGTGAATCTGCGATAATGTTTGTATAAACTCTTTATTATTTAAATAAATTTTGTTCACATTAGTTTTAAATGCTTCATTTGCTGTATATGCACTACCTACTATTGTGTAATCCGAAAAGTTTTTGTTTTCTAGTGAAAAAGAAATTTTATCACCTAATTTTAATTTGTGATAACTAAGAAAAGTACTTCCAACAATTATTGACTTACTATTTACATCTCTAACTAATTTATCAAAATTTTTAACCTTAGAAGTAACCTTTAATGGATTAAACTCATAACGAGAATCAATATTAAAATTATATTCTTGAATTTGACATTTATTAGCGTCATATAAACCTTCTATTTTCTCGGGCATAATATTCTTTTTGTATTTAGAATTCAATAAATTTTTTGGTGATAAAACTTTATTATAAACATAATCAACAATAATGTTGTTATAAAATTTTTCAGAACCCTTGTAGCTTACAAAACCTTGTTTTTTAGTAACAATATCATTTATATTAGCTTCATTGCCAACCTTTTCATTTTGTTTAGCATACATTTCAAAATCAGTGCCGCTAAAATCTGGTTTTTCAATTGAACTTAACCTAGTAGAATTTATTGCATAATTATATGTTCTTTCAAATCTTGAATCAGATGCCCTTCTTCCATCATTATTAAATGTTGAATAAAATTGAAAAATTCCGATTGAAAAAGCAATTCCAAACATTAAAAAAATCAAAAAAGAAAAAAACAGAATTGATTTTTTCTTCATGTCATGTATAGCTTCTTTAGTAAGTAGTTTTATGTTTTTCATTAATATTTACCTTTAAGTTATTCAAAGTCTATGTCGCCTTGAATAAAAACTTCTCGTGGTTTTGAACCATTTTGTGGACCAATAACTCCCGCTGCTTCCAATTCGTCAATTAGTTTAGCCGCTCTATTATATCCAATTGAAAATTTTCTTTGTATTAAGCTTGTTGAAGCTTTTTGTGTGTCAATAACAAACGCTTTAATTTCATTAAACATTGGATCAACTCCACCAGATGATTTACCTAAATTATTTGAATTTCCCTCATGTTCATCTGCTTTTGTAAATTCTTCATTAAATAATTGTCGTTGTTGAGAGGCACAATGATCAACAATTTTTTCAATTTCTGCATCACTTATATAAGCGCCTTGAGCTCTTAATAAATTTGAACTTCCTGGAGGCATATATAACATATCCCCTTTTCCTACTAATTTTTCAGCACCAGGACTATCTAAAATAGTTCTTGAATCAATTGAACTTGTAACTGAAAATGAAATTCTTGTAGGAATATTTGATTTAATAACTCCTGTAAGTACATCTGTTGAAGGTCTTTGAGTTGCTACAATTAAATGAATTCCCGCAGCTCTTGCCATTTGAGTTAATCTCATAATTGAATCTTCAACATCTTTTTTATTAGCTGTCATCATAAGATCTGCTAATTCATCAATAATTACTACATAAAATGGAAGCTTGTCTTCTTCATTAGTTTGCTTAGAATTAAACCCAGAGATATTTTTTACTGCATTTTGAGTAAATAACATATATCTGCGATCCATTTCAGCAATAACTTTTTTCAATACATTATTTGCCAATGACATATCATTAATAACTGGTGTAATCAAATGAGGAATTCTTGCATAAGCAGCAAGTTCAACTTTTTTAGGATCAACCATAATAAACTTAACTTCATGAGGTTTAGCTCTCATTAATATTGAAGAAATAATTCCATTAACCATAACTGATTTACCACTACCAGTTGAACCAGCAATTAATAAATGGGGCATTTTATCTAACTCACCAAACATTAAGTCACCAGTCACCGATTTACCAATCACAAACAATAATTTTGATTGCTCAGAACCACTTGGTGGTGTTTGTAATACCTCACGCATAGAAACTGGTAAACCTTTATCGTTTGGAATTTCAATACCAACTGCTGCTTTACCTTGAATTGGTGCTTCAATACGCACATTTTGACTTGCTAAAGTTAGTTTTAAATCATTTTCTAACTTAGTAATGCTATTAACTTTTGTTCCTGGTTCAGGAGTGATTTCAAATTTAGTAATTGTTGGTCCAGTATTAATTGCAGTTACTTTAGCATTAACGCCAAATTGTTGAAATAATAAATTAATACTTGCTGCTTTTTGTTCTGCAATAAGTCTAGCTTCAGCCATTTCTTTTTGACCAGCAGTGTTTTGTTTTAAAATATCAATTTTTGGTAAAACATATCTTGAATTAACAAATTCTTTTTGTTCTTTTTTAATAACTGGTTTTGCAACAACATTTGGAGCTTGTTGTGTTACTGTGTTTTGTGGCATTGGACGTGGTCTAATGATTGGTTGTTGTACTAAAGTTGGGTCTTCTTCATAAATTACTTCTTCAGTTTTAGAAACTATGTTCATATTAGTTCTAGAATTAGTAAATTCATCATCATTGATAGTTTTTAACTGTGTGTGATCTATTTTTGTATTTGTAACACTTTGATATTCGTAATCATTGTATGGGCTTTCGATATCATTTGCGGGAATTAATTCATCATTAAATTCTATAGTTGCTAAATTATCTTTATTTTTTAAATAACTAGGAAACTCAATTGTGACGTCTGATTCATTTGAAGAACTAGCTATTTCTAACTCATCAATCTCATTTCTTAAATTAATTACATTAACAATTGCACTTCGTTTACTTTTACCATTAGATTTTGATTTTAAAGAAAGGATTCTTAAACGTTTATATTTCTTTTTATTTTTTAAAGGTAAAAAATATAAAGGGTGACCTTTAAAAATTCATGCTCAGTTCATTATCAAAAACATTATTGAAACAATGATTGCTACAATGATTGATAAATATGAAAATACTCCACATAATAAAGCACCAATTATTCCCCCACCTGCTCATGGATTAAAATATGTATTAATGTTTGCAATTCATCAATGTTCTGATTTAAATCCTTGATTATGGGTAAATACTGATTTTTCTTTTCAATTATTAATATAATTATCTAAAAATATATTAAAGATATCTTTATTTCAAAATTTTCCATGAATCTCTGAATCACTAACTATTGCAATTTGAGTAAAATATAAAATAGAACTTATAAAGAAACAAATAGTTGAGAACGTAATAAATACCATCAAAAGAAATCGTTTTTTAAATTTAAATTTAATTCCTGAATAAATTAAAACAGCAGTTGAAATTGCTAACAAATAAATAATGTATTTAAATCAACCAAAAATAAAAGCAAATAATACATCATCTAAAAATTGCCCAACTATAGTAACTCTTAAAGCACAAATAATAGTTATAAAAAAAATTAATGTCGAAGAAACCATTCAACCAATAGCGTCACTTCTATGAGGTTTTTTTTCAATGGTAAAAGCAGTAGTAAATTCTTGTGAATTTTCATATATGCTTTTTTCAGTATCGTTGTTTTCTAAATTTTTCATAACATGCCCTTTCTTATATTATAGTTATAAACCCTACTTATATTGCTACTTATTATAAAAAAAGATGTGCAACATCTTTTTTTATCTTTTTCCATCTAAATAATATCTATCTTCTTCTAATTCGTTAATAACAACTAATATGATAGGTTTTTTACCAGTTTCAGTTTTAACTATTTGTCCGATTTTTAAATTAATTTCTTTTTTAAGATTTTCTTGATCATATTCTTTTGGTGTTTTTTTAAATAATTCTGTATGTTTTGCAATAATATCAATAACTTGTTTTTGCATTATTTTAAATATTGGTGAATCTTCAAAAATATAAACTAAACCACGCATTTGAATATCAATTAAAGAAGCGATTTCTTTTGTTTTTGAATCAACATTAACACCAACTACTAGAATTCCATTAGTTGATAATTGTTTTCTTTCATTTAAAACAATTGAAGATACATCACCAACGCCCACAACATTAACATAAACATCGTTAACTTTAATTTTTTCATTTTCATAAACTAAGCGATCTTTTGATAATTTTAATGTTTGACCGTTTTTTAAGATCATTACATTTTTAGAAAAGATACCAGCTTCAATTGCGGCTTTTTCTGCACATAAAAAGTTTTTATATAATCCTTTAACAGGAATAAAGTATTTTGGTTTAAAAATATTAACCATTAATTTAATATCTTCATAACTAGCTCTCATAGATCAAATGGCTTTATCTGATAAAGAAATTAGTTCAGCATTAGTTCTTGCTAGTTCATCAAGAGTTTGGGCGTGTCTTTTTTCAACACCCGGCATTGGAGCAACTGCTAAAATAATTGTGTCATTTTCATCAAATGTAATTGATTCATCACCATCATTGGCCATTTTATCAAGTCTTGAATAAAGAATATCTCCAGTACCATTAATAATAATTACACAATCAGGATATTTACTTACCTCTGAAGTTTTAATAATATCTGATGGTTTTAAATCCAATTCTTCTTGTACTGTTTTGTTTTGAATTATTTTTAATAAAGTTTTTCCATAAATTGCTACCTTACGCCCAGATTCTTTTGCCAAACGAATAATTTCATACATTTTATAAACATCTTCTTCAAATATTCCAATTACTAATCTTTTTTTAAGATTTTTCATATGCGAAGAAATAAAACGTTCAATTTTATGATTTGGGGTAGTAAAGTCCATTCTGTTTGCATATTCAGAATCTCCAATAAATGCTAATACTTCTGATTTAATTTGATCTCTTGCTCACAAAGTGTCTGCTTCAAAACTTGCTTCATTGTTTGCTTGAATCATATAATCACCCATATAAATAATTGTTCCATTTTCAGTTGGTAATGAAAATCCAAATGTATTAGGAAATGATGCAGTTACTCTAAAAATGTGCACTGATGTTTCTTTAAATTTAATAATGTCTTTGTGTTTAATTACTTTAAAACTTGAATCATTGTATCTAATTTTAGACTTCATCATTCTTTCTTTTAAAACTTCAACAGCCACTTCACTACAATAAATAGGTACGTTTGGTAAATCTTTTAAGAAGTACCCCACACCACCAGCATTATAAATACTTGGATTAGAAATAAATACCCCTTTTACACGCGGTGAATTATCTTTTAAATAAGTAAAGTTTGGGGTAACCATATCAATTCCTAAAACTGATTTTTCGGGATATTTAATTCCACAATCAAATACATATATTTCTTTATTTATTTCTACACAAAAAAGGTTTTTACCTCTTTCGTCTTGCCCACCAAGAGCAAAAAACTTAATATCTGCCATTTATATTCTCCTTATTATTTCATAACAAATTGTTCTTCTAAAATAGATTTTAATAAGTTAATTATATTACATTTTTTGAAATATTTAAAAAATTATCTTCTTAATTTTAGTTTTTAAAATATTGCATTAAAATTATATTAGAGGGGAAGAAATGATTAAGAATTTTCAAAACAATGATTTTAATAATGTTAATGCTTATTTAGTTATTGACGATAATAAAAATGCAATTTTGTTTGATGTTGCTGATAAGGCTCAAAAAATTAGTGATTATTTAAAAAATGATAATCTTAAATTACTAGCGATCTTTATTACACACTCACATTTTGATCATGTGCTTGGTTTAAAAGTTTTTCAAAATGAGCACAATGTGCCAATTTTTATTGGTGAAAATGATTATAAAAATTTATTTGATTGTCAAAAAAATCTTTCTTTTAAAAGAAATTTAGATTGGCAATTAACTAGTAATAAAAATATTTTTAAAATTTCAGAAGAAGAAATAAAAACTTTAGAAAAATTTAATATTAGATGTTTACAATTTGGAGGCCATACTCCCGGAACAACATTTTATATATTAAATGATAAACAAATTTTTGTTGGTGATACTTTTTTTAAAAATAGCATAGGATTCCACAATGTAGCTATTGGTACGAATATTAAACGCTTTTATGAATCATTAGTTTGAATTTGAAAAAATGCTTGCAAATAAGACATATATCCTGGTCATTGAGACTTTGGTTTTAATTTAAAAAGCATTAATTTAACAACTCATCCAATAATGGAGGTATTAAATGAATTTAATTAGTAATAAAGATTTTGACAAAATTAAGGACAAAGCTATTGTTGTTGATGTGCGTTCTGAGTTTGAATATTCAAGTTTAGAAAAAATTGAACCATCAATTAATTGTCCAATTATGAAATTTCTAAAAAATTATGAAGATATTGTTGGAACTGATAAATCTCGCTACATTGTCACTATTTGTAATGGCGGTAATCGAAGTGGTGAGGCTGCTATTTTTTTAAGACAACAAGGATATAAAAATGCCTACGTTTTAGAACGAGGCATCTACGGTTATAAACATTTAATTTAATCAAGATCATCTTGAACAAAAACATTTCTTAAAATTTTTGTTTCATTATTGGTTACAAAGTTAGAGATTATTTTTAATTTTGCTTCAGCAATTTTAATGATAATCTTTTTATTTTTTAATTTTTGTTTTATTGTGTCTTGAAAAACATAAAATTCTGAAGGTGTTTCTAATGAAAGTACATCATTTTTTGTCAATATAATTGAGGAGTTTAATGTGCGATAACGATTTGAATTAATTGGCGCTATTTCAATAAATTCATAAATTCCTTGATTTTTTGGTAAAATAATCGATCCGCCAACTGAACGCATATACCCAGTCGAACCAGTTGCTGTCGAAGCACACACCCCTTCACCTTTAAATTTTTCTAAAAACACATCATTAATACTAATAACAAATTCAATTGGGTGTGAAGAATTTCCCATTTTAATTTCATTAACGACATAAGTTTTTTTATTATCTATTACAACTTCTAATAGATCGTATTCAATTGGTTTTTTTACTTCATTAATAATTCGAGTTTTAATATTTGCTAAATCAATCATTCGATTTTTATTAGTGTAATAACCAACTCCGCCGGAATTAAAAGGAACAAAAATAACATCATTTAAGATTTGATTATACAAAGATGTTGCACGTAAAAATGTTCCATCACCACCAATGACAAAAACATACTTAGGATTTTTCACATCTACTTGAAAGTTTTCTTGATCTAGTTCAGCAATCAATGCCTTTTCGAAGGTAATTGATTTCTCATAATTATTTCTAATAATATTATATGTAATCATTTATTCACCTTATTTTAATTGTATAATTTATTTATTAAGTAAATTATACAACAACGAGGATATAGTATTAAATGAAAAAAAGAATTATTAGTGCAATTACTACTACAGGAAAAATTACCTTAGGAAATTACATTGGTGCAATTAAGCAAATTGTTGACTATCAAAAAGATTATGAGGTTTTTATGTTTGTGGCTGACTTGCATGCATTAACTACTCCTTTTGAACCAAAACAACTTCAAGAAAATATTCGTCATGCAGCAGCACTTTATCTTGCATGTGGTTTAAAACCAGAAAGTGCTACTATTTTTATTCAAAGCCAAGTTAAAGAACATGCTAATTTAGGATGGGTCTTGAGTTGCCACACAACTATGGGTGAATTGCAGCGCATGACACAATTTAAAGATAAGGCTAATATTAAAACTGCTAATGGGACTGAAAAAATTCCTACAGGAATTTTAACTTATCCTACTTTAATGGCAGCTGATATTTTATTATATGATGTTGATATTGTTCCAGTTGGACGTGATCAAAAACAGCACATTGAATTAACTAGAAACATTGCAACAAGAATGAATAATAAGTATGGGGAAATTTTTAAAATTCCCACTGAATCAATTCAAAAGCACGGTGCAAAAATTATGGATCTTCAAGACCCTACTAAAAAAATGTCAAAATCATCTTCTAATGCTAAAGGATATATTTCTTTATTAGATGATGTTAATGTTGCTCGTAAAAAAATTGCAAGCGCTATAACAGATTCACTTAATCAAGTTAAATTTGATCCTGAAAATCAACCTGGCGTAAGTAATCTTTTAACAATTTATAGTGTTTTAAAAAATATGTCGATGTCAGATTGTGAAAAGCAATTTCAAGGGCAAAATTATGGGGTTTTAAAAACTGCTGTGGCCGATGTTGTTTGTGAATTACTAACAACAATTCAAAATAACTTTAAACAATTAATTAATTCTTCAAAATTAGATGATATTTTAAAAGAAGGACAACAAACCGCTTCTAAACTTGCCAGTCAAAAATTAGCATTAGTTTATAAAAAAATTGGTTTATAAAACAAAAAAAATCACATTCGTGATTTTTTTAATATTATTTTAAATACTTAAACTTAATTTATCAAATCTATTTACTGACAATAAACCAAATCCTGATAGTCCAATTATTGAAATTAAATAATCTGCAATATTTTTTGCAATATGACTGTTTTTATGAGCTGATTTTATTCATGTGTCAACTTTAGGGTTATTATCTCCATCATAAGTGTAATCAAATGGTTTAGCAATTAAATCATTTATTTCAAAATGCTTTAATCATGATAACGCTTTAATGTCTGCCATGCTGATAATAGCATTTGCAATTGGGACAAAAATAATTCATACAATTATTAAAACTATTAAACCCTTTCTAATTCCAGCCTTATCAACAAATATAATATTAATTGTTAAAAAGATTGTTAATATAAAGATTCCTGCTAGAAATAACATAACAGTCGAATTAAACATATTTATAAATATATTTCCTGAAGTTAAAAACTCAAAGTATTTAAAATCATCTTTGCTAAATGTATATTGATATGGTTTATTTATAGATCAGTTTTCAACAATAACTTTACCATGAATTTTTGTATCAAAATTATTATTTAATGCAATTAAATAAAATGTTAATAATAGAAATGATGGCAAAATAATAATTAATTCTTGCACAATAATTACAAGCACTTTATTTAGTAAAATCATTTTACGAGATAAGGGTAATGACAACCACGAACCAATATAACCCCTTCTAACTTCTTTAACAAACAATTGTGTTGTTGAAGTAAACATAAAAATTGCTAATATAAAGAAGGCAAATGCGCCAGTGCTAGTTCAATTTAGAATCTTTGAAGCACCATTAATTTCGCCACGATAAGAAGAAACATTTTGACTTTCACCTTTCACATTATAACCATAATCGACAACACTGCTAATATTATTGTCGTAATTTAATGTTCCAGAAATAAAAATAGCAATTACATTTATTATAAAAAATAAAACCATAAATACAATTGCTCTATTCAAATTAAGCTTGAATTGGCTTTTAAAAAAACTTCAATTAAACATCTCGCTGCCCCCTAATTCATTTCAATTTTATCGCCATATAATTCGATAAATTGATCTTCAATATTTGCTTCAATTTCTTTGAAAGCAATTACTTTAAATTGATTCATAATACTAATCAAAAATTCTTGTGTTTGTGTTTGTAAATTAAAAACTAATTGTAAATTTTCATTTTTAATATCAGTAATTTGTTCTTTATAAGTATTGCAAAATTGCTCAAATAACATTTTATCTTTAAATGTTAATAAATAATTGGCTCCATTAAAATTTTTAATCTCTTTCATTAATGAATCTTTAACAAGGTGACCACCTCTAATAAATCCCACACGGTCACACATTTTTTCAATTTCTGAAAATATATGTGAACTAACAAAAATGGTTGCTTTTTGTTCGGTTTTTAGTTTTACCATTAAACTGTTGAATTGTTGTTGCATTAAAGGATCTAATCCCGATGTTGGTTCATCAAGAATTATAATTTTAGGATTATGCATAACTGCTGCAATAATTGCCACCTTTTGTTTCATCCCTTTAGACATTTTTTTAATTTTTCTTTTGAAATCGAAATCGAAATATTTAACTAATTGTAAAACATAATCTCATTCAACGTTTTTTCTAATTCCGCAAACAATTTTTAAATACTGTTCACCAGTATATCCTTCAGGAACAATTGGTTCTCCTGAAATATATCCCATATCTTTCATAATTTCTGCACGTTTAGTTCATGCATCTTTTCCTAAAATATCAATTGATCCATTATCAGATTTTACAAATCCCATAATTTGACGAATTAACGTTGATTTCCCAGCACCATTTGGTCCAATAAATCCAAATACTTTACCTTCTTCAATATCAAATTGAATATCGTAATTTCCAGCACCGTTAGGATATTTTTTTGTTACATTTTTTATTTGAATAGCGTTCATAACTAACTCCCTTTATATAAAATATGTTAATAATTTATTTTTCTAATGCTTTTTTAGCCATTTCAACAATAGCTAAGAATTTTTCATTTTCATGAATTGCTAATTCAGATAACATTTTTCGATTAATATTGATGTTTGCCAATTTTAATCCATTCATAAATTTTGAATAGCTTAAACCATGTGGTCTAACCGCTGCATTAATACGAATGATTCAAAGTTTTCTGAAATCTCTTTTTCTTAATTTTCTACCAACAAAAGCATATGCCATTGAACGTTGAACTTGTTCATGTGCTTTTTTAAAACTAGTTTTTTTAGTACCGTAGTACCCTTTTGCCATTTTAATTCAACGTTTTCTTCTTGCTCTTGTAACTTTTCCAAATTTTACTCTTGCCATATTACACCCCTATTGAATTAACCCTTTCAATCTTTTCATATCTGATTTGTTAACTATTGTTGATTTCTCTAGTTGACGTTTTTGTTTTGTTGTTTTGTTTTGTGCTAAATGAGAACGGTATGCCTTACCTCTTTTTAAAGTCCCATTTGGTTTTAATTTAACTCTTTTTGCTAATGCTTTTTTAGTTTTCATCTTTGGCATCTTTTTTACCTCCAGTTTTTTTATTAGGAACAATATACATATCTAAGAAACGCATATTTAATTTTGCTTCTTTTTCAATTTTTGCAATATCTTTTACTTTATCAAAAAAACGATCTAGTGTTTTTAATCCAAATTCTTGATAAGCAATTTCTCTTCCCCTAAATTTTAATGACACTTTAATGCGGTCTCCATTTAAAAGAAATTCACGGGCTTTTTTTGCCTTTGTTTCAAGGTCATGTTCACCAATTGCAACAGTTAATCTTATTTCACGATTTTCTGTTTTGTTTTGGTGTTTTTTATTTTCACGTTGTTTACGTTTTTGTTCGTATTTATATTTTCCATAATCTAAGAATTTTACAATTGCGATGTTATTTCCTTGCTGCCCAACTTGAACCATATCAAGTCCATTTTCTTCAGCGGATTTTAACGCTTCAAATTTGTTTAATGGTCCTTTTCTAGAACCATCTTCATTAATAATTATGACTTCTCTTGATTTAATAGCTTTATTAACTAAATCTTCATTTTTTTTAGCAGCCTTGTTGCTTTCGATCATTTTTCCCCCACAAAATAAAAAGTGTGCTCGCTTAAAACAATAGCACACTTAATAAAATATCAAATAAATATTTATAACCATGTCCTAAAAGTAATGGTGAGCTAGTGCTTCTTGCTTTAAACTATTTTAATAATACATTAATAATTTTATAAATCAACATTATTAAATTAAATTAAATCTAAAATGTGATCACGGTTTGACAAAATTTAATAACCAAAGTTCTTCTTGTTTTAAAGAACAAATATAATTGTATTTGCCATTTTTATCAACATAACCATCTTCTAAAATTATGTGACATTCACCTTTATACTTTTCATCAGTAGAATTAATAATTACAACATCTCCACGATTAAAAGTTTTTTTAGAATTTTGCTTTTTAATTAATTCATTTTTAAAGACTACTCTTGTCATAGTTGAACGAATAAACTTATCAGTTATATCACCTCTTCTGAAGTGATTAAATTCTAATATTTGTTTTTCAACAGGTGTAATATTTTTAGGATTAATATCAAATGTAATTTCATATTTATTAACTGCTGCGACTTTTTCCAATTCTTCTTTTGTGGCATATGCATTACCAAATAATATTGTGTCAATTTCATTAGTGTAAAACAACAATTTAGCTTGTGCTTCAACACTCATATATCTTTGCATTTCAATTGTTGGTAATTCTTTTCAACCCACCGCAGTTGTCATAGTTCCACTATGTGAACCAATAAAAGCAGCAGTTCTTAGACGATATTTTAAATACTTTTTATTTGCTTCCATAAAGAAATCAAATGGTAAAGCAGTATCTTCTAAGGGATAAAAATTATGGCACCCTGATAAATTATTAGTAATTGGTTGAAAGTCCATAATATTATCAATAAATGAATCGTTGTTTGACATGTTAATTTGCACATTAATATTTTCTTTATTATGAGTAAACGCTGAAACTTCTGCTGGCAAACTAGGTGAATCAAGTCTAATGCAATCTACACCATTTTCAACTAACACACTCATGTTTGTTGAAGTTATCCCAAGTAATTTCATTGATTCATATTCCACGTCCAAAATTGTATAAAACCCAATTGATTTAGCATATTTTAATGCTTTTAAAACTTGTTGTGCTTTAACTTTGGCATCAGGTGATGCAATAAAGTGCAAGATACTTGTAAATACAACTGAGTAACCCAAACTTTTTGCTAGTTCTAAATATTCTTTATCCTTTTCAAAATTTGATTGTTCTGGATAGATTGATATTCCAATTTTCTTTTCCATATTTTCCTTACATTAATTCTCCAAAGAATTGTTCATCATAATCTTTTAAAATTCTATCTTTTAAACTTAACTCTTTTTCATTATCTTTTATATAAAACTTTTTATATAGTTTATTGTCTAATAAAACAAATGGTATATAAACTAAAAACTGTGAAATTAGTATTAGTATTATTGTAACTACAGCCCCAATTGAACCATTAGATGATATAAAGGCTCCTAGTATTGGTGGTGTTGTTCAAGCAGTTATGTTAGTTGGAATTGGCATTAAATTTTCAATAATAGATATGTGAACAATTATTAATCCCATAACTGGTGCTAATACTAATGGGATTAAGAATGTTAAATTAAATATAACTGGTAAACAATAAATCAATGGTTCATTAATGTTAAATATTGCAAATATAAGTGATAACTTTGCCACTAATTTAAAGTCAGTTCTTTTTGTAAAAAATATTAACGCTAAAACGAACACAAAAGTCGATCCAGCTCCGCCACATTGAATAAAGTTATTATTTAACAAATTATTTAGTCAATGATGATGATCTTTGTTAATTGCAAATAACAATGAGTCTTGAAATAAAAATCCTAGCACTGATGAAGCATTAATTCCAAATCATGTAAGTATATTTCAAGAAGAAATTGTCAATATACTTCCTAAAAGATAATTTGATTTACATATTAAGTATATTGGCAATTCAATAATTCATGATAAAACTTCCATTAAATTTTTTTTATTAGTCTTTGGAAAATCGTGTGGTGATATTTTATCTAAAAATGGCGTGCAAGTATAAAAAATAAATGCAATAAAAATTGAACCAAAAATAATTATTGATATTGAAACAAGATTTCTAAATGATTCTTTTAGTTCACTTGCAGCAATATTATTTAAATTAATTTTTTTAATAAATGTCATTTTGCTAATCATATCGTTTAATTGCACTACAACAAATGAAATTAAAAAACCAGCAAATATACCTTTGTCAGATAAAATATCTCCAAATGTATATGTATTACTAATAAATGGATTGTTTAAAATTATGTAAACTATTACACACAATATTGAATTAATTAATTGATTACAATCATAATATTTTGAAAACTTGTAACTACTAACAAACACAATGACTAATCCCAACATACCTATGGTTGCCGACCTTATAAAATTTAATAAATTTGTTATATCTTCAATAATTACTTTGTCGTTATTGGTAAAGTAAAAAAAGTTAAAAAATGATCCTTCATCAAAGTCTAAAACAACATTAATTATTAAGTTACATAAAGACCCAAATAAAACAAATGGGAGCACCGTCAACATTGTATCTTTAATTGTGTTAACATATTTTGATTTAATCATTTTACTATTAGATCAAAAATATGCTTTCTTAATCATTTTAAAAGAAGTAACTTTGTTTGAAGTTCCTATTGCGGCTTTTTCTAATAAAAGTTCACTTGTTTTTTCTTTTTCAAGACTAATTAATTCATTTCTTTTTAAAATTTCTTCATTAATTTTTTGATTTTTTCTTTTAAAATTAGACTTTTTAATTAAGTTTATTTTTTCTTTAAACTCTAATTTAATTTTTTTGATATTTTGTTTAGCTTCTAGTTTGGCTTGTTTAATTTTTTCAATTATTTGTTTTTTATCTGATTGCCTTATTGGGTTAAATTTATTAAATTCTTGCTTAAATTTTTTTTCTAAAAATAACTTATTGTTTTTTTGTTCTTTAATTTTAAGTCTAAGTTCTGCTAATTCATTTTGCAAATTCAAAATTACTTTTTCTTCTTTTAGAATAACATCATCTTTTTTATTTTTACTTATTTCCAAATTTACTTCAACTGTATTTTTGTATTCTTCATAAATTTTATTGATGTCTTTTCGCTCTTTTTTAGCAGCGTTTAAATCTTTTTTTAATTTAATTTTATATTTAATTAATTCAGCCTTTTTAAAAGATTTAAAATTCACTTCAACTTCATTTTTAGTTAACTCATTTTCTTGAATTTCATTTTTGACTAACTGAATTTTATTTTTTAAAATTAAAATTTCGTTTTTGTATTCAGATATATCTTTACGAATTTTAAATAATTCGGGATATTTATAAAACTTTTCCATTTCGCCCCCTATGTTAAATAACTATCAATTTTTTTGTTTAATTTTTTAAGTCGTTCTTTATCAATATTTGCTTTATAAATTAATTCTTTATCAATATTTTTATTAGAAATTTTAATTACTGGAAAATATATTAACATTTGTAATAAAACAATTATTATTGAAATAAATAAACCTAAAACACTTTTTGTAGTAATTATCGAACCAATAAATACTGGAAAATTTGAGTTTAAAACTTGTTCATCAAATGATTGAACAATATTATAATACATTGCAAAATAACCAATTCCTGCTCCAATAATTGGAGCAATTAAAAATGAAAAAAAGAATATTGGATTTAAAATAATTGGCAAACCAAATAAGATTGGTTCATTAATATTGAAAAACACTGGAATAAATGAAATTAATGCAACAAATTTTCATTCTTTTCTTTTCGAAAATAAAATTATTAAAATTAATAAGGCCATAATCCCATCAGAAATACCATGACTTAAAAAGCTTGGATTATAAATACTTTCAACACTAACTGAACCAAATGAATCATTTACATGTTCAATAGCTGGGTTAATAATATCTGATGATCTCACACCAATAAATCAAAAAAATTGTCAAATAATTATAACTATAAATGTGTTAAAAATATTATTTCTTAAAACACTAAAGATTTTTTGAATAATCACTTCAATAACATCAAACATGTTATTGATAATTATTGGTTTTAATTCCCCAATTTGTATTAATCCAATTTCGCGACCAATTAAATAAACACACGAAGATATTGTTGCATAAATCAATATTAAAACTATTATTAAAATCATTGGTTCAATTGCTTTTGTAATTGTTTTATTAATTGCAATAAATCTCATGGTTGCAAATCTATTTAGATTTCTTAATTTGTTATATAAAAAAACTACACTCATAGAAACAATTATTGCCATAAACAAACCTTTTGTTCCAAGTAAATCAAAATCAGTTGCAAAGTTGGGAATCATAACAATAAAGCATGCAAGAGTAGTACAAGTTGCCACTAGTTTGTTAATTTTATAATAATTTGATAATGAAATAGAAACCGTTATACATAATAAAACCGATATTATTCCATAAGTTGATTTATATAAAACTTCACCAAATACATCCAAATTTTTAATTACATTATGAAAACCTTTACTTAAATGAAATAAGCTTAGTCATGAACCTTCCTTATCATTTAAAATAATATTATTAAAAAATATTGCAAAGGCACCAATTAATATAAATGGAATTAAACTAAAATAACCACTTCTTAGAGAAGAAATAAACGTACTGTTTGTAAATTTATATGTTCTAAAAATTGTATTTTCTCAAAAATTTAATGAGATTTTTTTAATATTAAAATTGGCATATTTTAAATCAATTCGTTTAGAGAAGGCTTTAATATTTTCTTTACTTTGTTCAATAACAAATTTTTGTTCGCTTTTAATTTTATTATATTCAACTAATAATTCATATAATTTTTCTTCTTTATCATTTTTAAAAGGTTTTAATTGCAATAAATTCATTTTAAAGATTTGAAATCTAGGATATTTAATGTCACTATTATTTTTTTCAAATGTTTCAAACAAATCATTAATTTTTTCTCTGTTTAATTTTTTAAATATTCTTTTTTCTTTATTAACATTTGATTTAACTTCTTTAAATCTAGTTAATGTTTCATTGTATTGTTTATCATTTAATCTTGCTAAATGAATTTTTTTTATTTCTTCTTTTAAATCATCAATATCTTTTTTAATTTGCATTATTTTGACTTTTAAATTGTCATTTTCAAATTTTATTTGTTCAATTTTTTCGTAAAGAATAGTTAGTTTTTCAGTTTGTTTATTTTTTAAAAAAAACAATGATTGCATTTGTAAAACTTCTTTTTTGTTAATCTCTTTTTGTTTGTCTCTAAGCGAAATAGTTTTTTCTGACTTAATTAATTTTATTTCTTGCTTAGTTTCATTTTTTACAGATTTAATTGTTCATGTAACTTCTTTTTTAAAATGATAAATTTCATCTTTAATGTCTATAATTTTTTTTCGATTATTTTTAATTGCTAATTTTGTATCAAGTATTTCTTTGTTCAAAATATGAATATTTTTTTTATAATCTAAATTAAAATCTACTAATTCCATTAATTAATACCTCCATTGTTATGCTCGTTAATATATTTTTTGACTGAATCATCTACCCCAAAGACTTCTGGATGATTTTTTATTTGTTTTTTTAAATAGCTATCAAACCTTAACTTTCTAAAATATGGTTCTCCAAAAATAATTTTGTCGTTTTCATTTCATACTCTAAAAATAGGTGCTTGCAAACCCAAAATGGTTGGAAAAAAAATATTTTTCATAAATTTTAATTCCAATCTTTCATCAAGTTCTATTTTTTTGGCATCAGATGGATTAATTTCTGTATAAAATTTATAGTTATAAACATTTTTTATTTTCAAATTATTTATTTCTTCTTTTTTAAATTTTGCTTTAACTCTTTTATATGCCTCTTTAATATTATTTAGATTATTATTTTTATTTGTTCGAATTACTAAACTATACATTAATCCTTTTTCAAAATTTAAATCAGCACCAATAACATTAAAGGTTTTAGAAACAATATCTTTGCGATCAATAGCATCATTTTCAGAATTATTATTTTCTTTAAGTAATAATTCTGAATATTTGGAATTATTTTGAAAATCAAAAATTTTTTCATCATTATTTATTTTGAAAAAATTTTTATAAAATGCATTTTCATAACTTTTAAAATCATTAATAACTAAATTAAGAATATGATCAGGATGTTCTTCAATATTTTCATCATAATATTCTTGATAATTTATTTTATTAATAGCTTTAAGTTTTTTAGTTGAAGGATTGCAAGAAACTAAAAAGATACTTGTTGAAACAATTGATAAAGTAATTGCTCCTGCTAATAGTGATCTAAAAACTGATTTTTTCATAATTATCCCTTTCTATATATTATCTTTCCCAAATTCAAAAGCACCTATTGCTCCTGCTAAATTACCTATATTAGATATTCTTAGATTAATTTTTTTAAAAAAATCTGGCAATAAATATTTTTTTAAATGTTCTTTTATTATAGTTACTAACTTGATTCCTAGTTGTGAGGGTCCACCACCAACTACAATACAAGAAAAATCAAATACGTGTGTTAATATAGCAATTTGTTTTGCAAGTGGTTCAAGACAATATTTAAATATCTCTATAGTTTCTTGATCATCTTTTTTAAACAAATCTTTTATATCAATTATTTTTATTGTTCTATTTAAAGAACAATAAATTTTATTTAGTTCACCATGAGAAGTTTTTGCTTTTTCATTTAAAATTCTTTCAATTCCTGTAGCAGAAGAAATTGGTTCAATACACCCGCTTAATTTGCATGAACATTCATTTGTGTTTTGAAAACCACCACCATGTCCTGGTTCACTGGCCAAAAATGCGTTATCGCCAAAAACTAATTTTTTATCAAAAATAACTGCTCCACCAATTCCGGTGCCAATTGTATACATTAACATTGAAGTTGGTTCTTTGTTTAATGATTTTGACCATTCACCATAAATCGCAGCCTTTGCATCATTTAAAACAAAAACATTATCCACATTAAAAATAGTTTTAATTTCTTTTTTTAGTGGATAATTTTCTCAACCTAAATTCACTGATAATAAAACGTTTCCAGTTTTGTTATCAACTACTCCGCATACAGCAAAACAAATATACTCTAATTTATTAATTTTTAAAAAATTATTTAGTTCATTAAACTTTTCAAAAATTCTTTTTACAATGTTTGGCTTTTGCCCAGATTCAACAACAAATTCTTTTAAAATTTCGTTATTTTTAAAAACGCAGCACTTCGCTGTGGTAGCGCCCAAATCTACTGATAAAACATATTTTGACATATATTAAAGCCTTTCATTTGCACTACTTTTCTGTATATAATTATATCATTTTAGAGCATAAAAAAAGCACTTTTAGGTGCTTTTTTTGCTATTTATTTAGACGTTTTTTAATAACAAAATTATACAATATTGAAAACGAAATAAGGATAAAAACAATAATCATTAATGATAAAAAGAATCATATTATATTTTGTCTGACATCCATGAAAAAGTATGGTGTGTTTGTAACTCTTGGTTTATTTGAGGCCACTCTTATTTCATTTCTAATTAAAATATAAATTCCATAAATTAATGGATAAACTAAAATTTTAGGAAATTGTTTTTTTAAATATAATTTTGTTGATAAACAATGATTTTCAAAATTCATAAATAATAAAATATATACCACTGTTGCAATGGGACCAATGGTATGTAAAATTTCACTGCAAGTTCAGTTACTAAAACTTCAATTTCCTGGATATTTGGGATCGCTATGTTCTTTAAACATTTCCACTGGTAATAACATAAAATTAAATATCAATGATGTTACAGAAATATAAGTTGCAACAGCCACTGAAAAATTAATATTTAATAGTTTCTTTTTGCCCTCTTTATCATGATTAAATGCAGAATAAAATAATCATCCACAAACCAGCATATTTGATTGAGTTGTAAAAAAAGAAAAGTAATGCACAACAAGAGAAGAATAATCATATTGACTATAAAAATTCTTATCATTATCTTGTTTGAAAATAATATCTGGATTTACTAATTGATAAATAAATTGATAAAAAACCGCAACAAAAATTAACGTTGCGATTATGAATTTATATCAAAATTTTCATTCTTTAAAAAATTGAAATTTTATTGTGAACACTTTTACCTCAGTTTAAATTATTTTTTAGTTTCTCATAAATTAATAATTTCATTTGCTAACAATAATATTGTTTCTGTATTTGATATTTGATCTTCAGCATGGATATATAAAACATTATACTCCACCCTTTCATTGTTTGCTTCTTTTGCAACAACATCTTGATGAAATTTTCTTGCCATGTCTAATTCTGAATGTGCATTCTTTAATATTTCATTTGCTTTTTCAATATTGTTTTTTTTAGCCTCACCAATTGCTTCAAAAGCTAATGTACTAGCTGATTTTGAAGCAGTAATAATTCCAAATGATATTTCTTCCCAATTCATATATTTATATCCTCTCTAGACCATTCCTAGTCTATATAGTTTTGCAAACTGACCATCCAGTTTGATTAACTCTGTAAAACTTCCTCTTTCAATAATATTTTTGTTTCTTCCTAAAACTAAAATTTCATCAACATTTTTAATTGTACTCAATCTATGAGCAATTGCAACCGTCATTCTTCCTTTTGAAAGTTCATCTAAAGATTTTTGAATTTCTTTTTCAACAACATTATCTAAAGCAGAAGTTGCTTCATCAAGAATTATTAATGAAGGATTTTTTAAAAACATTCTCGCAATAATTAATCTCTGTTTTTGTCCACCACTCAACATAAATCCGCGTTCACCCAAAATGGTGTCATAACCATCAGATAGTTTTAAAACAAACTCATGAAATGAAGCTTTTTTTGCAGCCTCAATAACTTGTTCCATTGTTCAGTCTTTAATTGAGTATGTTAAATTTTCTAAAACTGTTCCAAATAAAATTTGTGGTTCTTGGTCAACATATCCAACATGTTGTAAGTAATGTGATAAATCAATTTCTTTTAAATCAATACCATTAACTTTTACAACACCTTTGTAAGGATCATATAGTCTTAATAACAACTTAGAAATAGTTGATTTTCCTATACCTGATTCTCCAACAAAAGCATATGATTTTCCTTTTTTAAAAGTGAAATTAAAATTTTCGATAATTGTTTTTTGACCATCATCTTCAGGATAAACAAATGTAATATCTTCAAGTTTGATTTCTTCTATTTCATCAATTGGTTTTTTAGCTTTTGTAAAATCTAATATTGACTTAGGATCAATGATTTGTTTTAAACGAAGACAACAATTACAAAATCTCGTTAAACTTCGAATTGTGATTGGAAGTTGTTGAATTGATCATGCCATCATCATTGAAATCATTAAAAATGAAGTAATTAATGAAGCAATTTGTACATTTGGGTCATCTTTTCTAAAAATAACAATAAAAGCAATTGACAATGTTGGTATTGCAGTTCCAGCTAAAACTGAAATTACATTAATAAATGATCCATATCATATTGTTGTATTTACTTTTTTACCTCAATAATCATGAAGTTTATGAAAATTTTTAACTTCTTCATTTTCATTTCCTGTAGCTTTGATTAATCTAACATTAACAATTTTATCAGTCATGATCGAATCAACATTTAATCTTGTTTCCATAGCAACAATCAAACTTCTTCGATAATAAATAAACACTAATCAAGTAATAATAAATAATACAAAAAATATTCCTGTTACAAATGCTGCTAATTCTACATCAATTAAAAATAAACTTGCGATTAAGAAAATGTTTAAGAAAACTGTATAAACAAAGTTAACAATAAAGTTCATAAATGTTTCGGCTCCAGCATTAGAATCACCCATAATTTTTGCCATTGTTTCACCTAGACGGTTTTTTGAATAATAACTCATATCAATTTCAACTAGGTTAACAAGTGCTTGCATTCTTAATCCTACTTCAATAATTTTTTGTGATCTAAATCCAATATAATCTAAAAAAAACTCTAAAATTACGGTCATTCCATAAACCGCTAAATTAACATAAATTCATTCTTTTCAATTAAGTGCTGTTCCAAAAAATGTTTTACCACCATTTGAATTTAGGGTGTTTAAAGAGTCAACTAAACTTTTAATTGTAAACGGTGTTATGGCTAAAGTTAATACTTCTGCAAAGCAAACAAAAACATACATGAAAAACAAAAATTTGTGATCTTTCATAATGTCTTTAACCATCATGAAACCATCTCACATTTTGCTGAATTTAAATGCTCTTACACTGTCAAATTTTTTTCTAGTCACTTCTTTATCCTCATTAATATAATAAAATTATTTTTTATTTTTTTAAATTAATATTTGCTTGTAATTGTTTAATAAACTCTTTAACAGATAATTCATTTGTATTTTTTTCACCATACAAACGATATGCTACATTTTGTGATTTCAATTCTTTTTCGCCCAATATCACTTGATAAGGAACTTTCTTAATTTGTGCTTCTCTTATTTTATAACTAAGTCTTTCATCGCGATTATCAATAAATGTTCTAATTCCTTGAACTTTTAATTCATTTCTTATAGCTACAGCATATTCATTAAAATCTTCACTTACCGGAATAATTTGGACTTGAACTGGTGCAAGTCATAAAGGAAGTACACCTTTAGTTTGTTCTAGCAAGATTGAAATAAATCTTTCATAAGTTCCTATTAATCCTCTATGAATCATAACAGCTCTTTCAAGATTATGATTTTTACCAATATAATTTACATCAAATTTTTTAGGTAATAAGAAATCTAGTTGAATTGTTGAAACAGTAATTTCGTGACCTAACATAGTTTTTGCTTGAATGTCTAATTTGGGTCCATAAAAAGCTGCTTCTCCAATCATTTTTTTGTAATTAATTCCTAATTCATTTAAAACTTCTTCTAATTGTTTTTCAGCATCATTTCACATTGCTTCATCTTGATAATATTTTTCTTTGTCTTTTGGGTCTCTTAAAGATAAAGATAAATAACTAATATCAATTTTAAAAGTATCTAAAACTTCTTTTATTAATTTATAACAATGTTTAAACTCTTGTTTAATTTGATCTGGTCTAGCAAAAATATGTGAATCAGTTAATTCCATTGATCTAACACGTTCTAAACCAACTAATGCACCCGATGCTTCATAACGATATAATGAAGCATGTTCTGCAATTCTTAAAGGTAATTCTTTATATGTTCTTGGTTTATATTTAAATACTTGAATGTGGTGTGGGCAAGCCATCGGTCTTAAAACACATTGTTCTTTTGGTAAATCCATTGGAGCAAACATGTCGTCTTTGTAATGATCTCAATGTCCAGAAATTTTATAAAGTTCTGAGGTTCCAATATTTGGTGTATCAACTTGTACAAAGTCATATTCAAATTCTTTTGCTTTTAAATAATTTTTAATTTGTTCTTTAATTATTGTTCCATTTGGTAACCAAATTGGCAACCCTTGACCAATTAGTGGATTGATAGTAAAAATATCTAATTGTTTACCAATTAGTCTATGATCAGATTGCTCTCTTAATTCAATTTCTGCTTTAATATTTTTAATTTCTTCAGCACTCCCACAAAGAGCATGAATTTTTTGTAACATTTCATTGTTTGCATCACCAAGTCAATATTCACCTGTTAAATTTATTAATTCAATTTGTTTTAAGTTAACTGGATTTTCTAGATAAGCATATGTTGCTACAAAGTAATAGTTATTATATTTTGCAACTGAAAATAGATTGTTTTTAGCTTCTTGTAAAATAAAATCAACATACTCTTTATTGTTATAAAAGTCATTTAATTCTTTTTTATATTTATTTAAATCATTTGATACAAACTCAATTTTTGTACCTGATTTTAATAATTTATTAATTTCTTTTTGCACATCTTTTAGATTTTCAATTTTAATTCTATCTTTTAATAAAAAAGATGCACCAGTTTCCATATCATCTTTTTTTGTTTCATACATCGAAGAAATTATCGAGTTTTGATATAAATTTTTAATTGCGCATTGAATCAAAATTTTTGCTGAGTATTTTTTAATTTCATTTTTTAATTCTGATTTATCAGTAATTATTTCTAATTTTGCATCCTGTGAAATTAGAAAATTTGCAGGCACAATCTTTTCATTAACAATTCCCCCCAAACAAACTTTTCCCAAACTAGTAGAAATTGTTTTTGCTATTTCAATTACTGAAATGGGTGCTTTAAATTCTAAATTTTTTCCATCTAATAATAATATTTTCATAATGCTCTCACTTTTTATATATATATTATCATAATAAAAAAAACTTGGTTTTCACCAAGTTTTGATATTATTCATAAAATATATAAACACATGAAATATTAGGAGTTTTGCTTGCTATGTTAATCTATTTTTTCTTTTTTATACTTTGTAGTTTCCTACATTCTTATTATAAATTAAAATTTCCAAAAAAATCAAGTTTTTTGGAAAAATTTTTTATAATTTAATTTCTTTAATATTGTCATTGTGTACAAATAAAATTGTTTCGCCTTTTTTAGCTCCTCATTTTAAAGCAACTTCTTTAATTTGAGAATCATTTTTTTTGAAGCCATCAAAGTCATTTGTGTGGTTCATGAAGATTGAATGTCATACACCAAAAGCATTTTCTAATTTTTCATCAGAAGTAACACCTAAGATAGTTACGTTTGGTCTAAATTTAGAAATTGTTTTTAATAGTTGTCCAGTTTTTGAAGCAACAACTGCATATTCATATTTTCCATCAATTGCCATGTTTGCTAATTTTTCAGCAATAACCGCTCTTGGACCTTTTGAAGTAGCTTTTGCATCTTCAAGTTGTTTTGCATAGTATAGTTTGTTATAAAATTCTACTTCTGCTCTTTGACAAATTGTTGCCATAGTTTTAACAGTAATAAATGGGAAATCTCCATTTGCTGATTCTCCAGATAACATTGTTGAATCAGATCCTAATTCAGTTGCATAATAAACATCTGTCACTTCTGCTCTTGTTGGTTGAGGATTGTCAGTCATTGATTCTAACATTTGTGTAGCAACAATAACTATTTTTCCTTGTTCACGACATTTTCTAATAATTTGTTTTTCTCAGTAAGGTACTTCAAAGTATGGAATTTCTAATCCTAGATCTCCACGAGCAATCATGATTCCATCTGATGCATCGATAATTGAATCAATATTATCAATTCCTACTTGTGATTCAATTTTTGAAATAATTTGAATGTGTTCAGCGTTTTTTTCTTTTAAGATTGTTCTAATTTGATTTACATCTTTTGCAGAGTTTACAAATGATGCAGCAATATAATCAATACCATTTTCAATTCCGAATTTAATATCATTAATATCTTTTTCTGCTAAGAATGGTAGTGAAAATTCAATACCTGGTAAGTTAACTCTTTTGTTGTTTTTTACCACGTGGCTGTTAAATGCTTTACAAATAACAACTTGTTTTTTAACTTCAGTAACATGCATTGTTAATTTACCATCATCAATTAAAACAAGATCACCTTTTTTAATATCTTTTGACATGTCATATGACATTTGAATTTCATTTTCTTTACATTCTTTTGTAGAAAAATCATCAGGGTTTGTATAAATTGTTACTATTGCATTTTGTTTAATTTCTTGTTTTCCATTAGCAAATTTACCAACTCTAATTTCTGGACCTTTTGTGTCTAATAAAATTGAAATTGGTTTGTTAATTTCTTTTCTTAAATCTTTAACTCATTTAATTCTAGCACCGTGTTCTTCAAAATCAGCATGTGAGAAATTTAATCTAACTGTAGTCATTCCATTATCAAATAGTTCTTTAATATTTTCTTTTGAGTGTGTAGAAGGACCAAGTGTTGTGATTAACTTAGTTCTTTTTACTTTACCTGTAAAATCATGTATTTTCATATTTATCTCCTTGTATTACAATAATAAAACTATTATACCAAATCATAATGATTTAAATTAATCAAATAAAAAAAGAGTTTTCACTCTTTTAATTATTTAATGATTATTTCTCAAGTTTTATCACTACGAGCAACTAACACTTTTGTTCCTGGTTTTAATCCTCAAACTTTAGCAATTTTTGATAATTCTTCTTTTGATTCAATTGTTTGTTCAAGAGATTCAACTCTATTCATAAAGATTGAATGTCATACTCCAAATTTTGTGTAATTTTCTTTTGATTCACAAATACCTAAGATAGTAACATTTGGTCTAAATTTAGAAATCATTTTTAATAATGACCCAGTTCTTGAAGCAACAATTGCATATTCATATTCACCTTCACGTGATTTTATTGCAAGATCATATGCAATTTTCGCTCTTGATGAATCACCTGATGTATCTTTAGCTTTTGCTAAAGCTAGATCATAATAAATTTTTCCATAGAACGCTAATTCAGCACGTTTATTAATTGTGCTCATAACTTCAGTTGCTAAAATTGGGAATGTCCCTGCAGCAGATTCTCCAGATAACATTGTTGCATCTGCCCCTAACTCAGTTGCGTGGTAAACATCAGTTACTTCTGCTCTTGTTGGTTGAGGGTTATCAGTCATTGATTCTAACATTTGTGTAGCTACAATAACTATTTTGTTAGCCTTACGACATTTTCTAATAATTTTTTTCTCTCAGTAAGGAACTTCATAATAAGGAACTTCTAATCCCAAGTCTCCACGAGCAATCATTACACCATCACCGTGTTCAATAATTTCATCAATATTAATTAATCCAATTTTTGATTCAATTTTTGAAATTATTTGAATATGTTCTGCATTATTTTCTTTTAAAATAGTTCTTATTTCTTCCACATTTTTTGCATTGTTTACAAATGATGCAGCGATATAATCTACATTTTTTAAGGCTCCAAATTTAATATCATTTTTATCTTTTTCTGCTAAAAATGGTAATGTAAATTCAACACCTGGTAAGTTAATTCTTTTGTTATCTTTAATGTTGTGTGTATTAAATGCTGTTGTTGTAATTTTTTTAGGTTCAACTTTTATAACATTTAAAGTTAGTTTACCATCATCAACTAAAACTGTATCACCAACTTTTAAATCAATTGACATATCATATGAAACACTAAATTCTTTGTCTCCACAAATTTTACTGTCAAATTGTTTTTCATCAGAAATAATAGTGATAGTGTCACCTTTATTTACTTTGCAAACACCATTTTGATTTTTTCCAACCCTAATTTCTGGACCTTTTGTATCCAACATGATTGAAATTGGTTTTTTAAGTTCTTTTTGAATTTCACGACATGCTTCAATAACTTTTCCGTGATCTTCATGATTACCATGAGAAAAATTTAATCTCACAACATTCATTCCTGCTTCATATAATTCTTTAATTTTTTCTTTTGAATTAGTTGAAGGACCAATTGTTGTAATAACTTTTGTTCTTTTAATTTTTTGTTCTAAGAATTCCGGCTCATAAAATTCAAAATTTTTACTTTTTCTCATGTTAGTTTCCCCTATTAATTTTTCTGATTGCGTTATATTCTTCTGATTTATTTTTCCTTGCAGCGTTTAATGTTGATTCAATGTCACGTGCAACAATTTTATTTTCTGATAATCCAATGTAAAGACCACCATTACCTTTTAAAAGTTCATTAACTGCGAAGATTCCAAAGTGTGTTGCTCAATATCTTTCCATTGCTGTAGGCGTTCCACCACGTTGAATATGACCAAGAATTGTTGCTCTTGTTTCATATCCAGACTCTGCTTGAATTCTTTTTGCTAAAGCATGTGAATCAAATAGTTGTTCTGCAACAGCCACAACCACACTTCGGTGATTAATACTTTTTAGTCGTTTTGTTTCAGCAACAATTTCATCTTCTGATAAAAATGATTCTTTAGTCGAAAATATTTCAGCTCCAGTTGCTGTTGCTCCATAAAGAGTTAAGTCTCCACAACCATTACCCATTATTTCCACAACCATACATCTATTGTGTGATTCAATAGTATCTCTAATTTGATCAATTGATCTAACCACAGTGTTTAGTGCTGTATCAAAGCCAATTGTTAAATCTGATGAAACAATATCATTATCAATAGTTCCCGGAATACCAATACAATTAATTCCCATTTTTGTAAGTTTTTCAGCCCCTTGATAACTTCCATCTCCACCAATAACAACTAATGCTTCGATTTTACGTTTTTTTAAATTAGCAATTGCTTTTTCTCTAACTTTTTCTTCTTTAAATTCTGGAAGTCTTGCAGAACCAATAACTGTTCCACCTTTACTTAAAATGTTTTGTGCAAACTTTAAGTCAACTTCTTCTAAATCATTATTAACTAAACCTCTATATCCATCTTTAACAACAAATGGTTTTATTCCATTGGAAAGTGCTGTTTTAACGACTGCAGCAATTGCTGCATTCATTCCTGGAGCATCTCCTCCACTTGTCAGAACTGCAATATTTTTAATCATTTTTACCCCTTATTTCATTATGTATATTATAATCTTTTATTTATTTCATTTCCATTTTTTTCACTTAGCTTTATCTAAAGAACCAATGTATGGTAAGTTTCTTAAACGTTCTTCAATATCAAAACCATATCCCACTAAAAATTGATCTTCAGCAACTTCAAATCCAACAAATTCAGCGTCAATATTTTTATAACGTGGTTCATTTTGAACTCTTCTCATTAGAACTGCTGTTTTAACTTCTTTGGGTTCCCCTTGTTGCATGTGGGTTTTAACAAACTGAATAGTTGTCCCTGATTCTAAAATATCTTCCACTATCAATGCATATTTACCAACAAGTTGAGTATTTAAATCTAATATTAATTTAGGAATAGTTGTTGATTTTGTTTTTCCCATGTAAGAAGAAACCAACATAAAGTCCGCAATAAAATCAAATTTAAAATGCTTAATTAATTCAGCCATAAATGGAACTGAACCTTTTAAAATACCTACCACTACAATTATGGCATCTGGATCTTTTTTAATAATATCTAAATAGTATTCATTAAGTTCTTCTGCTAATTCAACAATTCGATTTTCAAGATCTTCTTTTGAATAAAGAACTTCTTTAATTAATTCGTGTTTTTCCATATTATCCTTTATTTGCCAAGTAAGTCTCTAAGATTAATTGTGCAGCTAGTGTATCTTTTTTTTGTTTTTGTTTTTGTCTTGAAATATTTGCACTTATCATAATTGATTTTGCCATTCTAGTTGTTAAACGTTCATCAATTTTAATAATGTCTTCTAAGTTACAAATCTTTTTTTCCGTCAATAAATAAATAATGTGTTCAACCATTTCTACTCGATGTCCTAATGTCCCATCCATGTTTTTTGGATATCCAACAATTATTTTTTCTGGTGTTAAGTCTTTTAATTCTGGTGTTAATTTGTTAATACAATCTTCAAAATCATTTTCGTTAAAATTAATAGTTTTGTATGGAGACACAATTATTCCTTGCGATGTAGCAATTCCCACCGTTTTAGAACCTAAATCTAATCCAACATATCTAACTTTATTCATTTGTTTAATTATATATTATTTATTATCAAATTTTAATTCTATTCTGTGGTGATTTGTACATTTTATGATTTTCTTGAATGTTATAAACCTCAAAAAATTCATCAATGTTTTCTAGTATTCCATTAACACGATATTTACCAGGAGAATGTGGATCAATGTTTACTAAATATTTAGCATATTCTGGAGTACATTTAGTTTTTCAAATTCTTCCATATGCTTCAAAAAACTCTTTTATTTCATCAGGATAATGTTTTTTAATAATTTCTAAGTTTGCCACAACCCCACCAAGGTCAGCAATGTTTTCACCAAGAGTTAGTTCGCCATTTAAATTCACACCCTCAATTGAAAATTCAGAATATCTATCAGCTAATCTTTTAGTTAATTTATCAAACAATTCTCGATCTTGAGCAGTTCATCAATTATTTAAATTACCATTTTCATCAAATTTTGATCCCTCATCATCAAACCCATGAACTATTTCATGACCAATAACAACTCCAATTCCTCCATGATTTTTACCTTTAGAATTTTTAATGTCATAAAATGGTTCTTGTAAAATTGCTGCTGGGAACACAATTACATTTTCGGTTGGATTGTAATATGCATTTACTTCTTGGGGATTCATATATCATTTATCAGGATCTACTTTTCCTGTTTGCAATTCTTTTAAAGCAATTTTTCTTTCATGTTTTGCAACTGAAAGTGCATTTTCATATAAGTTTGAGTTTTCCGCAAATGTCTTAATTTCAACATCAGAGAAATCTTCTCATTTATTAGGAAACCCAATTTTTAAATTAAAAGTCTCTAATTTTTTAATTGCCGCTTTTTTAGTAGTCTCACCCATTCATTCTAGGTTAGCAATTCTTTTTTTATAAACTTCAAACATTTGTTTTATCATTTTAATAACATCATCTTTGGCTTCTTTAGAAAAATGCTTCTTCACATATTCTTTACCAATTAATTCACCAAGATATGCTTCAACTTTTGCAATGGCGCGTTCTCTTAATGGTTTGGGTTCTTTAACACCACTAAATGATTTAGAATATTCAAATCCAATTTTTCACAACTCTTCAGTTAAAGAATTAGAATTTGATCCAATAATTCTTGTTATTAAATAATATTTAAATGTTTCAATATCTACTTCTTGAATTGTTTTATTTAAAGCAGTCATAAAGTCGGGTTCTTCAACTACAAATTTTCTCGCACAATCTAATTCTCTTGCTTTAAAAAAACGAGCTCATTCAATAATTGGTGTGTGTTTTTTAAAATCATCAATAGTAAAAATATTGTAAAGTTTTAATGGATCACGTTTCTCTACTGGAGTTAAAGTTGCTAATGCTAATTTAGTTTCAAACTCATAAATTCTATCAACAATCACTTCCGGGTTAGAAATTGTTTTATCATTTAGTAATAAAAGTGCTTTTAAGTAGTTTTTGTAGGCATTTTGGACTTGTTTTGTATGATCATCATCTTTTGTATAGTAATCGCGCGTTCCCATCCCCAGTGACACTGAACCAATATATAAAATATTAGTTTGTGAATCTTTTAAATCTTGTTCAACACTTATTGAAAACAATCCTGACTCAAAATTTTCTGATAAATAAATTAATAAATTTGTTAAATCTTTAATATCTTTAAACTCTTTAATGTGGTTTAAAATTGGTTCAATTGGTTTTAACCCAACTTTATTTCTGCTTTTAAAATCAATAAAATTGTTATATAAATTAACAATTTTTAATTCATCACTCCCACTAAGATATTTATGTTTATTGGTAATTAACTCATCAATTATTAACCCAACATTGTCAACTGATTGTTTGTGCAACTCTTCGAAAGCACCTCATGAAGAATAACCCGTAGGAATTTTTGTTTCTTTTAATCATTCTCAATTTAAAGCTTCATAAAAATCATCTTGTAATAATGGTTTATTTTTCATATGTTTTTCCTTTAAACCAATTATATATTTGTGATAAAAAAAATCTACCATTTAGGTAGATTTAATTATTTAAATTATTTTTTGTTGATATTGTAGAATGATTTAATTCCATCATAGATGGCAGCATCCCCTAATTCTCTTTCAATTTCTAATAATCTATTGTATTTTGCTATTCTATCAGATCTTGACATTGAACCAGTTTTGATTTGTCCTGTGTTTAACGCAACTGCTAAATCAGCAATTGTTGCATCTTCAGTTTCACCAGAACGGTGTGAAGTAACAGTAGTTCAATTAGCTTTTTGAGCCATTTGAATAGTTTCAATTGTTTCTGTTAAAGTACCAATTTGGTTTAATTTAATTAATACTGAGTTAGCAGCATTTTTTTCAATTCCTTCTGCAGTAATTTTTGGGTTTGTAACAAATAAGTCATCTCCAACAATTTGTACTTTTTTACCCATTCTTTGAACTTGTTTTTGGAATCCTTCTCAGTCAGATTCTGCTAATCCATCTTCAATTGAAATAATTGGGTAAGTGTCAACTAATTTTTCTAAGAAATCAATCATTTCATCAGTTGTTAATGCTCACTCTTGACCAGTAATTTTTTCTAGTTTTTTAAAGTGGTATTTACCATTAATGTATAATTCTGAGTTAGCACAGTCCATAGCAATCATAATTCCTTCTGGTCCTGTTTTGTATCCTGCATTTTTAATTGCTTCAACTAATAAGTCTAATGAAATTTCAACTGGTGATTTTGCTTTAAATGCTTCTAAAGTTTCTTCTTTATATGCTCATGCAAAGTTAGGTGCGAATCCACCTTCGTCTCCAACAGCTGTAATATCTTTTTTATCATGCAATAATTTTTTTAATGCTTGGAAAGTTTCTGATGCTCATCTTAAAGCTTCTCTAAAAGTTGGAGCTCCAATTGGCATAATCATAAATTCTTGGAAGTCAACAGCTGATTCAGCATGTTCTCCACCATTAATAACATTTAACATTGGCACAGGCAATCTTCTTGCATCAACTCCACCAATATATCTATATAAAGGTATTTCTAATTCAGAAGCAGCAGCTTTAGCAACAGCTAAAGAAACTCCTAAAATAGCATTTGCTCCTAAGTTTTTTTTGAATTCAGTTCCGTCTAATTGAATCATTGCTTGATCAATTAAAATTTGTTTAGTAACTTCCATTCCAATAATTTTTGGTGCAATTTTTTTGTTAACATTATCAACGGCTTTTAAAACACCTTTACCGTTAAATCTTGCTTTGTCTCCATCTCTTAATTCAAGAGCTTCTCTTGAACCTGTTGATGCTCCTGAAGGAACTTTGGCTGAACCAAATCCACCAAATTCAGTTTCCACATCAACTTGAACAGTTGGGAATCCACGTGAATCTAGTACTTCACTTGCAATAATACTAATAATTTTTGACATTTTGTTCTCCTTATATTTACAATACATACTTATTTTACTACATTTGCTTTGCTTTTATAAAATAAGAAATAAAAATCTTATTTGTTTTTTAAATGACTATTTTATAATTCAAAAAAATCAATAAATATTGCATCTAAAATTTTTTCAATTCTTTTAAGTTTTATTTTGTGTCAATATTTGACTTTAGTTTTTTGTTTTAAATCTAAAACATTTCAATAAAAATCTCATAACTCTTTATAATTATTTAAAATTTTTTCATTCATTTTATTAAAAATTTCATAATTAATTTTTTCAAAATTTTTAGGCTTTACAATAAATATACCTTCTTTAGATTTAAGGTTAATTTCTTCGAAAACTAGGTTAATATTATTTTCGTCAAAGATGGCATTATTAAAAATATTTTTATGTAAAAAATATTGATTTTTTAATAAATTAATAAAACGTGAATCAACACCTTTTTCTACACTTATTAATTCTTGGAAAGAATTTAAAAATGATGGTAATAACATTAAATTTAATAATACAAAAACAACAGACTCTCATATTTTATTATCAATTAAATCTTTTGTTGATCATTGCATCATAAATGCAGTTAACATATTAATTAAAATTGACATAGCGATAAATCAAAATGATGTAATATCGACATTTCTTTTTAAATTAATTTCTGCATCTTTAAAATTAACAACTAAATTAAATACTTGTATTTTGTAATAATAAAGTGATCTTGATAACCAATTTGATAATGTAAATTTAATTAAAAAATAAACTCCTAGTGTAACAATTGTATAAGATACTCATTTTTCTTTATGCGAAAATGCAGTTAAACTAATAAATAATCCCAAAATTAAAATAAATAAAATAATATCTAAACAATGAATAAAATATAATCATTTAATGTGTTTAAAATATTTTTTAACAATGTTTTCTTTTTCTTTCAAATACTTTTTCATAAAAACTCCAACTTTAATAATCATTATATTACAAATTTAATAATAAAAAAAAGCAGAAGTCTGCTTTTTTATAAAGTGTTAATTTTTTACTCACTTAATGTTCCAGAAATAGTTTTTTCTCCAACAATTGTGTATCCTTTATTAGCACTCAATTGAAGAGTTCACGTGTCTCCTTCAATTGAATAACTTATTTTAAGTGAATCTTTATATTGTTTTATAATATATTCAAATGTTTCTCCTAAATAATCCATTTTATCTTGATCATTATAGCTTCATTTTTCTACTAGTGGTAAATTTGATCATTTTTGATCTATCAATTCAGTTGCGAATTTTTTAACTTCGTCTGAGTTAATATTATTAATTTTGAAATTTACTTTTCCACTAACTTTTTTATTGTATATTGCTTCTTTAGATTGTATTTCACCACCATCAACAATATTTCCCCATCGTGGATCTGCATAACCAACATAATTTCCGTCACTATCAATTTTTAAATCTTCAATTTCTATTGTTGACTCACCAATGCCAGCTTTAATTAAAGAATCATGGATTGCTTTTTTAGCTTCTTTAATTGAACCATATGTTTTTCCTGCAGTTTCTTCGTCAATTATTTTTTGAATGTCTTTAATGTTATAGTGAACACGACCATCGACAGTTGTTTTTCCTTTTAATGATCCATCATCATCTAATTTATATCCAGGTTTGGCAACAGCTTTTCCTGTATATGTTGCAACATCATCATTAACAGTAATAGTTACAGTAATAGTTACTACATCATTATCAACAGCTTCAATTGCTTTTTCCGCATCATCTTCTGTTTTAAATCCTCTGTCTGCAAGTGCTTTATCAATGTCTGATTGAATATCTTTAGTATGAATTAATTTCCTATCATCAATTGTTACATTACCACTTAGTTGACCAGTGCCATCAAGTGTGAATCCTTTTTGAGCAACGGCTGTTCCGGTGTATGTTCCATCTTTATTAACAGTTACAGTAATTTTTACTTTATCTTTGTCAACAGCTTCAATTGCTTTTTTAGCATCTGCTGGATTGTCAAATGTTTTTCCATTAATTGCTTTATTAATATCTGCTTGTACTTCTACGGTTGAAATATGTGTATTTGGATCAATTGTTACTTTTCCTTTTAATACACCATCACCATCAAGTGCATAGTTACCTATAGCAACGGCTTTTCCGGTGTATGTTCCATTTTCATTAACTTTTACAGTAATTTTTACTTCATTACTATCAACCGCTTGAATTGTAGTTGTAGCTTCAGCTGATGTTTTAAATGTTTTTCCATTAATTGCTTTATTAATATCTGCTTGTACATCTACAGTTGAAATGTGAGTTTTTGGATCAATTGTTACTTTTCCGCTTAACTGACCATTACCCTCAAGTATAAATTCAGGTTTTGCAGTTACTGTTCCGGTGTATGTTCCATCATCATTAACAGTTACAGTAATTATTGCTTTATCATTATCAACCGCTTGAATTGCAGTTGTAGCTTCAGCTGATGTTTTAAATGTTTTTCCATTAACTGCATCGTTAATGTCTTTTTGTACATTTGCAGTTTTAACAGAAGGTTTTTTGTTTAATATTACTTTTCCTGTTATTGATTGATTATGAGTAATTATATATCCTGGTTTTGCAGTTGCTGCTCCGGTTATATTACCATCATTATCAATTTTTAAATCAAATGTTGCAGCAACATTGTTGGAAAAATCTTTCATAATAGCACTTTGAGCGGCTGCGCCAGAATTAAATTTATTATTATTCTTTGCTATTCATTCATCAATAAATTTTTTTATTTGTTCAAAATCAACAGTTATAGCTTGTGTAATATTTACACGACCACTTAATTGATTACCATCATCAAGTGTATAACCATCATTTGCCTTTGCTGTTCCAGAATATGATCCATCTTCTTTAACAGCTACAGTAATTTTAACTTCTGTAGTATCTACTCCCTCAATAACTTTTTTAACTTCATCAGATGAATAGAATGTTTTTCCAGCAAGAGCTGCATCAATGTCTTTTTTAACTTTATTAATACTAATATGATTTGAATCATCAATTGCGTTTGCTACTGAGAAAGTAAGTGTTGTATCTTTACTTACTTTATATTTTTTGTCATCAAAACTAATTGTAATATCTGCAGTAGTTTTAGTTTCAGCATTTTGAGTTGCTGTAACAGTAATTATATTTTTTCCATCTTTTTTAAGACTTGTTACTATTTTAGATTCAACAGTTGATTGTAAATCTACTGATTTAATTTTTTGAATTTTTTGAATTGAAACAATAGTGTCTTTTACACCTTGAGTAATATCTTCTCTAGTGTCAATATTTACTGTACCATGCACTTGATTACCATCAATAAGATTATAATGATCTTTTGCAGTTGCAGTTGCAGTAAATGATTTTCCATCTTTATCAAATATTACATCACTAATTGTAACTTCTGTAGTATCTGCCCCAACGATTGCTGCTATTGCAGCATCTTTAGAATCAAATTTTTGATCTTTAACTGCTGAATCAACTTTTGCTTGAACATCTGCAATGTGAACAATTGTTCTTGTATCAATTGCGTTTGCTACTGAGAAAGTAAGTTGAACTTTAGATTCATCAACTTTATATTTAGTTTTATCAAAACTAATTGTAATATCTGCAGTAGTATCAGTTGATTTATTTTGAGTTGCATTAACAGTAATTATATTTTTTCCATCTTTTTTAAGACTTGTTACTATTTTAGATTCAGCTGTTTTTTGTAAATCTTTTAATTGAATTTGTTGAATTTGTTGAATTGAAGCAATAGTGTCTTTTACACCTTGAGTAATATCTTCTCTAGTGTCAATATTTACTTTACCATGTAAGTCAGGACCATCAACAAGATTATAATGATCTTTTGCAGTTGCAGTTGCAGTATAATTTCCGTCATTGTCAAATGTTACATTACTAATTGTAACTTCTTGAGTATCTGCACCAATGATTGCTGCACTAGCTTTTTCTTGAGAATCAAATGTTTGATTTTTAACTGCTGAATCAACTTTTGCTTGAACATCTGCAATGTGAACAATTGTTCTTGTATCAATTGCGTTTGCTACTGAGAAAGTAAGTTGAACTTTAGATTCATCAACTTTATATTTTTTGACATCAAAAGTAATTTCAATATCTGCAGTAGTGTTAATTTTTGAATCTTGAGTTGCTGTAACAGTAATTTCACCTTTAACAACTTTACTTATTTTTTCATCAACTGTTTTTTGTAATTGGTCTTTTGTAACACCATTAATTGTGTTAATTGCTGCTATAGTATCTTGAACGTCTTTAGTAATATCTGTTCTAGTGTCAATATTTACTTTACCTTGTAGTTTATCACCACCATCAATAACAAAATTTGGTTTTGCTTCTACTTTAGCAGTATAATTTCCGCCTTTGTCAAATGTTACATTACTAATTGTAACTCTTGCAGAATCAACGGCTTCAATAGTTGTTCTAGCTTCTGCTTCACTATTAAATGTATTTTTTGTTTTATTGTAAACTTCTTTTTGAATATCTGTTAATTGAATTCTTGTTCTTGTGTCAATTGCGTTTACTACTGAGAAATTAAGTGCTTTTGCTGTGTCTTTGTTAATTATATATTTTTTGTCATCATAAGTAATTGTAATATCTGCAGTAGTGTTAGTTGTAGCATTTTGTTTTGCTGTAACGGTAATTTTATTTTGGTTATCTATATCTTTTAGACTTGCTGCTATTTTTGTTTCAACAGTTGATTGTAAATTTTCTAATCGAATTTGTTGAATTGTTTTAATTGCTGTTATAGTTTCATTTACACCTGAAGTAATATTTTCTCTATTGTCAATTAAAACTTTACCGTGTAGATCATGACCATCAAGTGTATATCCTGATTTTGCAGTTGCAGTTGCAGTATAGTATCCTTTGTCATCAATATTTTTAACAACAATTGTTACTTTGTCATTGTCAACGTTTTGAATTGCTTGTTTAGCTAATTCGTTTGATTTATATGTTTGATCTTTTACTACTTTATCAACATCTTTTTGAATTTTTTCAATTTTGATGTGTTCTGTTGCATCAATTGCATTTTCAACTGAGAAAGTAAGTGAAACACTAGGATCAACTTTATATATTTTTTCATCATAAGTAATTGTAATATCTGCAGTAGTGTTAGTTGTAGCATTTTGTTTTGCTGTAACGGTAATTTTATTTTGGTTATCTTCATCTTTTAGACTTGGTGCTATTTTAGACTCAACAGTTGATTGTAAATTATCTGGTGAAACATTATTAATTTTGTTAATTTCTTTTATAGTGTCTTTTACACCTTGAGTAATATTTTCTCTAGTATCAATATTTATTGAATCACCAAAATCGTATGTTGGAGATCCATCAATTGTGAATCCATTATCAGCTGTTGCTGTTACACTATATTTTTTTGAATTATCATCAATATTGGCACTAGTAATTTTATATCCCTTACCATGAATACCTTTTATTTTATTCAACGCATCATCGTGTGATGAAAATAGTTGTTTTGCAACTTCATCAACTTTATTTTTAATTGTTGTTCTTGCAATATTTATATCTTCTTTTTTAACTTTATTTTGCACAATAAATTCAAGTTGTGTTCCCGGTTTTACTGTATAACCAGATTTTAAATTTAATTTAATTCATGCATCTGGCATAATTTCAATTGGTTTAATTGATAAATCTGCTTCTTTTGAAAGAAGATTACCAACTCCATCTTTTGATATTATATCTTGAATTGCTTCATTTGGTCTGTTAGGATAAATAATTAAATTGTTATCTTTTTTAACATTTTCAATAAACTGATTAACTTCATTTGTTATATCTTTTTCGTTTGAACCTTTTTTTGTAAAAGCTGTCATACCAACTGTTGTGGCTGTTACAACCCCAATAAATCCAATTAAACTTAATAATGTTAATAATTTTTTCATACAAAATACTCCTAATTTGTTTATATTATATTACTCTTTTTTAGTGCTAAATGCAATAGGTTTATCAAAGATGTTTACTTACTTTATAAACCAAAAAAACACTCTTATGTGTTTGATTTTTATTTAAATATGTTACTTATTGTAAATTTTAGTAAATTAGTATGTTCAACTTTATAACCTTGATTTACAGTCAAAGTAACGATAACTCCTTTGGGATTTTTTTTAGTGTCTTCTTTTTGAATTGATGATATAGTTAATTCCTTTGAAAGATCAGAACTAAGCATTTTAGTTAGTTTTTCTTTCAGTTCAGAAGATGAACTCATTTTTTGAATTTTATTTTCGGGAGCTAAAAAAAATTTTTTTGCTTCATCAATAAACTCATTAAGTGCTCTTTCATCAATTACAACAATATCATTCTTATGTTTATCTGAACTAGATTTACCATGCCCACAAGATACAAGAAAACTAGAACTGCTAGTAGCAATTCCAATAAGTCCGATTGCACCAAACAAACTTAAAATTTTTTTCATATTTTCTCCTAAATATTAATTATATGATTTATATTTTATTAATATATTTAAATGTTTATAAAATAAAAAATTTAATAAAAACTTACTGTTTTACAGTTTTAGATACTAAAATTTATTTTTTGTAAACATTTCATAGATATTATATATTGAAAATTAAAAAAAATATGAAAAATTTAATTTCATATTTAAAAATTTAATTTTTTCTACTTTAGATTTTATATAAAACTTCCGGCCATAGTTGTTAAATTATCTAGTGTATACCCTTCTTTTGCTTTAAAATCTAAAGTTCAAGTTGCTTTACTTTCATTAATATGCATTACAATATCTATGCTTTTTTCATATTCTTCCTGAACTGAGGCAATAGCCATTGAAAAACCAACAATAATTCCTGTTCTCATATTTTTATCATTTCAGTTTCCCATATTTTTAAATCTATTAGCTATTTTTTGAACTTTTTCCCTTACTTCATTACCATCAATATGGGTGGTGGTGTCAAGGTGAACTTTTCCAGAAATTGAGTTACCCCCTTCAAGTGTGTAGCCTGATTTAGCAGTGACAGTTGCTTTATAACTACCATCAGCTTTAACTTCGTTTACAACAATTGTTACTTTATTATCGTCAACACTTTGAATTGCAGATTTAACTCCATCAACTGAAGTATAAGTTTTACCATCTACTTCTTTATCGACATCTTTTTGAATATCTGAAATATTAATATGGGTGGTGGTGTCAAGGTGAACTTTTCCAGAAATTGAGTTACCCCCTTCAAGTGTATATCCTGATTTAGCAGAAACTGTTCCGGTATAACTACCATCAGCTTTAACTTCATTTACAACAATTGCTACTTTGTTATTGTCGACACTTTGAATTGCAGATTTAACTCCATCAACTGAAGTATAGGTTACACCATCAACTTTTTTATCAACATCTTTTTGAATTTGGGAAATGTTGATGTGAGTGGTGGTGTCAAGGTGAACTTTTCCAGAGATTGAACTACCACCATCAAGTGTGTAGCCTGATTTGGCGGTGACAGTTCCGGTATAACTACCATCAGCTTTAACTTCATTTACAACAATTGTTACTTTGTCATTGTCGACACTTTGAATTGCAGATTTAACTCCATCAACTGAAGTGTAGGTTACACCATCAACTTTTTTATCAATATCTTTTTGAATATCTGAAATGTTGATGTGAGTGGTAGTGTCAAGGTGAACTTTTCCAGAGATTGAACTACCACCATCAAGTGTGTAGCCTGATTTGGCAGAAACTGCTCCGGTATAACTACCATCAGCTTTAACTTCATTTACAACAATTGTTACTTTGTCATTGTCGACACTTTGAATTGCAGATTTAATATCATTAACTGAAGTATAGGTTACACCATCAACTTTTTTATCAACATCTTTTTGAATTTGGGAAATGTTGATGTGAGTGGTGGTGTCAAGGTGAACTTTTCCAGAGATTGAACTACCACCATCAAGTGTGTAGCCTGATTTGGCGGTGACAGTTCCGGTATAAATACCATCAGCTTTAACTTCATTTACAACAATTGTTACTTTGTCATTGTCGACACTTTGAATTGCAGATTTAACTCCATCAACTGAAGTGTAGGTTACACCATCAACTTTTTTATCAATATCTTTTTGAATTTGGGAAATGTTGATGTGAGTGGTGGTGTCAAGGTGAACTTTTCCAGAAATTAAACTACCACCATCAAGTGTGTAGCCTGATTTGGCGGTGACAGTTCCGGTATAACTACCATCAGCTTTAACTTCATTTACAACAATTGTTACTTTGTCATTGTCGACACTTTGAATTGCAGATTTAACTCCATCAACTGAAGTGTAGGTTACACCATCAACTTTTTTATCAATATCTTTTTGAATATCTGAAATGTTGATGTGAGTGGTAGTGTCAAGGTGAACTTTTCCAGAGATTGAACTACCACCATCAAGTGTGTAGCCTGATTTGGCAGAAACTGCTCCGGTATAACTACCATCAGCTTTAACTTCATTTACAACAATTGTTACTTTGTCATTGTCGACACTTTGAATTGCAGATTTAATATCATTAACTGAAGTATAGGTTTTGTCTTTTGTTTTTTTATCAATATCTTTTTGAATATCTGAAATGCTGATGTGAGTTGTGGTGTCAAGGTAGACTTTTCCAGAAATTGAATTACCGCCATCAAGTGTGTATCCCAATTTGGCAGAAACTGTTCCGGTATAACTACCGTCGGCTTCAATTTTACTTACAACAATTTTTACTTTATTATCATCAACACTTTCAATTGCGGATTTAACTTTTGCAACTGAAGTATATGTTTTGTCTTTTGTCTTTTTATCAATATCTTTTTGAATATCTGAAATGGTGATATGGATAGAGGTATCAAGGTGAACTTTTCCAGAGATTGAGTTACCACCATCAATTGTATATCCTGGTTCTGCAGTAACAGTTCCACTATAAACACCATCTTCTTTAACTTCGTTTACAACGATAATTAATTTATCACTATCAACAATTTCAATTGAAGATTTTACTGAAGCAACCGAATTATAGGTTTTGCCCTTCACTTTTTCATTAACATCTTTTTGAATTTGGGAAATGTTGATGTGAGTTGTTGCATCAATTTTAATAGATCCAGAAATTATAACTTTTAATTCTCCATCAATAGTAAACCAATTTGTTGCATTAATGGTTGCGCGATATGATTTTAGATCTGGTGATATTTCTACTGAATTTTTTTGCACTTTTCATCCATTACCACTTTTACTTTCTATTGCTTTTATTGCAAAATCTTTATTTTTAAAATTTGTTTTAGGGTTAGCAACTTCATCTAAATCTTTTTTAATTAAAGATTTTTTGATATTTTTTAAAACATCCAAAGCGATAAAGTCTAATTGTGTTCCTGGTCTTACCATGTAACCATCTTTTAATTTTATTTCGATTCATGCATCTTTTGGCAACATTTTAACTTGTTTTATTGATAAATTTGCTGGCTTTAAAATAAATTGAGATTGAAAATTTAAAATTTTTTTTAACTTTTCATCGCTATCTTTTGTTGTTGAATTTAAAGCTTTGGCATTCTTAACAAAATTATTTACATCTTCTGTTACATCTTTATTTTTACTGACTTTTGATTTTTCATTTCCACAAGAAACAATATTTGCCGTTACAGCAGATGTTATTCCAACAAATCCCAATAAACTTAATAAGGTTAATAATTTTTTCATAAAACCCCCTTTTATTGTTAAATAAATTGTTATTTTATTTGCAAATTATTTAAAGCTTTACAAAAACCTAAATATACAAACTTTTGAATTAATAAAAATTAAAATTTTATTATTTTGTTTTTAGATATTTAATAATTAGTTAAAGACAATTTTGTTTTTTGCCAATTATTTAATTAATATATTTAAATTAATATTAGAAATAACTTTTAGCATTAACTCTACAGTTTCTTATTTATTTAATTTACTATTGCGAAAATACTTAAAATACAAGTAATGGAAGTTAACTCCAAAAGATTGAACATGTTAAACAAAAATAATATTTTTATTTTACCCATATTAATAACATAATTTTTTTATTATTTTTTAGTTAATAAATTTTATATTGAGAATATTTGAAAAATAGAATTTTAATTAAGTTAATTATACTGCTATTTTTTGAATATTAAAATTTTATTTACATAAACATTTCATTCATATTATATATTTAAAAATAAAAAATATGAAATAAAACTATTTCATATCATTTCTATGTTGTTTTCGATCATTTTCTTTTAATCATTTTTTTCTGATTCTAATGTCTTTAGGAGTGACCTCTACCAACTCATCTCATTCAATAAATTCCAAAGCTTCTTCTAATGTGAAAACTCTTGGTGGAGTTAATTTAACTGAATCATCACTTCCTGATGCTCTTGTATTAGTTAGTTTTTTACCAGTTGTAGGATTAACATTTAAATCATTATTTCTTGAGTGTAATCCAACAATCATTCCTTCGTAAACTTCAACTTGAGGTCCCACAAATAGTGTTCCACGTTCTTCTAAGTTATTTAATGCATATGGTAGTGTAACTCCATTTGCCATTGAAACTAGTACTCCGTTAGGTCTATTAGGAATTTGCCCTTTGTATGGTTCATAACCTTTAAAAGATTTTACCATTACCCCTTCACCGTGAGTTTCATTAATAAAGTCAGATTTAAATCCAATTAATCCTCTAGTTGGTACTTCAAAAACAATTTTGTCTCTAACACCATCAGAGTCCATATCAATCATAACCCCTTTTCTTAAGTTAAGGTTATTGATAATTGTTCCTTGATATTCTGAAGGTGCATCAATAATTACTTTTTCAACTGGTTCTAATTTTTCTTTGCCATCTTTATGGAAAATAACTTCAGGTCTTGAAATTCCCATTTCAAATCCTTCTCTTCGCATTTGTTCAATTAAAACAGAAAGGTGAAGTTCTCCTCTTCCTAGAACTTTAAATCCATCAGCTGATGATGAAGAAAGTGCTTCAACTTTAAGACCAACATTAACTTCTAATTCTTTTTCCAATCTTTCTTTAATGTTTCTTGTAGTTAGTAATTTTCCGATTCGGCCAGCAAATGGTGAAGTGTTAACTAAAAAGTTCATACTCATTGTTGGCTCTTCAACAACAATTGGTGCCATTTTAACTAACTTGTCACTTTCACAAACAACATCTCCGATTGTTAAATTTTCAATTCCGGAGATAACAACAATTTCTCCAGCGTGTGCTTCTTTAACAGCAACTCTGTTCATTCCTTGATATACAAAAATTTTGTTAATTTTACCGCGAGAAGTTGATCCATCATTTTTTGCAATTGAAACTGATTGGTTTTCTTTTAAAGTACCTTGAAATAATCTTCCAATTCCTAGTCTTCCAATAAAAGCATCATAGGCTAGAGAAGAAACTTGTAAAGCAGTATCTTCATTTTGTTTTTCAAATGGATAATGTCCCACTTGTTTAACAATTGTTTCAAATAAAGGAACTAAATTTTTTGATTCTTCTTCCATTGAATATTGCACAATTCCATTTCTGGCAATACCATATAGTGTTGGAAATTCTAATTGTTCATCATTAGCTTCAAGTTCCATAAATAATTCAAGCACTTCATCAACAACTTCTAATGCTCTTTGATCTGGTTTATCAATTTTATTAATTAATAAAATTGGTTTTAAACCTAAAGCCAATGCTTTAGATAAAACAAATCTTGTTTGAGGCATTGGTCCTTCTGATGAATCTACCAATAAAATAACAGTGTCCACTGTTTTCATAATACGTTCAACTTCTGATGAAAAGTCAGCATGTCCTGGAGTATCAACAATATTAATTTTGTAACCATTATATTCAATAGCACAGTTTTTAGAATAGATTGTAATTCCACGTTCTCTTTCTTGATCGTTAGAATCCATAACTTGGTCTATAACAACTTGGTTATCTCGAAAAACTCCAGATTGTTTTAAAAATGCGTCAACCAGTGTTGATTTACCGGCATCAACGTGAGCAATCACTGCTATATTTATTATTTTTTTGTTCATATTTATTCCTTGTTTGTATTTATTAATAATACTATTTAAATGTTAATTCTTTTTACTTTTTTTAAAAATTTCTTCAACTTCTTCTAATATAATTCCTTCATCTTCTCATTTTTCGTGTTCACCGTCTAAAATAACTTTAGAACTAAGAATCTCAGTATTTAATTCTTTTTCATAAACTTCAATAATTTTTTCACGAAACATTAATGCAAATTTAAAAGTTATTCATGAACCATAAATGATGTCAATTAATAGTTTTGATTTTTCTAATGATTGTTTTTGATAAATTTTATAAATGGCTTCTTCTAGTGTATTGTCAATTCAAAAATATAAATCATACATTGATTCGTTATATTCAAAATCAGTCAATTCATTACCATTTTCTTTTAAAGAGTCGACAACTTCTCTTAATTCTTTAATATTTTCTAAACTAACTGTTATTGAAGAAAGTGATTCTACAAAATTTCTAAATTTTTCTTGAAAAAATTCTCTAAAAATATAATCGAAATGATATGTTCCTGTTGGTACAACATCTTCATTCCTTTTAATAAATAATGATCGGATATCTGAAAACATTTTTGATATATAAATAAATTTAACATATGTTTCGTAATCAGAATCTAGTACTGTTTTAGAAGCTGCCTTTTCAAAATAATCAAATGTGTTTTCTAAAGTAAATCACACTACTCTAAAATCTTTTGTCTTGTTTCAAATTGGATGAACAATTTGAACAAATGATCCTTGTTTATCTTTACTAGTATATGTTGATCAAAAAATTTCTTGTTCCATTATTGTGTTCGCAAAAACTTCATAACATTCTCAATCAGTTAATTTTGGTTCTATCATTTTGTCTCCTTTAAGAAAAATATTCTTCTAATAAAATTTTATATAAATTTATTTTTTGCATAATTTGTTCTGAATTAGGTGATTTATTTAAATCAGGATGATATTTTTTTGATAACTTTCTATATGCTTGTTTAAAATCTTCTTTAGTTGAAAATCTTGTTAATTTAAAAAATGTTAATGCTTCTTCTGTGGCAGAATCCAAAATTAATGTTTGGGTTTTGCTAATAAAGTCTTCAACCTGCTCATAAAATTGTGATTCATCTTCAATTTCAATTGTCCCAAAATCTTTAGTTTCTGAATTTGGTCCAAATTCTCTTTCATAAGAAAAAGTTTCATATGTTAAAGAAACAACTTCTTTTAACATTCTTGTTCAATAGTAAGCTGGAACAAATCCTAAATTAATTATTTCTTGAATATTAGTTTCATCTAATTTTTTGATTCCTAAAAATAATGTAGATTTATTTATAATTTCTTCAATTCCACTAATGCTTTCGCGTTTCATAATTTCAATCATTTTTAAAAATGGGGATTGTGTCATCCGGTTTTTTGGAAACTTTTTTTCTACTATTTCAAATAATTTTTTAGACACTAAATAAGAAAATTTTGTTAATGCAATAATTACTAATTCTGTTAGCAACCCATCATATTCTTTTTCTAATTCATCTCTTATGGCATTAAAGTTTGATACACAAGGTATTGTTTGAAAAACTTCCATAATTTCTAAGGTATTAATATTTAATTTAAATTCTTTATTAATAAATTCAGCTCTTTGACAAGCAATCAAATTATTTAATTCATGACGATAATCTTCTAAACAATCTTGTGCATCGTTTAATGTTTTAATTTCTTTATCAAAAAAGAAATTGTCTCATGAAATATAAAATTCATCTTGATTTTTAAAATTTTTATTTTTGTGAAATATTTTCATAAAATTCCCTTATTATTTATTTTAATGCTTTTATTGCTTTTTTGTAATCAGGAAAATATTTTTCCACATTATATCAAAATAATTTTGAATGATTTTTATGTAGCATATGTGATAATTCATGTACTATTACATAATCTAAACATTGTTGTGGATAGTGTAATAATCTTGTGTTTAAAATTATTTTTGCTTTATCGGGATAACAAACACCCCAACGAGTTTTCATAACTCTTAAAGATAAATTTTTACAATCGGTTTGCATAATTTGCATTCAAAAATCAAAGCGTTCTTCAAAAATATGTCGATAAATAATTGCCGCCTTTTTATAAATATGTTTAATAGTATCTTCTAAATTTTCATAAATTTTAAAAGAATAATTATTTCTTTCAGAAATAGTTGTTAATTTAAATTCTTTGTATTCATCAAAAAGTTTAAAAAATAATTTATCTCCGTTAATAACTAAGTATTTTTTACTTTTATTTTTTTCCAACATTGTAGTAATTTTTTTAATGTTAGTATAAATTAATTGTTCTATTTCTCAATCTTGTACGTGCACTGGAGCACTAACAATTATTTGTTCATTATCAACTTTCAATCGAATATATTTTTGATTTTTTATTTCTAAAAAATAATCAATTTGTTGTTTTTGATAACTTAAACTTTTTTTAATCCTTAGTTTACTCATCGATTTTTAATACTGCAATGAATGCTTCTTGGGGAACTTCAACTGAACCAATTGCCTTCATTCGTTTTTTTCCTTTTTTTTGTTTTTCTAATAATTTCTTTTTACGAGAAACATCCCCACCATATAGTTTGGCAGTAACATCTTTTCTAACTGCCTTAATAGTTTCACGGGCAATTATCTTACTTCCAATAGCCGCTTGTACTGGAACTTCAAAATTTTGTCTTGGAATAATTTCTTTAAGTTTTCTTGCCAAAATACTTCCTCGATGATAAGCAAAATCTTTATGCACAATTGTTGATAGTGCATCAACAATTTCACCATTCAATAAAATATCCATTTTTACTAACTTAGACTGACGATATCCAATTACTTCATAATCAAAAGAAGCATATCCTTTTGAAATTGATTTTAATTTGTTAAAAAAATCAAACACAATTTCATTTAATGGCATTTCATAAATTAAGATTCTTCTTGAATCATCAATATATTCTAGATCTTGATATATTCCACGCTTATCTTGACAGAGTTGCATTAAATCACCAATATATTCTTCTGGTGTCATAATTGTTGCTTTGATATAAGGTTCTTCAATAAATTTGATAACTGAAGGATCTGGTAAATGAGAAGGATTATCAATGGTAATTACTTCACCATTAGTTTTGGTAACTGTATAGATAACTGATGGTGCTGTTGCAATTAATTCTAAGTTATACTCACGTTCTAATCTTTCTTGAATAACATCCATATGTAATAAACCTAAAAACCCACAACGAAATCCGCTGCCAAGTGATTGTGAAGTTTCTGGTTCATAAACTATTGAGGCATCAGATAATGAAATTTTTTCTAATGCTTCTTTTAAGTCTTTATATTTAGCAGTGTCAATCGGATAAATTCCACAATAAACAACCGGGTTTAAATTTTTATATCCGGGCAATGGTGTTGCTGTCGGATTATCTACAAGTGTAATAGTGTCACCAACATGAACGTCACGCACCGTTTTAATAGAAGCGGCTAATCAACCTACCCCACCAGCTTCTAATGAATCTATTCGCACTTCTTTCGGATTTTTAATTCCTAATTCCACAACTTCATATTCTGCACCAGATTGCATTAATTTAATTTTGTCGCCAACTTTAACTTTACCTTCGAATATTCTAATTGATACCATAACTCCACGATATTTGTCGTAGTATGAATCAAAAATTAATGCTTTTAATGGTTTTTCATCAATAGCATTTTTAGGTGCTGGTACTTTATGGACAATACTTTCTAAAACATCAACAATGTTTAGTCCTGTTTTCGCAGAAATCATGGGAGCATCTGAACAATCAATCCCAATCACATTTTCAATTTCTTCCTTAACCCTTTGGGGATCAGCTGCTGGCAAATCAACTTTATTAATTATTGGAATAATTTCAAGATTGTTATCTAATGCCAAATACACATTAGCTAGAGTTTGTGCTTCAATTCCTTGACTAGCATCCACTACCAATAATGCCCCTTCACACGCAGCCAAACTACGAGAAACTTCATAAGTAAAGTCTACATGACCTGGGGTGTCAATTAAGTGAAATATATATTCTTGATTATCAACTTTAGATGTGTATTTTAATTGTACAGAGTTTAGCTTAATTGTAATTCCACGTTCACGTTCAATATCCATTGTATCTAACAATTGTTCTTGCATTTCACGTTTGTCAACTGTTCCAGTTAATTCTAAAATACGATCAGCAAGTGTAGACTTACCATGATCGATGTGAGCAATAATACTAAAATTACGAATTTTTGTTTTTTCCATATAATCTATTTTACTTAAATATCTTTTGTTTTGCTTGGACAATTTAAATTGCCCCTGAGAATAATATTCTAACTTTTGAATAAAATAAAAAAAAGAAAGCTTATTACTTTCTTTTTTATTGTCTTAAAGTGAACTTTGCACTGCAAGGCGTTTTTTTTGTTTATGTAAAACAAATAGCAAAATAATTCCTGCAAACATTGCCATTATTCCAATAGCACAAATAATTGTTAAACTTATTTGATTTGAAATTTTGGTTGATATGACACTAGTGTGATCGTCGTTTCAAACATTTCAATGTTCTTGAATTAAAGAGTCAACTTGTCAAAATCATGCATCAGGAGAAAACGCTATAAAAGATATAAATCCAACCGACATAGCATATTCTTTTTGACTAATTTTTAATTCATAAATTGTTGCTCAACGATTAGTTACCAAAAATCAAGATGTGGCTCCTAAACATAAGAACAAACCTGTAACTAGAACTTGAACAATTATTTTTCAAACTACACTTAAGTGATTAATATCATCTTCAAATCCGGGAATCAAAATTGCTGCTAGTGTTAACAAAGTAGAAATAAATAATCCACAAACAATAATTAATGTATATTTTTGAGTTTTATCACCAAATTTTCCAGCAGGCACAGCAATTACACTGCGCAATAAATAAGTTCTTATTAATCCTGCAGCTACAATAATAATTGCTGGAACTCCTAAGGTATCTAAGTAATTCATATAAACACTTAAACCTGTTTGATACATATAGACACCCATAATCAAGATGGTTACAATTAATAATTTATAATTTTTTAGAGGTAAGAAAATATCACTAATTTTAATTTTAAATTTTTGAGTGTCTTCTTCATCTTCAAAATATTTTTTTTCGGGAACAAATTGCCACAATAATCAAGCATTAATAAAAATTGCGGCTGTGAATATAAAAACTAAAATTGAAAATGCATATTTTCCTAAGGTTTCAGTTAGAAGTTTATCAAAAATCATAAAAATACCATATGCAAAAACTAATAATATTGTTCCAATAATTCCGTTTAGACTACCTTCCATTCCATTCAAATAACCATTTTCTGCTTTTGTTCCTTGTTGAGAAAGTAATTTTCACAACGCCGATCAGAAAATAAAGCACGTGCAAAAACTTCATCCAGAAAAAATAATATAAAGTTGCACTAATTTATAATTATCGATGAATGGTATAAAACCATATCATAAGTCTAAAATACCACTAATGGCCATTCCTCAAAATGCTAATTTTCTTAAATTAATATGGTCAGCAAAGAAACCACCGAAAACATAACTTAATAAAGCAACATATCCATAAATAGCAGTTCCTTGAGAAAATTGATCAGGAGTAATTCCTAAATACTTACTAATTTGATTTGAAGGAATTACATTTTTTAAATAAAACGGCACTAACATTACTAAAACATCTGATGCAGCTATGATTGCTAAAATATATACCCTTTTATTTATTTTAAATTTTTCTTTAAACATTAATTATTTAAATTAAATTTTTAAATTTGGGTTATCGCTAATAAAAGCGTGTAACAATTCTGGGCGATATATTTTTTTTAATATAACAACATCTTCATCTTTTTTGAATGTTCAAATGTTGAGCGGCAAATTAATTTTATTAATAATTGGATAACTTGATTTTAATTTTAGTGTTCCTACATAGGGGTGCAAGTAATCAAATTCTTTAATTAAATCATAATTAATTTTTGACAATCCTTCTACTAAATATCCACGTTTAAATTTATTACGATCAAGTGTTGCAATAAATTTTAAATCATTAAGTCCAAAACTTGAAACTATAATTTCTGCTTTAGTACTTTCTCTTAATTTATTCAAAGCATCTAATAAGATTTGACGCTCGCTTTTTGTGTAGCGATCTGGTTTAATTTCAACATTAATCATTTCATATTCTTTTGCAATTTTTTCAACAAAATCTTCGATGAATAATGGTGGTAATCAATCGGGATTTGTTTTAAAAAATGGGATTTGTTTAATTTCATCATAAGTAAAATGACGCACAGTTTTATCAACATTTGCAATACGTTTAAAATTGTGATCATGAAATATTATAATGCGTTTATCTTTTGTTAATCTAATATCAAATTCAACTGCCTTGCATGTTTTTAAAGCATTTTTAAAATCACGCATGCAATTTTCACCTTTAGGTGATCTAAACCCTCTGTGGGCTACTAGCATAAACGACCTCCGTCTTTTACCTAATACCTCTTGTGTTTACATTTTTATTATAAAACTCTTTTTTAGCAACAATCAAGTATTTACTAATTAATAAAAGTGATTTATTATCTTATTTCTTCTTCTAAATCTAAATTTCCTAAAATTTTCGATAACCCAAAAACAATTTTTTTCTCTAATTGTTTTTCAATTCGCTCTTTTGCTTTATCAAGTTTTTCTGATGAACTTATTAAAGTTCGTGAAACACCTTCAATATTTTTCAATTCTTTGCGAGAAATTAATATTGCTTTGGGAGCTTCAATTTGTCAGAAATTTTCAATTTGTTGTTGTTTTTTTTCATACTCTTTGATTAATGTTTTAACTTCTTGATCATCACCAATTGATTCTTTTAATTTTTTAATTTGTAATTCATAATTATTTTCAAACAACATCATATTACGTAAGATTTGAGTAACAAACACAAATTCATCTGGTCCACTAATTCAAATATTTGGGTATCGTTCACTTTTAACAAATGGTACACCTTTATATTTTTCATTAATACTAGTTGCAATTAAGATGGCATATTTCCCTCTTTCATTTAGCATATCTGTATTTAATTTATCTTCTCAATTATCTTTTCATTCAGCATTTTTCACTTCATAAATAATTGAACCAATTATTTTGGCATCTGATGTTTTAATAGATAATTTAAAATCGGCTTTTTTATTATCTTTTGAAACATTAATTTTTTCAATTACATCATACATTCCAAAACACTTGCGCAATTCTGATTCCACTTCATTTTCAAAGTTTTCGCCTTTTGTTTTGTTTTGCATTAATTTGTTTTTGGCATTAGCAATTTTTAGTTCTTCAATTTCATTAATATATTGAGATCTAATTTTTTCTTTAATTTCTAAGATTTCATTTTCTTTTAATAATTTTTGTTTTTCATTTAAAGCTTTTAATTCTTCAATTTGTTGCAGAAATTTATTTTGAGCTTCAAGCACTGCCATTTTTTTAATGTTTTCAATTTCTAAAACTTTGTTTTGTAAATCATTATTTAAATTTTGTAGTTTTTGATCAAACTCCAAATTGTTTTGTTTTAGTTTTAAACTATATTCATTTTTCAAAGAAGATTTAATTAATTCTAATTCTTCTTCTCGAAGTTGTTTTTTATATTTACTCTCATTGTCTTTAAAATACTTAAAAACCTCTGCTTCAGCATGAGATTCTAAAATATTAATTGGTTTTTGACAATGAGGACAAGTAATAAATACTTTTTCCATTATTCCTCATTTCTTATTTATTTAATACATTGTTCGAAGTAATACTTTTTTTGTTTAAAAAATATTTAGCATTGATTTAATGTATATTGAGTTGTATCTCATGATTATTATACTAGTTATAAATAAAAAAATTAGCCAAAGCTAATTTTTGTTTTTATTATAAGTATAAGTTACGTTTGTTAAATCCAACAACAGAACCATATATTAGTGGTGGCACAACGAATATTCAAACTGCATATGGTATTAACGAACTTCAATTATTTTTATTAATTAAATCATCATTACTAAATACATAAGTTGAAATATATGTAAAAAATTCTAAATCTTTGCTCCCGCTGATTGAATATACAATTCTCATTAAAGTTGAAACTGTTGAAATAAAAGCAATTGAAAATATTACTATATTTTTATTATTAAACAATGCGGCAAATAAGAAATTTAATGTCATTAAAAATATTGTTCCTAAAAAATAAGTAAATACTAAATTAATTTCTTTAGTATCACTTTCTCAACTACGATATTTTTCGGGAATCACATTAAAACCAATTACAAGAACAATTATTTGTAAAATTGCATAAGCAAATAACATGGCAAATATTGAAAAATATTTGTTAAGTAAAACGTTAGTTCTTGATTTATCTGATACTAAATAAATAGATAAACTACAGTTATCAATTTCTTTGGTTAAATTTATAAGTATCAACAGTGCAGCTAAGGCGCTTGTAAAAATCAAGCCAAATGTTCCAAAATATATTTTATTATATGTTTCTAAATAGCTTTGTGCTGTGGGGTTTTCTCCAGCTAATTTTCCTGTTGAAAAAAATGAAACTGCCATTAAGAAAAGTGAAACTGCTAAAATTGATAAATAGATTGATTTTGAAGTTTTAAATACTCTCTTTATTAAATTAAAGTTAATCATTTTTGTACTCCTCTTCATAAGTTTTTATTTCATATGCTTCTCAGAAAACTTTTTCAATATCTTTGTTTTCTTTTCTAATTGATTTAATATCATTGGCATAAATAATTTCACCTCTTTTTAAGATGGCAAATTCATCACACAATTCATCAACTTCTGACATAATGTGTGAAGATAAAATTATTGTTTTACCTTGTTCTTTTAATTCCTTAACAATATTTACAAATTTCTTTTGCATAACAGGATCTAAACCACTGGTTGGTTCATCAAATAAATAAATTTCTGAATCAACCATTAAACAAGCGATGATAGCAACTTTTTGTTTCATTCCTTTTGACATTTTTTTGATTGGTGAATCTGCATCTAAATCAAAGTAATTTATTAGTTTATCCATTTTGTCCAAATCAGAATTTGGTCTTAATTTTGCATAAAATTTTAAATATTCTTTTCCAGTACCTTCAAGCGGAATAATTGGTTCTCCGGGAATAAATGAAATTAAATCGTTGGTTTTGTGTGAGTTTCCTCAAACATCTATATTATTAATTTTTAATACACCTTCATTAATTTTGACAAATCCCAATAATGTTCTCATTAAAGTTGACTTACCAGAACCAGAAGGTCCTAAAATACCAAAACAAACACCTGTTTCAATATTTAAGTTAATGTTTTTAATACCTTTTTTGGCATTGTACATCATAGTCATATTATCTATATTTATAATTTTCATAGCTAACTCCTTGTAGTGATTTTAGCAAAAAAAATAAAAAAAATTATTATTAAAATAATTTTGTAAATATAAACTACGAATTAATTTTGTGTTTTAATTCTTTAATGAAATTTAAATCAAAAAAACCCGATTTTTCTTTAATCATTCTTTTGATTTCAACAACTGCATCTCAAATGATTTCTACAATTTTGGGACCATATTCTCATTTAATTCTATTTCTATTAAATTCAACTAAATCCAATATACGATATGAAAAGTCTTTATAAACTTTTACATCCAAATCATAGTCAATAAATTTTATTGTGTTTTCCTCATAAATATATGGAGAAGCTAAATTACAATAAAATTCATAACACCCATTTTTAAACATGCATAATATGTTAAATCATTTATCATGGGGGAAAAATCAAAGTGCTGGTTCTTTTGCCACTCACTTTGTGCCTTTTTTTTCATTTATTACTACTTTGTCATTATATAAAATTACATGCTCTTCATTTTTTTCAATTAACAAGGGCCTCTCTCAACTTCTGTAAACTACACCATTATGTTTATATGCGTGAACAAGTAATTTATCTCCAGGTTTAATGCCTTTCATAAATCCCACTTTCTTTTATTTATAATTTGTTTCTTTAAATATAATTATAACATTTATAAAATAGTTTGAAATTAAATTGGGTTTGTAATTTAGTTTTGAAGTTTAAAAATTAAAGCCTTAGGATAAAGTCATAACTCTTTTCCGCTTTTTATAAAAGTATCATCTTCTATTTTTTTACGAATACATACATATTTCATATTTTGAAAGTCAGCATTTGAATTTGGTCAATTCAAAATAGTACTATTTAATTTATTAAAATTTACTGTTCCATCTTTTCTTAATAAATTATCACATGAAATAAAATCCATTTGAGCTTCACGATTAACTTTTTTTAAATCATCATATAGTCAAATTTTATCATTTCCTTCATATTCAGATATTCCACCATTGACTCCTAGAGCATTATAAAATAAAGATTTAAGTTCATCATCACTTTTTGATAATGATGATTTAATTTGTTTTAACAATGAACTATAATCATTTACTGCTTTTATATTAAAATTTTTACTTAAGTCAAAATAATTAGTTTTTAAATTATTACTAATTTTATTACGATTAATAATAATTTTTATTGGGTCAACATCTTTTTTATAATAAAAAGAATTATCTTTTGCATTTATATAAATTGTAACTTGTTCCTTATTTATATCTATTTTTAAAAAATCTACTTGTGTTCACATTATGTGTTTGTAATTTTCTTTAACTATATTAATAAAATCTTTTGAACTAGTTCTTTTACTATACTCATCATTATAAATATCAATTTCATTAGACTTTCCATATCATGGTTTTTGTGAATATTCATCATTTATTTTATTTAAGTAACTTGAAAGATATTTTTTATTATATGATTTTTTTCAATAAAACTCGTTGTTTTTAAATAAATCATCTTTGTATAAATCTGTTTTATCTGCTTGATTATCAATAATGTCTTTTTTGGAGATAAAATTGAATTTATTGTTACTATTATCGTTTTCTGTTTTAACAACTCTTTTGTATGTTTTAATTTCATCTAATATTGGTAATGCACAACCATTAATATCAAATAGACCTTTATTCCATCATGTACTTCCCAATTTATAGCCATTGTGATTATTATTTCTTAAATAATCAACTCCTTCATAAGTTGCTCAGCTTGTTTTTCCTTTTAATAATCATCCTGGTTCTCATCAATAATAACCAACCTTACTATTTGGCAATGCTTTAGAAATTGTATTTAGGAAAACATTAAATAAATACACTGATCCTTCAGAACTAACTGGGGCTCTTTTAATTGAATCTGCATATGACATTTGATCATTAGAAGTATCACCAATGTAAGAATCATTAGTGGCAGCATAAACTGAAGAATACTCCATTATTAAAGTGTCTTTATTATAGTTACTTTTAATATATCTCATTGAGTCAAATAAATCATCCATATCATGTCAATTTCACTGGGGATAAAATGAAAGTCCAATATAATCAACATTTTTAAATACATATTTATTTTCCATAAATTTATTTAATGGATATTTAAAGCTTTTAATATTTGAACAATCTAGATGTATTATTGTTTTAATTGCCAGCTTATTCTTTATATCAAAATTTTTGACAGCTTTTATTCCATTTTCTAAATAACTTTGGGTTTCTCCAAAATTATATTTGCTATTTGTTCACAAAAAGCCTCTGCTTATTTCATTACCAATTTGCACTGCTGATATATATTGAGAAAGTCCAACTTTAGTGAAATTTTCTAATACTTGATTAGTATACTCATAAACAAGTTTTGCAATTTCGGTAGCTGACTTGTGTTCTCATTTTTTTGGTGGTTTTTGAACTTGGGGATCTGCTCAAAAATCAGAATATTGAAAATCAATAAAAAAATCGTGTATACCCTCTTTTTTTGCTTGCTTCATAATTCAAATGTCAGTGTCAATATCGTTATGACCACCACCATATGAATTACCTTTGTCGTCATATGGATCATTTCATAACCTTAGTCTTATGGAATTAACACCCTTTCATTTTAGAATTTTAAAAAAATTATCATATTTTAAAGTTCCATTTTCGTCAATATATGAGTATAAATTTTGATTAATATAGTTTTCTTGTTCTTCATCAATATCTTTATATCTATATTTTGAATAGCCTTTTTCAAATAAAAAATTTTCCACTACTTCAGCATAACTCGATGTATCACAGCCATTTATTATGTCGTTATTTTTAGCAATTACTTTACTTCTATGATTATCTTCTTTATGAGAAGAACAATTTATTAATGCAATAAATGGACATAAAGTTAAAATTATTAATAGTGTTATTTTTAATATTTTGTTCATCATGCACCATAGTTTTTTTATTATTCTAATAAAAAAAAAAAAAAAACAAGTAGATACACTTGTTTAGCAAATTTTTGTTAATTGTTATAAAAAAATAACTACATTAAAGAGAAAAACATAAAATTTAAAACTGGCTTAACCTTTAATGAATAATATTTTGTAAATGCCATTTAAATTTTCAGATTCAAATTTTAGTTCTTCAATTGTGCTTCCTTTTGAAATTTTTTCAAAATCGTTTTTGTCAAATTTGGTTGTATTATTATTTCCATCACATCAAGAAAGATTTACAAAGTTACCAATCGGTTTTGTATTATCTGTTGTATTAATATCACTTCAATTAAGCTTTCAAGTTGTTTTATCGGAATTGACTTGTTTTACTTCACTTTCTAATGCTGGGAAGTGAATTATTCTTAAATCATATTTTTTTAAATCATCATAGTCTTTTAAAGTTATTTTAAATGTTTTAGATTTTTGATCTTCTTGAATTAAATTTTTATTTGGATCATCTTTGCTGATTCAAGTCATATTTAAATCACGTTTAACAATAACTCTTAATGAATTTTTTAATTTTGTTTTTCCTTTTTCTGTTGGATTAAAGTCAAAATATGCAGTGTCTTTTTCAAGAATTATGTCTGTTGTTCAATTGTGACCCACTGCGTTCATATGTCGACTTCCAGCACCAACGGCAAAATCATTTTTTGCTGTATTGGTTGGATCTTCCAAATCAAATTCAATATCTTTAATTAGTTGTGATCTAACATCTTCAAATAATTGTCCATATGTTGTTGTTTTACCAATTTTGACAACAACTTTAGATAAATCATCAGTTTTAATTTTAAAGGTTACTTCAACTGTACCAATAAATTTATTTGTATTTTTTACAGCAATAGTTGCTTTATTGTTTTTTTCATCAACCGTTGCTTTAATGTCTTCTTTTGTTAATCCTGAATCTGGATTTTTAGTAATAACAGCAGCAATTATAGTTGCTTCTTTTGCATCATCTAAATAACCTAATTCTTTATTTTTAATAATATCTGCCAAATTGTTAGATTTGATAGTAAAAGTTACTTCAACTGAACCAGTAAATTTATTTGTATCTACTGGTGTAATTGTTGCTTTGTTTTTGGCTTTATCAATTTTTGCTTCAATATCTTCTTTTTTTAATCCTGAATCTAGATTTTTAGTAATAACAGCAGCAATTATAGTTGCTTCTTTTGCATCATCTAAGGCACCTAATTTTGTATTTTTAATAAGTTTTGTTAAGTCTTTGACTAATTGCTTATCTTTACCACAAGAAATAATTGTTACTGCTGATGTTGCAATCATGCCAAAAGAACCTAATAATCCTATTAGTTTTTTCATCTACTTTTTTTCCTTTCGTTTATTTATTTGATAATTTTATTTAATTATTTTTTTAAAATTTAATACTCTAATATAACAGTGTTTCTATACTTAGTATCTACAAAAAAAAAAAAAAAAGCAAGGATAAATCTGCTTAATTTTTGTATTATGTATAAAAAACATACTTAAACGTTATTTATATTCTCGCTTTTTGTTAGTAATTACATAAATTTAAATTTTGCTACATTAACCTTTAATGAATAATATTTTGTAAATGTCATTTAAATTTTCAGATTCAAATTTTAGTTCTTCAATTGTGCTTCCGCTTGCAACTTTATCAAAATCATCTTTTTTAAAATTTTGATGTCCATCACTTCCATCACATCAAGAAAGATTTACAAAGTTACCAATCGGTTTTGTATTATCTGTTGTATTAATATCACTTCAATTAAGCTTTCAAGTAGTTTTATCGGAATTGGCTTGTTTTATTTCGCTTTCTAATGCCGGGAAGTGAATTATTCTTAAATCATATTTGTTTAAATCATCATATTCTTTTAAAATTATTTTAAATGTTTTAGATTTTTGATCTTCTTGAATTAAATTTTTATTTGGATCGTCTTTGCTAATTCAAGTCAAATTTAAATTGCGTTTAACAATAACTCTTAATGAATTTTTTAATTTTGTTTTTCCTTTTTCTGTTGGATTAAAGTCAAAATATGCAGTGTCTTTTTCAAGAATTTTGTCTTTTCAAGAATGTCCAGATCCACCCAAATGTTGACTCATAGGAGTAACAAAGAAATCATTGTTTGTTATATTAGTTGGTTCATTACTGTTAAATACAACATCTTTAATTAATTGTGATTTAACATTCTCAAATAATTGAACGTATGTTGTGTTTTCATCAATATTAACAACAACTTTCGCCAAATCATTAGTTTTAATTTTAAAGGTCACTTCCGCTGAACCAATAAATTTATCTGTATTTTTTACAGCAATAGTTGCTTTATTGTTTTTTTCATCAACTTCTGCTTTAATATCTTCTTTTGTTAATCCTGAATCTGGATTTTTAGCAACAACGGCAGCAATTACAGTTTCTGGTTTTGCATCATCTAAGGCACCTAAATATTTAATTTTAATAATATCTACTAAGTTTGGTTTGACTATGAAAGTTACTTCAACTTCTTCAATAAATTTAGTTGAATCAACTGCTGTAATAATTGCTTTATTGTTTTTTTCATCAACTTCCGCATCAATATCTTCTTTTGTTAATCCTGAATCTGGATTTTTAGCAATAACGGCAGCAATTACAGTTTCTGGTTTTGCATCATCTAAGGCACCTAATTTTGTATTTTTAATAAGTTTTGTTAGATTTGACTTAATATTGAAAATTACATCTACTGAACCAATAAAATTACTTGATTTTTTGGCAGTTATAGTTGCTGCGTTATTAAGTTCATCAATTTCTACCGTAATATCTTTACTTATTAATCCTGAATTGGGATTTTTAGCAAGGACAGCAGCAATTATTATATCTTGCTTTGCATAATCTAAAATCCCTAAATCTCTATTTTTGATAACTTTTAATAATTCTTGTTTGAGAGTAAAAGTTACACTTACTGATCCAATAAATTTACTTGATGTATTTGCAATAATTGTTGCCATATTATAATATTCATTAACTTCCGCCGTGATATCTTTATTGGTTAATCCTAAATTGGGATTATTTGCAATAACGGCGGCAATGATAATTTTGGGAGTTGCAAAATCTAACATCCCTAAATCTGTTTTTTTAATAACTTCTGATAATTTCGGTTTAATAGCGAAGATTACATCTACTGAACCGGTAAGTTTATTTTTATCAGCTGAAATAATTGTTGCTTTTTTATTGCCTTCATCAACTATTGCCTTGATATCATCACTTGTTAATCCTGATTCTCAATTCTTATTTAGAACGGCTTTAATAATTGTTTCTGATTTTGCATCATCTAACGTTCCTAAATCTTTGTGTTTAATAAGATTTAATAAGTTTGGTTTAATGGTGAAAACCACATTAACTGATCCAACAAATTTACTAGAATCAAATGCGGTAATATTTGCTATATTGTTGGTTGCATCAACAGTTGCTACAATATCATCTTTTGTTAATCCTGAATTTAAATTTTTAATAAGCACAGCTGAAATAATTGTTTCTGATTTTGCATCTTCTAACATTCCTAATTCTTTGTTTATAATGAGTTTTGTTAGATCTTTAATCAATGCTTTGTCATTACCACAAGAAATAGTTGTTGCTATTGATGTTATCGCCATACCAAAAGAACCTAATAATCCTATTAGTTTTTTCATTTATTATTTTCCTTTCGTTTTTTTAAATTATTATTTTTCTAATATTTGTTTATTAATCTAATATGAATGTGTTTATATAATTAGTATTCACAAAAAAAAAAAAAAAAGCAAATAATTAAATGAAATCTTTACAACTATAAAATTAAAAAACGAATTAACTTCGTTTTTTAATAATTTTGAAATTATAATTTTGAACAACCAAGCAAAGTCGCTTCATCAATATTTTCAGCAAAAGATAATTTTATATCAAAACCACCGCTATTTAATATTGATTTAACTTCTTCAAAAACATTTATATAAAAATCCTTGTTGTGTAATGCCACCGATCCACCCAATACGACTTGTGATGGATTGAAAAAATATATTGCTGTTGTGAAAAATTGAACTAATCTATTTTTCATTTCTAAAAAGTAATTATTTACTACTTTATTGTTATTATTTTTATACATTTCAAAGGCTTCTTTTGCACTTGAAATATTAACTCCTAATTTTTGTAAATTTAATTCAATGTTTTTTCCTGATGCAATAAATTCAATCCCAGAGTTAGTAACCTTATCAGAACTCAAATCAGGAATTGCGTTGTAAACTTCTAATGCCAAGCCTTTTGATCCAGAAAATATTTTTCCTTGATTAACAAAACCAGCTCCTAATCCCGTTGAAATTGTAAAGTATAAAATTGAATGAATCGGTTTTTTTTCATTTTTAATAATGTATTGGCCAAGAGCAGCTACATTGGCATCATTGTTTATATTAATTTGCACCTTGTATTTGGCATAAAATATTTCTTTAATGTTTTTATTATTTCAAGTTTCTAAATTTGGTGTATTTAATATAATTCCATTTTCAATATCTAATGGTCCAGGAGATGCAATTCCAATTGATTCAATTTTTTGATCATCTTTTAATTGGTCAATTATTGAGAAAATTTTGTCAATCATCTTTTGAAAGTGTTTTACATCATTTTTAAATATTTCAATTTTGTTAATTTTGTTATTAATTATTGAGCCAACTCTTATAGAAGTTCCCCCAATATCTATTCCTATTTTCATTTAATATTTTCCTTTAAAGTAAATTTTAATTAATTTTTATATTTAACATATTTTGTTATTAATTTAGAAGTTTTTTCTCTAAAATTTCTATATTTTTCTTCATTTATTGAAAATAATTTTTTTGACAATATATCACATAAATATATAGCTGGAAGAATAGAAGAAATATAAAAATCAGAACTGGTTATATTATTAGAAACAAATGGAATACAAAAGTTAGTAACTTTAGCCAATGTAGAATTTGGATTCGAACAAATCGAAACAACACTTAGGCCTTTATCCTTCGCTATTTTTGCTGCTTCAACAATTATTTTACTTTCTCCAGAAATTGAAACACAAATAAGAAGATCTTCAGAGTCAAGCGAAAGTGTTTTTGAAACAATATATCCGTCTTCCGTTTTTAAAACCGATGATTGTATACCAAATCTAATTAAACGGTATGACATTTCCATACAAACTAATTCACTTTCTCCTAAACCCAAAAAATAAATATACTTCTTTTTAAGTATTAATTGAACAAAATCTGTTATTAATTTATCATCTATATTTTTTGAATTTTCATTTAAGATTTTAAAATATAAATATGTTATTTCATTATTATTATCATTGCCTACGTTATCTTGAAAATCTTTGCTTGATTTAAGTTCTTCTTCTTTAAGAAAAAATGTTAATTCTTTCATACTGGAAAAATTCATTTTTTTTAAAAAAGAATACAAAGTAGAAAATCCTGTGTTAGTTTTTTTAAATATGTTTTTTATACTAATTTCTTCTACGTTTGTATTAAAGTCAATTAAATATTTGTATATTTTATCTTCATTTTTTGATAAAGGTTTTTTTAATGAATTGTATCTTTCAATTAAATTATTTTTCATCATTAAATCCCTTTTCTCGAAAAATATTATTACTTAAATTAAAGTTATTCCTTTTGTAATTTTATCAAATTTTGTTTCTACATAATTTATTTTTTTAGAATTAAAAATATTTCTAATAAATATAAAACTGTTTAATAATTGTGCTTTTCCTAAGAAAATTTGATATTTTATATTATTTCTTTTATGTCAAGAAACTTTTTCTCATTGTGAATTTAAAATAGCAATTCAACCCACACCTATTAAAAAGGCTAATACATACATCACCGGTTTATTTGCAAATGTTCATCCATAAATAACTCCAGCACCAACTTTTAAGTAACCACCAACTGCAACATAAAAACATGCTCCTAAAATTGCACCGGAAATATTAACTATTCAATATCTCAAAGGTTTTCTTATAAAAAATGGAATAGCGCCTTCTGATATACCAAGTATACCCATGACCAAACATGAACTACCTTGAACTTTTTCTTGTTGTGAAAAGTATTTATTTCCAATAAATACTGATAAACCAACTCCTAGAACTGGAATACCAATTGCTATATTACCTGCTGCATTTGGTGTATATCTTACTGCGTCAGGTAAAGTTGTATCCGATCAAATAACTGTATATGCAGCTCATGCAGCTTTGTTAACTGGACCACCTAAATCAAATGCCATCATTGCGGCAATTAAAGCTGATAAAGAAATTTTAGATCCATTTTGTGATTGAACATTTAAAACAAATTGTTTTAATCCTTCATTTAATTTCATCAAAGGATAACCACACATTCATCATGCAACTATTATTGCCACTAGTGAACCAAATAAAGGCACAAATAATACAGAACCCAATACTTTTGCTTTTCCTTTTGGAGTCATATATTTAATTATTAGTTTAAGCATGTAACCAGCTATTAAAGCGCTTATAACAACTCCAACAAATCCTGTATTTCTTAACACCGATAGTGCTCCACAAATAAATCCAATTGATAATCCGGCTTTACCGTTTATTGAATAACCTATAAAACCACCTAAAAACATTGGAAATAACATTTGCAACCCTATATTCATTCCCATTATTTGCATTGTATATAAAAATCCATTAATGCCTTTTACATTACTTACAAATGCACTTGGATTATCTCAAGAAAATTGGTACAGACCACCCAACGCTTGACCACCACCACTTAGTGTAAATTGCGCAATTAATTGTGCAACACCAATCATAAGTCCGCAACCAATTAACAATGGAACGCAATATCCAATTCCCGTCATCATATGCTTCAACAAATCTCTACTATTTTGTATTACAAATTTTAAATATTTATTATTTGTTTTTATCTCATCATAATGGGGTTTTAAATCAAAATAATCTATGTTTTCATTATTTTTTTTATTTTTAAAATTTTCAAATTGTTTTAATGCTTTTTTAAAAACCTCTTCTCCATTTTTTATCATTTCATTTGTTGTACATCTATAAATAAACTTGTTGTTATAATTATTATCTAAATCAACTTCTACGTCAGCTGCAACAACCAAAAACATTACTTTTTTTAGTTCTTCTTTTGTTAATTTATTTTCAATTCCTAGTGAACCATGTGCTTCAACTTTAAATCCATATCCTAGAGATTTGCAAGCTCTTTCTAGTGCCTCTTTAGCCATATAAGTATGTGCTAATCCTGCTGCACATGATGTAATACCCGCAATAATTTTATCTTTTTGCATATCACTTTTTAATGTTTCAAATTCTTTATTAGCAACTATTGATTCTATTAATTCATAAATTTCTTTTTCATCATTTGATTTTGTTAAACTTTCTCTAAATTTTTCATCTTGAATAGCTTGAGCAACCTTTGCAAGATCTTGTAAATAGTCTCCATTTTTTTCAGGAATTAAAAATGAAATTATGTACTGAACCGGCTTATTATCAAAGGTTTCTCAATCACTAATTGGATTTTTTAATTTTAAATAAAATAAAGCCGGGCTTTTAATTTTTTCACCTTTTGCATGAGGAATTGCAAATCCATCTTCAAGTCCTGTTGAAATTTGATTTTCTCTTTCTTGATATAAATCTAATATTGATTGATCATTTGTATAATTTTTAGATATTTCTGATAAAAACTCAAATACTTCTTGCTTATTTTTACAGGAAACATCAAGTTTAATATTATTAATTCTAAACTTTTCCATTTTTCTCCTTAAAATTCATAAACTTTGAACTCATTAGGTTCTATAAATTCTGAATTTTCTAATTTTTTATCTTCTAAAACATTTATTTCTTTTAAATTAATGTCTTTAATATTAATTTTGTTATTAGTTGGGTTATAAATTCTTATAATGTTTTTTTGTAAATCATATGATTTCTTTAAACATGAAACCACAAGAGAACTATCTATATTTGTTTTTAATAAATCATTATCATATTTTTTTATTTTCATAGTTGGTAAAACAAACATGTCTCCATTTTTTTCAAATAAGTTTATTTTTTGAACTTGATAATATGTATTATCGATACATCAATCTTTAGATTCAACAACAACGTTATTGTCATTATCTGAAATTCCAAATCTAAACTTAATATTTAAATTTTTACCTTTTAAATTACCATCTGGCGTTTCAAGTGGAAACACTGAATTTCCAGAAGCCCTTTCTGGTCTGTATAGTAAATTGTTTCTTCCAATATAAGAAACCGCTCTAAATAATGTTATAGCTAATTTTTTATTATCTAAATTTGATAATTGATATTCATTGTTACATTTAGAAAATACTGAGTATGTATAATCATTAGATTTTTTTCAACAACATGACTCTAAAGCTTCGATATCCACTGGGTAGTCATTTCATTTGTCATTTTTTCAAATTTTTAATTCATTTTCATAACAATTTTTATTACGCTTAATTTTACCAAAGGATGTGTCGCTATAACTTTCATTAGAATCAATGTTGGTATTAAATAAGATTCTTCATCTGATATCTTCTGCAGTGTTTTTAGTATCAATATCAAGATCAATTTTGTTTTCAAATAAATAAAATTTTATATTAAAAATTTGTTCTGTTTTATTATTGTTTTGCTCTATTTGATAATGAAAATTTGCTTCTAAACTAGGTATTAAATTATCGTCACATGACAATAATTGAATTTTTTTTAACTTAGAAGTTATTACTTCGTCATAAGTTTCAGGTGAGTAATCATATAAATCACCAACATCTTTGTTAGATTCTAAAATTATTGCATTTTTAAATGTAATATTTCTTTTTTTATCTTTTAAAATAATTTCATTATTTTCTACTTTTAACATGTAAAAATTATTTTCAATAAAATTATTTTTGTTAATTATTGATTTAATTTCAAAATCATCTTCGATAATTTTGAAGGTTTTTATAGAAACTGGTTCAACATTTTTAAATTCTAAAATTATTTTATGTCAATAAAAACTTTCTTTATTTTTGTTTTCGGTAATTGATGTATTTTGAATATTTTTGTTAATCTTAAATTCATTTGCATCAACATAATCTTTGGAAACAACTTTATATTTAATTTCATTATTTTTTTCATCTAAAATTTTAAAACTTTTTTTTCTTGTAAAAATAGTCATTGTATATTTTAAATTTCTGACAAGCGGTTCAAGATTAAATATTAACAAATCATTGTCATTACATTTATTTGCAAAAGAAATTTGTCTTTGTATAAAAGTAATTAATGAATTAATATTATCTGTTGCTACATTTAATCTTTCAATTATACTTCTATTTGTTTTATCACTATTGCATCCACCAACACTATCATGTGCTTGACATTCAAAAAGTATTCTTTGCGAAAGTTGTAATAAATCATTTGGATATTTTCCACCACTTTTTTCATATATTAAACTAAGAGGCTCTGCAATTTTATATATTAAATATTCTAAGTTTTTAGTTAAATATTTAATATCATATCTAGAAGAATTTATAGTTTTATGAACTCTAGAATATTCTCCATATCTTAACTCTCCACTTAGTTGTTTTGTTTTAATATTTTCTATATCTTTTAATATTTCATCAGTAAATTCTTCATAACTAGTTAGTATTCATTCATTTTCATCATCTAGTTTATTTATTTCTGAAATTAATTCACCCAAATTTTCAAAACAAACCATTTGATCTGAACCTCAAGGAAATAAAACTTTGTTGTTTGTATTTTTGCTTGCATTTTTTAGTTCTTGCAATAAATTCATCGCTTTATCATTTTTTATTGATTCAAATATTTTTTTTGCATTTTCTTTTATATTTTCTTTTTCATAACCATCTCTAAAAAGATCATATGTGAATCTTCCTCCACAAGTGTATCCATATTTAAATAAGTTATATTCAACAATTTCGGTACCATCAATACCAACTCATTTATTTAAGACACCTTCTTCTAAGTGTTCTTTTTTAACACCACGTCAGTGTATAAAAGATTTCATTCCAAACTTATTAAATATTTGAGGTAAATTTGAATTAAAACCAAATGAATCTGGCATATATGCCACCCTCATATAGTTACCATACTTTTGGCTTTCTTTTATTCCTGTAAGCATGTTTCTTAATATTGATTCTCCAGTAACATTAAATGTGTCAGTTTGCGTGTATCAAGGACTAATCACCAATTTATTGTTTTTAACCATGTCTTTTATTTTAGATTCATCTTTAGGAGCAATCTTTAAATATTCATCAACAACTGAATATTGAGAATCATAAACAAATTTTGGAAAATTTGCCTGCTTTTGTTTATATTCTTCAAATATTTTTTTAAAATTAAAATACAAAAATGTATTTGCTGTTGCTTTTGTAAAATATCATTCCCTATCTCAATGAGTGTGGGGAACAACATAAATTTTTCATTTTTTCATTTTTTATCCCTTTCCAAAAATATTATAATATATTTTATTCAAGAATATTTTATTTTGTATAAAATATATTATTTAATTGCGTTTTATAATTGATTAAAAAATTTAATATACGTTTTAAAAATAAAAAAATAGGTTTTATCAACCTACTTTTTTTATGCTTACTTAAGCAATATTTAATTTTCCTGATTTAATATCTTTTAATCTTCATAATCCTAGAACTAAACCACAAACCATAGATATTGCAATTAGTGCAACAATAACTACACTTATTCCAATTCCCATTCCTAATGATTTACTCATGTTTCCTACATTTGCTTGTAATAAGGCAAATGTAAAGATTCCTCCATGTGGTGCTCCTAATGTGATTTGTAGCCCTCCTACAATTCCACCAATAATTGCTCCACCAACCATTGAAACGGCGATAATTCTTTTTGGATCTTTAATCATAAAAGGAATTGCTCCCTCAGAGATAAAACATGCACCCATTAATCAGTTACCTTTAGCGGCTTGTCGATCTTTATCTGTTCAAGCTTTTCTAACCAACACTGTTGAAAAGGCAATAATTAATGGTGGTAACATTCCAGCCAACATTGAAGCAGCCATAATAACTGTTTGTGCATCATAACCATCAGCATCAACATCAGTTATCAATTTATGACCAACTGATAACACTCCTAATGAATATGCAATTTTGTTAATTGGTCCTCCCATATCAACACACATCATTGTTCCAATCAATATTGCTACTAGAGCAATTAAATTGTGTTGTGTTAAATAAGATAATCCTTGTGAAATTCCATACATTACATATCCCAAAGGAATATTCATTACAAACATTGTTACAGCAATTGCAAATAATGAAAGTACTGGTATGAAAACAATATCTCTTACACCTTGTAAGTTTTTATGAAATTTACCCATTAATTTTGATAATCCATAAACTTCTAAGGCAGCTAGGTATCCCCCAACTAATGCTCCAATAAATCCTGATTCATTTCCTTTTAAATTATGAGGCAATAATTTACCAAACATATTTGATCAATTACCATCATCTCCATAAGCAAAAGGCATTATTGAAGATGATAATAATCCTGCCACCATTCCTGGCATTAATCCTTGTGGACCAATAATTGTATAGGCAATAAAGGCTCCTAAGATTGGAATCATCATTTGCATTGAAGTTTTTCCAATGGCAGCAAAGAATCCGGCTCCTTTATTTACAGTTCCAAAATTTCCTCCGGCATCTGAATTACCAGCGGCAAAATCAATTAGAAATGCAATTCCTAATAAAATTCCCCCAGCAACTACGAATGGTAACATTCTTGAAATTCCACCAAGTAAATTTCCTTTAACATCTTTAAATTTTTTTAAAGTTAGTGCTTCACCAACTCCTTCAGCATCTCCTGCTGCACCTTTTATAATAGTTGTTTTTTGATCATTTAAATAATTTTCAAATAATTTAGGCCCATTATAAATTGCATCTTTTGTAGAAGTATCAATAACTTTTTTGTTATTAAATCTGCTCATACCAGTTAATCCTTTATCATGAGCTAAAATAATAATTTTGGCATTGTCTACATCAGTTTGAGTTAAAATGTTTTCATTTCCTCTTCGTCCTTGAGTTTCAACTTTAATTGAATATCCCGCTTCTTTAGCATATTCTTTTAGTTTTTCTTCTGCTAAATAAGTGTGGGCAATTCCTGTTGGACAGGCTGTAATTGCGACAATATCAAACCCGTTGTTTGGTGTTGCCACAACTTCAGGTTTTTCTTCTTCAAAAAATTTAGACAATTCTTTAAAGTTTGTTGCATTAGCTAAAATTTTGTGACTTTCACTTCTAGCTAATTTTCCAGCCAAGTTTCCTAAAGCTGTTAAATGTTCATTTCCATCTGCTCCATTAGTAAAAATGAAGAAGATATATTTAACTGGTTGTTTATCATCAGCTTTTCAATCTATAGGATTTTTTACCCTAACAAAAGCTACTCCACTTTTATTAACTACAGGATTTAATACATGGGGAATCGCAATTGCATCTCCCATGGCTGTAGACATTTCTGATTCACGTTTTAAAATTCCTTTTACAAATTCTTCTTTATTTGTAATAAGATTTTCTTTTAAAAGGTTTTCTGCAACAAATTCAATTAATTTTGTTTGATCTGTAATATCTACATCAAAAAACGAAGTTTGTTTTGAAAACATATCTTTTAATTCCATTTGTTATACCTCCACTTTATTTACTTCAATTTGTTTACTTAATTTTAGAATTTCATCACCTTGTGCTAATCATTCTGTAAACGCGGTTGCCCCACCAGCAGCGGCAGCAACTTTTAAAGTTTCTTCAATTGATAATTTGTTTGATATTCCATAAACAAATCCTGCAACCATGCTATCACCAGCACCAACAGAATTAACTAAATCACCTTTGGCAATTGATACTTGATAAATATCATTGTTTATTCCAAAGAAGACACTTCCTTTTGAACCCATACTTACTAAAACATTTTGCGCACCCATTTTTTGTAGTTCTTGAACTAAAGCTTTTAATTCTTTTAAATCTAAATTTTCTTTATATTCAATTCCTAATGTTGAACAAATTTCTTCTGTATTTGGTTTTATCAAATAAGGTTTTGATCTAAGAGCATTTTTTAATAATTCTTTGTTAGCGTCAACAATAAAGGTTGCTCCTTTTTGATTGGCAATATCTCCCAACTCTTTATATAAAGATTGAGAAATTGATTTGGGAGCACTACCAGTAATGACAACAATATCATTTTTTCTAATAGTTTTTTCAAATGTTTTTAAAAACTTTTTAATATCATTTTCTAAAACATTAAACCCTAAACCATTTAACTCAGTTTCTTCTTTGCTTACTAAATTTTTTATTTTAAAGTTTGTACGGTTTTTTCCTTTAATTACCATAAAGTTATTTTTAATTTTTTGGTCTTTAAATGCTTTTGTAAACACTTCTTGATTTTCACTTCCCAATAAACCCAATAACTCTACTTCTTGTTTTAAATTATTTAAAACTAAACCGACATTAATACCTTTTCCTCCAGCTTGAAAATATTCTCTTGAATAATAGTTTGTAACCCCTACGTTTAACTTATTATCAATTTCTAGAATATAATCAATTGCTGGATTTAAAGTAATTGTATATATCATTAATTAACCTCACTAATAATTGTAACTGTGTTTTTTTTACTAAATTTTATAAATGATTTTGAATTAAATTTTGTTGTATCAATTAATCCAAAACAGAGATATGAATTTTTTATAACTGTTTCTTTAATTTTTGCTTCTTCAATATTTGTTGTATATAAAAAGCCTTCAGCGTCCATTGCATTAATTCCAATAAAAGCTAAATCAAAGTTATACGTATTTATTTGGGAAACAGTTTCAGCACCAACAATGGCGCCAGTAACATCTTTTATTTTTCCCCCTAATATATAAACTTCTTTAAAACCATTTGAGAATAATTCTTGTGCACTTATTATAGAGTTTGTATAGACTTTAATATTCATATCATTTGGCAATATTTTTGCTAAAAAATATGTTGTAGATCCTGAATCTAAATAAATAGTTTCATTTGGTTTAATACAATCTAAAGCTTTTTTTGCAATATTTTTTTTTGCTTCAATGTTTTGATGCAACTTTTTATTCAAAGCTTCTTCATAAAGTTGAGTTTCTTTGATTTCTTGAACACCACCATGAACTTTTTTAATTTTCTTTTGTTTGTCCAAATCTGTTATATCTCTTCTTAGAGTAGTTGATGGTATATGAAAATTTTCAGCAATTTCTTCATGTGTCACAAATTCTTTGCCTCTAACAAAATCTAAAATTAATTTTTGTCGTTTTTCTTTTATCATAACTACTCACACTTTGATATTAACACACTACTTACCAAAAAAAACCAAAAAAAACCACTTTTTAAAATCAAGATATTTTTGGTAAAATAATATTTAGGAGTTATATATGGAATTATTAAAACCAGCAGACGCAAACTTTATTTGAGCTTCAAAAAACACAATGAAAACAGCTGTTAAATGTCAATCAAAAGATTGTAAATTTCCAGCAAAATTATGTGAACAAAAAAAATATGGTGATAAATCAGATACTCATTGAGTTATTGAACATATTAAAGGAACTTCAAATAATCCACAAAATATTAATATCATCCATTTTGGTTGTATAAAAAAATAAAACTACTTTTAACAGTAGTTTTATTTTTTTTATTTATTAATAAGCTCTTGCAAAATAGACTCTATATTTACTTTCTTTATTGCAATTAAAACATTTACCTGCAGTTTGTTCAATTCCGTCAGGAATACATCTTGAGTTTGTTGAAGTTTTTTGTTTAACATCTGCTTCACACTCAATTGCTCCACAAAATGGCACTAAAACAAATCCTTGATTTTGTTTTAGAATATCTTGATATTCTTTAATGGTATTAGCTTTGAAAATACGATTATTTAAATTGCTTTCCGCATTTTTATAAATATTCATATCATATGCTTTGATTTCATCAGCTACATATTTTTCAACATCAACTAATTTAACTTTGTGTTTAGTTCTAGTGTCTCTTCTTGAAATGGTGACACAACCTTCTTCAAGATCTCTTAAACCAATTTCTACTCTTAGAGGAATTCCCTTAATTTCAGCTTCAGATATTTTAAATCCAAATGATTTATCTGAACTATCTATTTCAACTTTAAAATGCTTACTTAATTTAGTTTCGATATCATCAGCGACTTTATTAATTTTTTCATCATCTTTTATTTTAATTATCTCAACTTGTATTGGGGCAATTGCGCTTGGTAATACTAGACCAAAGTCATCTGCATGACACATAATTATTGCTCCCATAATTCTAGTTGATAAACCTCAACTTGTAGAATAAGCAAATTCTTCTTTTTGCAGTTTATTTTGGAATTTCACATTAAATGCTTTTGTAAAGTTTTGATCAAAATAATGAGAAGTTGCTGATTGTAATGATTGACCATCATGCATTAAAGCTTCAATAGTGTACGTATTTTTAGCACCGGCAAATTTTTCATGTTCTGTTTTTTGACCTGTAATTACTGGAATCATTAATTTATCTTGTGATATTCTTTTGTAGACTCCTAAAATATCCAATGTCATTTTTAATGCTTCATCAGCATTAGCATGAACGGTGTGTCCCTCTTGTCATAAAAACTCATTGCCCCTTAAAAAAGGTCTAGTAGTTTTTTCGGCACGCATCACATTTACTCATTGATTATATTTCATTGGTAAATCACGATGTGATTTAATGTTTTTTGCTCAAAAGTCTGCAATTGCAACTTCACTTGTTGGTCTAATATATAGTGGTTCAGCAAGTTTATTATCACCAGTTTGTGTTACAGTTCAAAGTTCAGGAGCAAACCCTTCCACATGAGCTTTTTCTTTTAAAAATAATGATTTTGGAATTAAAAGTGGAAAATAAACATTATCCACTTTTAATTTTTTAAATTCTACGTCAACCAATTTTTGAATATTTTCTCAAATTGCAAACCCATACGGTTTGTAAATCATTGTTCCTTTTACGGCTCCATATTCTACAAGATTTGAATTTTTAATCACATCTGTGTATCATTTTGCAAAATCAACATCACGTGGAGTGATTTTTTCAATTTTAAAATTATCTTTACCCATGGTACACCTTAAATAATATTTCCACTTTCGCCATAAAATACTCTGATTTCTAAATCATTTGCTTCTATAAACGTTTTAATTCTTTCGTAATTAACTTTATCTTTAATTAAGATTCATTCGATCGCTTCTAATGAAATAGCTTCATTAATATATGTTATTTTAGAGTTTGCATCATATGTTCAATCATATGTTGTATATTTTGATAGTTTTATTGGATCAATTCCAATAACTGCGATTTGATCAACATTAACTTCTGCTTGTTTTGCTCATTCTCAAAAATTAACACGTGTCGAATTATCAAATTCTAAACCGATAGAATTTTCTTTTTCAAGATAAGTTCAAACAGAATACTCTTTTTTTATTAATTGTTTTTTTTGTTCAACAGGAACTATTCCATACTCAAGAGTAAATAAAATATTATCGACATCTGTATAGAATAAAAAAGAACTGATTTGTTTTGTTTTAATAATTTTTAAAACTTGCTTTTCGCCAGATCTTCTAAAGAAAGATTTTTTATATCTTTTTTTAGAAATATCGGTTATAGATTTTTCGTGCATCATTCTTCGTTCCCTTATTTAGTTTCTTTAATGGCGGATTGAGAGAGATTCGAACTCTCGCGCCAGTTGCCCGACCTAACACCTTAGCAGGGTGCCCTCTTCACCACTTGAGTATCAATCCACAAAAAAATTATAACAAAAAAGCAACCATTAATTTCAGATTGCTTGCTTTAAATATTGGTAAATCTAATCAAAATGTATTTTAATTTAGATAATTGTTATTATTAATAACAAATTTTCCTACTTTGCTTTTTTTGAAAATATAATTTTTTTTAAAAAATCCAGCTTTAAATGCATTATTTTTAATTTTATAAGCAAAAAATAAACTATTGAAAAAGTATAGATATGTAAAAAACACAAAGGCACTAATAACGCAAGTTGTAGAAAAAATTATTGTCATTGTCACGGTTTTAACATTTTCTATTTGCTGATGATAAATATTTTCAAAGTCGTAGTTGCAAATATATGTTTGAATAAATAAAAGTGTTATTAAAATAACTAATAATAAATTTAGTATTAATCAAAATAAAGAAATAACTTTATTTTCTTTTCCAACAACATATATATAATAAAAAACCAAATAAGTTGTAGAAACTATAAACAATATTGCTGACATTAAAAACATTAAATCTGTAATTATAAAATAAAACATTTATCACTCCTTATTGATAATGTTATAAGCAAACTTAATTTTATACCCACTATCATAATCATTGTTAGAATTAAATTTATTAAAAAACCAACTCATAAATTTTGAATCATTATTCACTGCTTTAAATTTTCTGTCAAAATTTTTATATTTAAAATTAAACTTATCTACATTTGGTTTTAAATAATTTTGATAAATTTTATTTATATTTTCTTGACAAGAAGCAAATTTGGTTTGTGATTTTTCTTTTAGTTTTTCCATTTTAAGTACAAGTCTGTAACTATCACAAATTGCCTGATATCTTCTAGAATCACCCATAACTCATTTATTATCATCATTTAAATAAGGATAAGCAAATGTTAATTCTCCGGGCGCATCTGTAGAATTTACTACTAAATTCCAATCACTATTTCCTGTTCAGTCGGCAAAACAATAGTGCATATATCCAAAATTATTAACTTGTTGACATCTTAAAGCAAACAAATAATTACCAGATTGTTCAGTTCCTGGACCATAATAACCAGACCCACCTAAAGAATACTGTGATGTTCTAAGATTTTTGTTTATTCGATTATTAACAAATTTTTTAAAAATTGGTGAATTTATTTCTGCTTCCAAATTTGAATTATGAATATAAATTAAATCAATGTCATCTAATAATTTATCATTTATATTAATTTCACGGAAAAGATTTGCATAGGCAATTTTAACATTTTTAAATGAGGTATCACTTTTTAAAATATTTGGTTGTGCTGGATATTTTAAACTATCAAATAATTTAACAAATTCATCCATGTTTTTTTGAATTGATTCATCATGATAAAAATAATATGTAACATCTTTGTTATCTTTATCAGTGTCCAAATATTTCGCCTTATTTTCTAAGAATCAGTTTATGGCTCATTTATTATAGTATGCATTGGTGTGGTGAAATCTATCTTTTTTACCATCATTTATTAAACCAAGGTTTTTTGATATTCAACGTTTTTGTTTGTCTAAATAAATTCAAGTTTTCATGCCCTCAGGAATGATTCATTTACCGTTTTTTTTATGTGATCACCACTTAATTTGATCTAAGCCTCTTAAAAATATTTTGTTAAATCCTGCTTTAATTGCATATTTTATATTATTAAAGAAAGCAACTTCTTGATTCTTTGGAATATATAATTCATTTTTTTCATTCATATGTCAAGAAACTAATGGTGGATCGTTTTGATCATAATTTCAGGTTAAGTACTTAGTTTCATCTGAAGATGGATCTTTAGGGTTTGGTATTGCACAATTATTCATATAATATGCTGAAAAATATCTTTGATTATTAATTTTTGTTCTATCTTTGAAATAATTATTAAGACAATGGTTTCAACTATAATCAACATATTTAACTTCATCATTTAAATCGTTTTTGTTAGGATTATTAATTGGTGAATCAGGATCTTTTCTTGCCAACCAATTAACGTTTTGAAAACGATTATTTAAAAAATTTATTCCATTGTTTTTATCAGCAATGTCGGAAAAATCATTTTCCTTTAAATTAACTTTAATTTTATTAATTTGTTGGTAACTTTGTTTATTTCCAATATCTATTTTAGTAATTAAATTTAAAGTGAATTTTGTACCATTTTCTTTTATAAAAGCTTTGGTTTTTTGGGCATCTGTTGTTGATAATGAAATATCAGCAATGTAAACAAAATCTTTTTTTAAATGATTATTAATGATTTTGTTTTCAGTTATTATGTCGGGAATTCAAATACCGTTTGGTGGAAAATAAGTATCATCATATGAATAAGAATATTGAGCTCATCCATAATGAACTTGAAAGCCATATTTAGATAAGTTAGAAAATGTATTTGCCATTTCAAGCGATAAACTAATTTTCTTAAAATCAGAAGACTTTAATTTAATAACAAATTGACATGAATCAGTATCTTGTTCTCATAGGTTTAAACTAAAACTATCATTAATAACATTTTTAAAATTTTCAATATCACCCATAAATTTGGCATTATATAAATCTAGTTTTTGAGTTTCTTTTGGTTTTTTTGTGTTTAAATAATTGGCATATTGATCAAATTTATCACCAAAAAATGAATCTATATAATCATTTTTGTTTTTAGAAACACCCATTGGTTTGTTGGGAAAGGCAATTTGATAATCACCACTATGAAATTTAACTGCATATTCTAAATAAATAGATCATGATATCAAAAACATAGTTAAAAAATAAAAAAGTGTTATCGTGCTAAAAATAAAACCTCTATATAATTTTCACATACCAAACCTTTATCTATAAAAATTATAAATTAAATTAAAAATCTTGCAAGCAACCACATTTATAACTAAAAATCTTTTATATAAAAGATTTTATGTAAATAGGATTAAATGTTTTAATATCTTTTTCTTCTATAAAACTATTATTATTTTTTAAATCAAAATAGTTTTTTTCAAAATCTATATTTTGATAATCTTTAACGATTTCAAAATTAGCAAATTTCTGAGCAATCATTTCAAATTGTGAGAATTCTAAAATTTGATCTGGAATTAAATTTTTACCATTTTCATAAATTCCAAAATATACTTTTTCACCTTTAGCATCAAGTGTGGAAATAACTTTATTCACGCCTGCTTGAAATACTAATGATGAAATTGAAAATACTTTAATCTTTTTATTTAATATCATCAATGTTTTAGAAAAAGCTACACCAACCCTAACACCAGTATAACTTCCTGGACCTTTTGCCAAATAAATATTATTTAAGTCTTTTAATGTTAAATTATGTTTTTTTAGTAATTGATTTATTGTGTTAGAAATATGATCACTAATACGTTTTTCATTCTCTAAAAATAATTTATCTAATACTTCATTATCTTTTTCTAAAATAAGTATTACTTTGAAATTTGTTGTATCAATAAAAAGGTTATTCATTTATTTCCACCCTTCTAGTTTCATCATCAATAATAAAAATTTTAATTTCAATGCTTTTTATTTTTGAAAAATCAAAGTTAAAATTTTCATGTCATTCAATTATGTTTAAAGAATTATCAAATTGTTCTACAAACATTTCTACATCACTTTCTTTTGTTAATCGATAAGCATCAATATGATTGATTTTAAGACCATTAGCGTCATATTGATGCATAATGTTAAACGTTGGTGACTTAACAACTTTTTTAACCCCTAATTCTTTTAAAAGAATTTTAGTAAACGTTGTTTTTCCAGCGCCCAATTCTCCCGATAATAAAATAAAGTAATTAGGAGTTACTTTGTGTGAAATTGTTTTTGCTAACTTTTCGATATCTTTAATTGAATAATTCATATTTATATTTTAAACCATAAATAAAAAAACACCTTGTGGTGTTTTTATTTTTATTTAAACTATCTCAATGTTATCTAAAATAGCGTTAACTGAAGCTTTAGCATAATATGCATTGTATCAGTGAGCAAAAGCAAATGCTTTTGCAGTTATTTTTATTTCTATTGTATTATTTTTTCACTCTCAATCTAGAATAACTCATGTTTCCATTTCATTAGTTTTTTTGTAAACTCTATTTGCCAATACAACAGAATCTTTTTCTAAACTTAAGTCAATACTTTTCAGATTATAATTAGTTTTGTCTTTATCTGTAATTCCACAATCTGATTCATAATTAAATTCATTTTTATCATTTTCATTATCTCAATTATTTCCAGTTAATTTATATGTAATTTTACTATAATTTTTTTGAGCAATATCTTTTCCTAAATTAAATTCAATAGATGTTTGTTCACTATTTTCATCACGTTTAATAGCAGAATAAGAACTCGCTTCTGCAGTCGCTGAAATACTTGTTTTATAGTTAAATATAGTGTTATAAGTAAATTTAACAATCCCCTTAAATGAACTATTTGTGTTGGCTCTAATAATTGAATAATTATAATTGATTTCAATAATTTCAACATCTGATAAATTAACATTAGAATCAGGATTTAATTCTATAATTTTTTGTCAAATATATTCATTTTTATTTTTAAATCCGGAATCATCTAAATTTTTTAAATTTTTATTTTTAAACGCATCATTTATATCCGTTTTGCTTGTTTTGTCAACATTGGAAAGTGTTATATCAAATGATAATATTCCTGAAAAATTTCCAGTTCCAGAATATAACACAGAAATTGGATAATCATTTGAGGTTCCTTCCATTGGATAAGTTGTAGGAAATTCTATAAATGATCAATCTTTTTGATTTTTTATAAAATCCTTTAATATTAGTATTAGTTTTTCTCTATTGTTTTGATTGATTTTTTGTTCTTCACTTAAAATAATTTTAAATAAATTTTCTTGATTAATAGTATTATCTTTTTTAAAATATTGAAAAATATTTAAATTTATTTTGTTTAATTGAATTGTTCCCAAATCAACTATTTCATTTTGATTATAATTTTGTAAATTTATTTCGCTGTATTTTTTTAAAATAGGAACTGACGATGACGAAAATGCCGAAATTCCCATTATTGTTACTAATGTTTTTATCATATTTTTTTCCTTGCTTTTCTTTTTTTATAACATACTGTTATATTTTTATTATATAATGAAAATGAAAAAAAGGATTTATTATGATAGAAATTAAAAATATATCAAAAACATATGGTAAAAATGTTGGGAATTTTAATATTAATTTAAATGTAGAAGATGGAAAGGTATTAGGAATTTTAGGACCAAATGGTGCTGGAAAATCTACTTTAATTAGACAAATAATGGGTTTTATTAGTTCTGATTCTGGTGAAATTAAATTTGATAATTTAGATATTAAAAAATGTCGTGAAAAAATTTTAGAACAAATTGGATATATTTCAGGTGAATTAAATTTATTTGATAATCTAAAAGGAAAACAATATATAAATTTGTCTAATACATTTAAAAAAAATGTTGATAAAGATTTTGTTGAAAAATTAGTTGATTATTTTCAGCTAGACACTGAAAGAAAAATTAAAAAAATGTCTAAAGGAATGAAACAAAAAGTTGCTATCATTGCAGCCTTTATGAATAAACCAAAATATTTAATTTTAGATGAGCCTTCTTCAGGTCTTGATCCTGTAATGCAAAAAAGATTTATCAAGTTAGTTAAAAAAATGAAAGAAGAATATAATTCAACAATCATTATTTGCTCGCACATCTTTGAAGAAATTATTGATTCTGCTGATGAAATAGTTTTTTTAAAAGAAGGTAAAATAGTTGATCAATTCCAAGCATCAGAGATAAAGAAAATTGAAGAATTAAAAATTAAGTTTGCTGACATTTATAAAGATGAGGTCGAAATTTAATGAAAAATAAAATTATAAAAAATTTCTTCTTTTTAAAAAATTTAAGTTTGCTTAAGCTAATAAACTTAAATTTTATATTAAATAAAAAAACCATAATTTTTTGAACGATATTATTTTTTATATTTTCTGCTATCATGATTTTTTTGTGTCTTGTTGGTTGTGGAAACAGAACAATTGCATTTCAAACTATATTTGACGAGCATAGTCAATATCCTTGAGATCACTTATCATTTAGTGATGCAATAAATATTGGAGTGTTTGGATATATTGAAACTATTTTTATTACAATAATGGTTGCCTCTTTAAGTAAGAAAAATATTTCAAAACAAATTGATACAGGAAATATCTTTTTTTGATTATTAAAACCAGTTAAAAAATCAAAAATAATTATTTCAAAGGCTCTTTTTATATACACTATTACGTTTTTTATTTGATTTATAAACTTTATTATTTTTGCGGCATTTATGACCGAGGCTAAAAATGATATGGAAAATTATAAGTTTGCTGTTTTGCAAATGATAAACTATTTGGTTTTAATGATTTTATTAGAAACCATTATAATTTTTTTAAATTTAATTTTAAGTAATCATGATGAATGATTTAATATTATTATTTGATTTTTTGTTATCTATTTAGGACTGTGCTTTTATAATTATTTTCAATGAAATACTAAAATAGTTAACTTACTAGATTTTCATAATCTAATAGGAAACACGCTTTACTTTAATAGAGAGGTTGTTTGAAAAACTATAGTATTAGATTCTGATGCGGCAGGCATGACGTCACAAAATATTTTTGAACATGTAAAAATAAACCTTTGGCACTTTTTTATTGGTTATATTTTAAGCATATGAGCAATTGTATTAATTAATTATTTATTATTTATTAAGTTTATTAAATTAGAATTTAACATTTAGGAGAATTATGGTATTTAAAATTAAAGAAAAAAAAATATTAAACATTATTAAATATCATATGCTTGATAATTTAAAATTTGTTTTATGTTTTGGCTTAGTGTTGTTTTGCGCTGTTGCGGCAATTTTTATTGTAGTTACGAACAAGCAAGATAATCTTTTAAAACATTCAATTGCTTTTACTTGGCCAAGTGATGAAGGTATGGGGGAAAATAGAGGTCAAGCAGTACCAGTTTCAAGATTTTGTAATTTTTTTGTATTTAGTTCTCCATTTATGATCATCCCAATTAGCATATCAATTTTTTTCATTACGAGAATATTTTTTAATGAGTTTTCAAATGGTAATATTTCTTTTTGATTAGTTAACTGTTCTAGAAATAAAGTTATTTTATCAAAATGATTAGCAATTCAAATTATGGCTATAATAATTTTTATGCCAGAAGTTTTATTTGTTAGTTTTATAAGTTTTCAAGCATATGACACATGAAATGTAAAATGAGTATTTGCACAAGGTTTTTCTTTTCTTTACACAATAATTTTTATAAATACATTGTTTATTTTTTTAGGATTAATTTTTAGTAGAAACATATATTGATTTTCAATTTTTACTTTAATTATAATTTTTTGATTAATGTTAACTGGAATAACTAGTGAAGTTTATTATGATGATAAACATAGGGAATACTCACAAAAAGAATTTGAAATATTTAAATACAATAAGTGATTTAGTTTAGAAATATTAATGCCCCTGTTTTTAAACCCCACTAATCAAATCGACATTGAAATTCCAATTAATAATGGACTTTTAAAACAAAATATAAGCAAACTATTAATTAATGATTCTGCAGAAGTTATTTTAAAATTATTTTGTTTGCAGCCAATCTTAAATATCTTTTTTATCATTTTATCATTTTGATATTTTAAGAAAAAACAATTTGCCAATTTATAAACAAAAAAACACCTTGTGGTGTTTTTATTTTTATTTAAACTATTTTTTTATTAATGATGGTTGTGTCATTTCACTTGGAACTTCTAAACCAATCATTTCTAAAATTGTTGGAGCAACATCAGCAATTGCTGCGTCTTTTTCATTTAACTTAATATTTTTATCAGTTACAATAATTGGCACTAATTGTGAAGTGTGTTTTTTGTTTGGTCCACCTTCTTTATCAATCATAATTTCTGCATTTCCATGATCTGCTGTTATTATCATTGTTGCATCGTGTTGTTCACAAACTTCAAATACTCTTTTTAATTGTGCATCAATTGTTTTAACAGCTTTAATTGCTGCTTCTAAATCACCTGTGTGACCTACCATGTCACAGTTTGCATAATTTAAAACAATTACATCATATTTTTCACTAGCTATTCTTTTAACTAATTCATCAGTAATTTCTACAGCTGACATTTCTGGTTTTAAATCATATGTTTTTACTTTTGGTGAAGCAATTAAAGCTAAATCAGCGTTTTTTAATTTGATTTCATCTGGTTTTGCAAGACCATTTTTAAAATAATCTTTTCCCCCATCAAAGAAGAATGTTACGTGAGCAATTTTTTCTGTTTCTGCAATTCTTAATTGTGTTTTATTATGATTTGCTAACCATTCACCCAAACCATTAACAACTTCAATTGGTTGAAATGCTACATGATCTGAACTAACAGAATCAGAATATTTCATCATTGAAACAAAATAAATTTTATCCCCTAAAAACTCTTCATTTTTGAAAGCATCATCTTGTCAACCAATAAAATTTTTATTAGTGAAGATTGAAGCCATTTGAATTGCTCTATCAGGTCTAAAGTTAGTAAAGATTACTGCATCATTTGGTTTAACATAACCATTAGCTTCTGAGCTGTTATATGCAGGAATAATTCCTTCATCATCTTTGCCATTAGCATATTGTTCATTAATATATGCTGTTGCATCACTAAATTTTTGATCAATAGATCTTTTAGTTAGAATGTTATAAGCTTCTGCTGTTCTTTCAAATCTTTTATCACGATCCATTGCAAAAAATCTACCAGAAATTGATCCAACTTTTCCAACACCTGTTGCTTTAAAAACTTTGTATAATTCATTTAAGTAATCAATTGCAACTTTAGGTTTTGTATCTCTTCCATCTGTAAATAAGTGACAATAAACTTCTTTTAATCCATTTTCACTAGCCACTTTAACTGCTTCAAACATATGTTTAATATGTGAGTGAACACCACCATCAGAAAATAATCCCATTAAATGTAAAGCTGAATTATGTTTTTTAGCATGTTCAATTGCAGCTAAAATTTCTTTGTTTTTATTAAATGATTTATCAACTATCGCTTTATTAATTAATGATAGTGATTCATATTTAATTCTTCCAGCACCTAGATGAATATGACCAACTTCTGAGTTACCCATTTGCCCATCTGGTAATCCTACTCATTCACCACTAGCATGAGCAGAAACTCATGGATAATCTTTTTTTAATGATTCAACAAATTCCATGTTAGCTTGTGTAACTGCATTACCTTTTGAATCTTTTTCTAAACCCCAACCATCTAAAATGGTTAATACTATGTGTTTTGACATATTTTATTCTCCTTTGTTAAATATGTATTTGTTAATAATCTTGCCAACAAAACCTTCTTGATAACTATATTTGGAAATTTCAAAAGCATTTGCTTTTGCGCTATCGCAAGCATTTGAAGGAACCACTCCATGTGTCACAACTTTCAACATTGATACATCGTTTGGTCCATCTCCCATTGCAATAATTTCATCTTTATTGATATTAAATTTTTTCATAAAATAGTTAACCGCGAATCCCTTATGAATTCCTGCGCGGTTAATCTCAGCTGTTCTTCCTGGTTCTCAATGAATTTCAATATCATATTTGGAAATTTCTTGATGAAAGTTTTCATTTGAGTTTCTTAATAAAAACTTAAAACAACTTTTAAAATTCTCGAAATCCATAATATTAATTAACTTTGAATTACGATCAATAAATTTTTTTTCAAACTCCATTAATGTTAACGGACCTTTATTGTAAATATAATTTTCCATTGGATCTTCTGAGTATGCAAAAAAGTCAATATCTGGTTGTTTTGTTTTAATTACATTAATTACTGAATTAACATTTTGTGCAGATATTAAATTTTTTTCAAGTGTTGTTTGATCTTTTAAATCAATAATTCAAGATCCATTTAAAGCAGCTAAATAATAACCATCTTGATAAAAACCATGTTTTTCTAATTCATTAATTTCCGCAAATGGTGCTCTTCCTGTTGCAAAAACAACAATCACTCCAGCATCATGTGCTTGTTTAATTGGTTCAATATTAGATTTAATTATTCCCCCACCAGGAGTGTGACAAGTTCCATCCATGTCAATTAATAACAATTTGAATTTCATATTATAAATTAATTAATTTTAAGAATGAATTTGGTTCTAATGAAGCTCCACCAACTAATGCACCATCGATATCATCTTGTTTTAAAATATCTTTGATGTTTTCTGGTTTTACACTTCCACCATATTGGATTAATATTTCGTTTGAAACTTCTTCACTATATAAATCTTTGATAATGTTTCTAATTTCTTTACATACATTTTGGGCAATTTCTGGTGTTGCAACTTTTCCTGTACCAATTGCTCAAATTGGTTCATAAGCTATAACAACACGTTTTGCTTCTTCTGCCGAAATACCTTTAAAGGCAGCAACAATTTGTTCTTTTACAAAATCAACTGTTTTTCCTTTTTCATATGTTTTTAATGATTCTCCACAACATAAAATCGGTGTTAAACCATGTGCTAATAAAGCAACTAATTTTTTGTTAATTACTTCATCAGTGTCATTAAAATATTCTCTTCTTTCTGAGTGACCAATAATTACATATTCAACCCCTAAGTCCAAAATCATTGGAATAGAAGTTTCACCTGTAAAGGCTCCCTCTTCTTCAAAGTGACAGTTTTGTGCAGCAATTACTAATTTTTTTGCTTTTGATTTAGCTGATGCTAGTAATGTTGGTGCACATGCAATTCCTGCAATTATGTTTGGCACATTTTTGTATTGTTTTTCTACTAATTTAACAAACTTCTTTGCCTCTTCATTAGTTTTATACATTTTTCAATTACCAATTATTATTTTTTTTCTCATATAACTCCTTATTTATAATATTTTACCACATTATCGCTAATGGAAAATTATGAAAAATAGTGAACAAACTCTTGATAATGGCGATTTTTTTCTGGATCTTGTGATGGTAAAAGTTGAACACCCTCAATAAATTGGTCTACTAAATCTTGCACTTTTTTTATTTTGTCTTCAGCAATGGAAAATTTTGATAATTTTGCCATTATTTCTAGCGTTACAATTAATTGTGTTATTTTGTTTTTTTCATCTTCAGTAATGGTTACATTTGGTGCTGTTTTTTTAATGAAATTTTCCAGAACTTGAACTGTAATTTTTTCAACTTTATTTTCTTTTAAATACGCAACAATGTCATCTCATTTAAATTTATGTTTACCGTCTGTATTTGGTGGTTTAATGTTATCAAAATCCTCATTATTAGGAATTATATCTTGTGCTTTATTGCTAATTTTTTGATAAATAAAATTAGCAATATCTTTTTTATCATTGTTTGTTTGAATATATTTAAACGCTCTATCCATATCATCAATAATTGTTGAATAAACAATTGGATCTGTTCATGATTTATTATTATCTTTATTGTTTTGAAAGTCTTTATAAAATTTAAACATTGCATCAGCTCGCAAACGAAAATTAAGTTTAGGAATAAATTTATTTCCCCCGATAATAATGGCATCGTTTGACGTATAACTAATTTTATTATTATCTGTTAAAAACACTCCTGAAGTTACAAAATTTTCAACAGGAATAACTAAAAAAACCATTGATGCTGCCCCACAAGTTCCAGATAAAAATCTACCTGATAGTTTAGGTTTTAATGGTTTTAATAATTTTTTAAAAATAAATATATATAAAATTAAAGCAATTATATTTGTTAATAAAAATCACACTAAAAATAATAAAGCCTCAATTACTATTGAACCAATAATGCTAACTGCTGCCCTTATGGGTAAATCAACATCTGGTAATAATTTTCTTGCTTCTTTAGCTAAAAAATTATTTAATTTTTCATTAATCAAAATTGTTATTGAATCAGAAAATAATAATATGATTGCAAATGAGATTAAATTAAAGAAAAGGAAGTAAATTGATCCCTTCACACTTATAAAGAAACTTATTGCAAATCCAATTAAAATAAATGAAATTAATACAATGTCTCAAATTATTGGCGAACCTATATTTATCATTAACCACCTTTTGGTTTATTTTTTGTAAGAGTTGGCCTCTTCATCAACTATTACTGTTACATCTTTATGATTTAATAAAACTGTACATGGTCATTCTTCACTAATTGGACCATTAATTAAATAGTGAACAGCTTCAGCTTTATTTTTGCCAGTTGCAACTAATAAGATTTTTTTAGCATTCATAATTGATTGCAATCCCATAGAAATTGCTTGTGTAGGAACATCAGATTTTTTTTCAAAAAATCTTGCGTTAGCTTCAATTGTTGATTCTGTTAAATTAACGATTGAAGTTAGTGAATTAAACGGTGTTCCTGGTTCATTAAACCCAACATGACCATTAATTCCTAGTCCTAAAAGCTGTAAATCAATTCCCCCATGATTTTTAATTTTTTCATCATATTTAACTGCTTCATGATTTGAATTAATTAATCCTGATGGTAAGTGAGTATTTTCTTTTTCAATATTGATGTGATTAAATAATTGTTTTCTCATAAAGTAAACATATGATTGATCATCTTTTTCTGTTAATCCCTTATATTCATCTAAATTAAATGTTGTAACATTTGATCAATCGATTTTTTCAGAATTAGTTCTTGAAATAATTTCCTTATATAAAGGTATTGGTGTTGAACCTGTTGCCAAACCCAAAACTGTTTTTGAATTTTCTTTAACTAAATTCAAAATTATTTCTGCTCCTACTTTTCCAGCTTCTTGAGCATTTTTAACTACTATTACTTTCATATTTCTCCTTAATAAATTTTGTCTTTTAAATTATTTCATAAACTAAAATAGTCTAATAAATTTGAAATATTATTAATATCTAAATTTAGTGTTGGAACCATTCTTGAAATAATAATATAAACTAAAAGTTTATTTTGTCCTCTTATTAAATATTTTACATTACCACAGTCCAAAATAGTACCATATGTTTTACAAATCACATTAAATATTGAACTGTATTTAATTTTGTGTTTAATTATTTGATTTTTAGTTGTGATATAAATTTGTGTTTGGGAATAATAAAAGTCAAAGCGGCCAATTTGTTCGACATCTTTTTCATTTATATAAAAATGAAAATAGTTATTTAATTGTAATAACTTAATTTTATCTTTCCCATCAAGTTTAAATTTAACTGGAAAATCTTTTAGTGGTCTTCAAGTTGTAAACACCAACTCTTCTAATTGTCTTATAAATTTATTGTCTAATTCACGGGGAATAATTTTAAGTTTTTTAACTAATTTTTTTAACTTTGCAACAAAACTTTCAGTAATAGCAAAGTTTTGTTTTACTCATTTAAATAAAACTCAACATTTATAATCATAAAAATCTTTAGAATCAAGATATTTTTTATCTAATGTTCTGATTGTTAAAATAGAAATTTTTTCAATTGTGTATTGACTTAAAATATGAAAGTTATCTGCTCTTATTTTTTCAAATTCTTGACTTAAATTGTGTCTAATAAACATAAAATATCCTTTTATTATATAATTATAAATGAATCGAGGTTACAATGGCTAAAATAATAAATGGTAAAGAAATTTCTGAAAAATTGTTATTAGAAATTAAAGAAAATATAATAAAAAATAATTTAAATATTAAACTTGTTGTAATCCAAGTTGGTGATATTGAAGCAAGCAATAAATACATCAAATATAAAACTAATGCTTGCAAAAATGTTGGGATCAATTTAGAACTAATTAAATATGATGCCAACGTAAAACAAGAAGATATAATAAATGAAATTCATAAATTAAATCAAGACAATAGTGTTAATGGAATTATGACTCAATTACCATTACCAAAACACATTGATGTTAATGCCGTGATTGAATCAATATCACCTGTAAAAGATGCCGATGGGTTTACTAAATCAACATTGGGAGCTATTATGTTGGGAGAATGTTTAAATCCTCCTGCAACCCCTAAAGGAATAATAAAATTATTAGAAGAATATAACATTGACGTTGTTGGAAAAAATATTACTATTATTGGAAGAAGCAACATTGTTGGTAAACCATTAGCTAATATGCTAATTAACAAAAGCGCTACAGTGACAGTGTGCCATACTAAAACAATTAACCCAAACGAAAAAATCAAATCAGCAGACATTATAATAAGCGCGGCTGGTGCATTAAATATTGTTAACAAAAACAATATTGGAGAAAATCAAATTGTAATTGATGTTGGTACAAATTTTGTTGATGGAAAATTATATGGTGATGTAAATTTTGATGAAGTAGAAAACAAAACAAAATTAATTTCAAAAGCAATTGGTGGTGTCGGACCAATGACTATATGGGGTTTAATAGATAACGTTTATAAACTAGCTTTAAAACAAAAAACAGCATAAGCTGTTTTTTTATTATCTATTTCAAAAAAAAAAAAAAAATGAAGAAACTTCATTTTGTTTTTAACGTTTTGAGAATTGTGGTGCACGTCTTGCTCCATACAATCCATATTTTTTACGCTCTTTAATTCTCGCATCACGAGTAACTAAACCTTTTTCTCTTAAAACACCTTTTAATTCAGGATTTGTTTCCATTAATGCTCTGGCGATTCCAAGTCTAGCAGCACCTGATTGACCTGTAAATCCTCCACCTTTAACTTTAATGAATGCATCAAATTCTTTTGATGTTTCAGTGACAACTAATGGTTGTTCTAAATCTTGAACCAATGTTGCAAATGGAAAGAAATCTAATGCTGGTTTTCCATTAACAATAATTTTTCCTGTTCCTGGAGTTAAAACAACTTGAGCAACAGAAGATTTTCTTCTTCCGGTTCCACAATATTCAACTTTATTTGCCATTAATTATCTCCTTTATTAAAATTTAAAACTTCTGGATTTTGTGCTTGGTGTGGGTGTGCTGCACCTTTATACACGTGTAATGCACGATATTGATTTGAACCTTGAACATTTTTTGAAAGCATTAATCTAACTGCTCTTTCAATAATTGCTTCTGGTTTCAAATTTATTCTTGTTTCAAAACTTGTTCTTGATAAACCACCTGGATGCATTGAGTGTTTATAGTAAGTTTTATCTTTGAATTTTTTTCCAGTAACAACAACTTTTTCTGCATTTATAACAATTACATGATCACCGTTATTCATATTGAATGTGTAATCAGGTTTATGTTTTCCACGTAGAATTGTTGCTATTTGAGTTGCTAGTCTACCTAGGACTTGCCCCTCAGCATCAACAACATATCATTTTTTGTTTATGTCTGATGTTTTTATTAATGTAGTTTGTTTCATTGCTTAAATCTCCTTTTCAGTTTTCCGGGACATTATGTGAGTGTAAGCTTAATTAATTATATATTATTTCTATTTATTTTAGTAAAAAAATACTTTTTTTAACTTGCGCTTGCGGAAAGTGCACTAATTGGAGTAATTTTTTTAATTTGTTTTAAAGCAATAATGAATGTAAAACTATAAATAACTAATAGTATTAATAAGACTACAAATGGCATATAGATTGTTAATTTAAATGGTAATACTCATGAAGAGTTAACTGCCAGATAATTTATACCTAATTTCAATGCAAATAACGCGGTTGCAAATCCAATAATATAACTAATCCCTACTGCTCAGAAATATATTTTTAAAATTTGTCATACAACATATCAATTTTGATATCCTAATATTTTCATAGTAGAAATAAATTTTGAATTTTCATAAATAATAATCGTTGTTACTAGAAGAATAATTATTAATGAAATGATCATTGCTAAAAAAATAAATACAATTGCAATCAAGTTAACAATTTCAGTAATTTGTTCAAGAATTTTTTGTGCTTCTTTAGTTGGTAAAGCTATCATCAACACTTTTGATCCAGCTCCAGGAATGTAATCCCCTATTATTTGTTTTCCATTTTCTTCATGCATTTCAAAATTACCGTTTAAACCAATTGATGAATAATCACCATATGGTTGCATAACTGAAGCATTTTGAATCATTTCATAAATAGGTTCATCTTGAGAATACTTGTAGTTAAAAATTGGATATGTGTGTAAAAATAACTGATTTATTTTATCAAAAATAATTCTTTTTGATTTGTCTTTTTCACTATTCATTCTGTTTAAGAATTTGTCATATTGGATATGATTATTTTTATCTTCTTCATCTTTACCTAAATAATATTCTAAATCATTAGTATTTTGTGATAATCCTAAATATTTTATAAAATCTTTATTTTGAAAATTTTGAATTTTAAATCATTTTGCAAACATATCATTTTGAATTTTGTTATATCCTAAAATATTTTTAGAAGTTTCATTAGAAGTTCAAGCTTGTGGTTTACCATAACTATCTTGAACACCCACTATTTTAAATGTTTGTTTTGTTTTAAATTCTTTAGTTTGAATTTCTGATTTTAAAAATGCTTTTTGAATATCAGATTGTTCTGTTGATCTTGAGGCATTATCAGAACATGTATTTATTCCATTTATTTTCACGGGATTAATATTTGTTGTTATTCCACTATTGCTGAAATTTTCGTCTATTGTTGATTGGTAAGGTAATGCTGATGAAGGTAAAAATTTATCATATTTTGAATAATCATTAAAACCAAATTCATTTTTATCTGAATTTACTTTTTGTCCATTTTGATCCGCTAATAATTCTTTTAATATATCAACATTAATATTTTGACCAATTTTTAAATTCATTTTTTTTGCAAAAGATTTATTAATTATTAAATTATTTTTTTGATCAAATAACTTTTTAAATTGATCATCTTTGAAAGAAACCATATTTTTAAAATCATTTTTATCTAAACCATAAATTTTAAATGTGTTATTACCCATTTTTGCATTCAACATTGTCCCAAGTGTATCTTTTTGCGGATCATATGAAACAATGTTAAAAGTTATATTAAAGTTTGTATCATTTACAATTGCTTCTTTAATTCTTTCTTGAACATAGTATGGGGCTCTTGAATATGTTGTTTGTAAAACAGCCAATGATAACCTGTGATCAAAAGTAATTGCTATTCATGCTGCTAATTTTTCATTAAGTAATTTTATTTCTTTAGAACTGTGTTTTTTAAAATACTCATCAATATCAAAATTTACTAAATTGATTCCCTTAATGTTGTCAGAAATTTTTTTATCTTTTGAAATTTGAGGAACAATATTAGTTCATTCACCATCGCTAATATTGAAATAACTTTTTTTAAAAATATTTTTAAAATGTTCTTTACCTTTTTGATTTATTACCAAACTACCGTCTTCTTTTTTATTATAAGAATCTGTATTTAAAGTCACTTTAACACCATTAAAATATTTTTGATAAAACCAAACTAGTGTTTTTGTAACTCTTTTTAGTGAATCGTTTCCGTCATTTGGATCATTATTATCTAAATTATTTGTCAATGTAACTCAATCAGGTCATTGTTTTTGTAAAGTAGAAAATGCTATATCACCTGTAATTGCAGGTATTGAAACTGAAACTTTATCTAATGCTTTTAAAAAATTTGTTGATAAATTTGCATAGTTTAAATAACCCATTCTCGCTCAACCAGAAGTATTTCCAATTAATCCACTAACCGCTTTATTAGAAATATTTTGAGCGTAATATTCAGAATTAATATTTCCAGTTTCTAATTCATTGTATATTTTGTTTATATCGATTATTTTTTTGGCTGCGTTTTTATCATCTTTTATATAAGGTAATGCTGAATAAACTTCTTGATCTGTTTTTGTTGGTGAAAATGCTTCTTTTCTTAATGACTTTAAATTACCTTTGTCATCTTTAAATCCTCAAGTGTCGTCACCCTTACCATCTTCTTTATAAGTAGGATTATATGTTTTATAAAAACTCATAGGATTATTTTCCATAGGGGCATGGTATTCAAAAACATTTGAATAATTTAAACCGCTAAATGTTGCTTGTTCATTATCAATTAATATTTTAGGCATGATTGTTGTTGCAGACAACAATATTGTTGCCATTAACATTGTAATAAATGCTCCAATAAATCTAACATATGATGAAGCAAAAATTGCCACACTTAGTTTTGTGTTAAATTTAGCTTTACTAAATGGTTTTTTAATTGCAGTTTGAATTATTGAATGACGTTCAGTTGAAGCACCAGATAATAATTTTAAAGCTGGTGTTCTCATAACTATTGCAATACATCCAAATGAAATTGCTAATAATAAAATAAATCCCAAAAATAAAGTATTAACTAATGATAAAAATGAAAATGTATAAACACCAAAGGTGATTGTAAAGAATTTTGAAAACATACCTACAATAATTGGTTCAAAACCAAGTGATAATAAATATCCGGTAATGCATCCAATTGCTGAAGTTATTATTGGCACTGCTGCAAAATTATTTACAAGTTCTCTTTTACGATATCCCAAAGCTTTTAAACAACCCATTTGTGTTTTAACAATATCGGCTTGTTTTTTAATCATAATTAATAAAGCAAATAATGAAATCAACAATGTTGATATCAATAAAATTGATGCTGTAATTTGATATGAATTAATCACTTTGTTAAACATTGAAATTCTATTATTAAATTTATAATTTTTATTATTGTTTTCAAAATAAATTTCATCTAGTTGTTTTTTTTCTTTGTCTTTAACTTCTGTATAGGTTGCAAAATTTTTCTGTAATTTTTGATAATCAAATCCATCTTGTTTTTTAATTGAAAAATATGTTTCTCCCCCAAACTCATCTCCATATAATTTTGCTGATGTCATATCACATAAATATAAATTAGTTTTTTCATCTTTTTCTAAACCAAATAATGAGGGATCTATATAAGCGATTAAATTTTTTTGTGAATCAGGCATCACTGTTGTCTCATCTATAATTGGCGCCGCAAAATCTGCTGATGTTCCTAAACCCACAACTTCTAATCAAGCAAATCCTGAAAAGTTTGTTTTTCATCTTCCGTTTTCTAGTGAATCATTAAGTAATAAGGTTTTGTCATCGGGAACTAAATTTGAATCACTAACTTTTAATGTATTTCCAAAACTATCTTTTTCAATTCTAATTACATCACCAATTTTGATGTTGTTTAATTTCGCAAAATTTTCATTAATAACAACTTCCTTATTGCTAGAAATGTTTCTTCCTGATGTTACAAATAATTTATCAACAGTGCTTTCTTGATCAATGGTTTTAGTTTTTGTAACTGCTTTAATTTTTAAGTCTCTATTCTTGTGAGTAATCCCTACAAATTCTCTTGCTTCAGTTCTTGACCAATCAAAAACAGTTTTGTCACTATCTTTAGAGAGTTTATTTATTAAGTATTGTTGTAAAAGTGATTGATTATCTTGAACGTCAGTTTCATGATTATTTGCGCTTTGATAAATATATGCTTTTTTATTTAAACGATATGTTTTTTCAAAATTTATTAATGAGTCTCTTAGATTTGATTGTGAATTTAATTCATTGTTTTTAACAACAATAGATTCTGTAGTTGCTGATAAAATAGAAATTAATGCTGATAAAAACGCTACTAAAAGAGACAAACCAATAATTTGAATTTTAGTATGTCATGCACTTTTAAAAGCATTCTTTAATAACAACGATGTAGTTTTCATAATTTTTTTTCCTAATATTTAATAAAATATTTTTTTTAATATTAATCCTTTTCCTGGGGCAATGTATTTTAATTTAGGTTCTTCTAATAATAACACTGCTTTAATTTGTTCAATTGTAATTAACTCTTGGGCATAAGCAATCGCTGCACCAACTATCATTCTTATTTGATATCTTATAAAACCCTTGGCAAAAAATTCACAAATAAATTCATTTTCAGTTTCTTTAAAACTAATTTGATTGATTGTTCTAATTGTTTTTATTTTGCCAAGATTGCTTCTACTTATTTTAGCAAAATTTAAAAAATTATGTTCACCTTCAAAAATTTTAAGTGCTTCTCAAAATTTTTGAAAATTAAAATTATTAATATACACACCATAACGGTTTTGAAAAATACCTGGTTCTTTTTTATAAAAAATATAATTATAAATTTTTTCTTTACAATGTCTTACTTTGAAATCTGGGGAAATTTCTTTAATGTCTTTAATTTTAATAGAAATTGGTAAAGCTTTATTAACAGAATTTTTTAAAGATATTAATTGTGGCTTAAATGGCAATTCTAAATATACTTTTTGATCTTCTGCATGAACTTCACTATCTGTTTTGGAAGCGCCTAGTGTTTTAAAATCTTTTGTTTTTAAAACAACAAAAATTGCTGCTTCCAATTCTCCTTGAATTGTTTTTTGTTTATTTTGTTTTGCTCATCCACAAAAATCATATCCATCATATTCAATTGTTAACAGTAAAAAACTCTTCATAACTATAATGGTTTTTTGTAACTTAATTTACCCAATAATGTATCAACTCTAGGAATTTGAAGTTCTTGTCATTGAGTATTATAAGCATAAACAAATAACAAGACCACAACAGTCATTCCAATTAAAAATAATATTAGATCACGAATACTAAATTTAAATTGACGATATCTTGTTCTTTTAGCTCCTGGGTCGTACCCTCTTGAATCCATTGCATAAGCTAAATCTTCAGCTTTTTGAAATGAAGAAACTAACAATGGAATAATTAAAGAAACTAATGTTTTTACTTTATCTCTCAATTTACCATTTTTAAAGTCAACACCTCTTGAGGCTTGGGCCTTCATGATTCTTCCAGCTTCATCAATTAGGGTTGGAATCATTCTTAATGCAATTGAAATAATCATAGAAAAAATAAAAACTGGAAATTTAATTCATTGCAAAGGTTTTAATAAATCTTCAATTGCTAGTGTTAGAACTAGGGGTTGAGTTGTTCCTGTAAGAATTGTAGTTAATAAAATCATAAAGAATATTCTCAAAGTCATATAAACTGCTTGATATATTTTTTGTTCAGAAATATGTAATATTCAAACATTGAATGTTTTACCAACCTCACCGCCATCAGGATTAGATTTAGTGATTGTACTAATAATTAATAAAACAATAAATATGAATAAAATTGGAAAAACTAGTTTAGATAGCATTTTTCATTTTAAACCACTAATAACATATAAACAAATTATAAATAATCCCAAACATGATAAACCCAAAGCACCAATTGGAATAAAAAGTGACACAATTAAAGATATTATTAAAAATAATTTTAATCTTGGATCTAGTTTGTGAATTAGTGAATTACCAGGGATATATCTCCCAAAAACCATTCTCATAATTTTTCTCCTTATTTTTTTAAAACTTTTTTAACTTCTTCAACAAGTTCTTTTACTGTTTTAAATTCCTTATCAAGAATATTGATACCTTTTTTTGCTAATTTATAAGCCAATTGATATAACTTTGGTGGTTCAATTGAAAGACGTTCTAATAACTCTTCATTTTTGAATATTTCATTTGGTTTTCCAATTAAAGCAACTTTACCTTTTTCCATTACTACAACTTCATCAGCAATTTGTAAAACATGATCCATGTTGTGAGTAACAATAATAATTCTTTTCCCATTTTCAACATTTAATCTTTTAAACAAACTCATAAAGTCTTCTTCACCTTTTGGATCTAATCCTCCAGTAGGTTCATCAAGAACAAGTGTTCCACCATCCATTGCAATAATACCAGCAATTGCAACACGACGTTTTTGACCACCAGATAATCCAAATGGACTTCTTTTTAAATATTCTTTAGGTAATCCAACAATTTCTAATAGTTCTGGAACTTTTTGAATTGATAATTGTTTGTTGTCCCCTAAATTAATTGGTCCAAAAGAAATATCTTTTTCAATTGTTTCTTCAAATAATTGGTATTCGGGAAATTGGAAAACTAATCCTACTTCTTTTCTTAACTTTTTAATTTCACTAATTTTTTTAGTTCCCGCAGGAATTTGATAATCACCAACTTTTGTTCTTCCAGTATCAGTAATAATTAAACCATTAGTTAATTGAATCAAAGTTGATTTACCACTACCAGTAGTTCCAATAACAGCAGTAATAATTCCTTTTTTAAAAGTTACACTAGTTTCATCCAATGCTTTAAATTCAAATGGTGAATTAGGATTATAAGTATAAGATACATTTTCTAAAGATATATCACCATCATAATGAAATAATGGTTGTTTGGCATCGTTTAGTTTTGTTTTATAAAGTGATTTATTTAACTTTGTTTTTTCAACGCTAGCATATCAAGCCTTAACTTCTTTAACTCTTTTTTTAGCAGGAATTTTATCGGCTTTCCTAAAATCTTCAAGTTCTTTTAAATAAGCCTTTTTAATATTTACTTCTTCTTTTGTTAATTTATTTGACATAATTCTTCTACCACTTCATCTATATCAGTTGTGTGACTAATATTAACTCCTTGTTTATTAAACTCATCAATAACCTTTGTTACGAAAGGAACATCAAGACTAATTGATTTAATAAATTCTTTATCTCTTAAAACTTCACTTGGTGTACCAAAACGCACCAATTCTCCACCATTCATAACAATAACTTTGTCAGCATTTAAAATTTCATCCATATCATGAGTAATTGAAATAATTGTTTTTTCATTTGATCTTCTTAGATCTTTCATTATTTCTTTAACTTCTTTTTTTCCTTTAGGATCAAGCATACTTGATGCTTCGTCAAAAATAATAATATCTGGTGACAACGCCAAGGTTGAAGCAATAGCAACTCTTTGTTTTTGACCACCACTCAACATTAATGGTTCATGATCTAGAAACTCTTCCATACCAACTCTTTGAGCAGACTTATAAATTATATCTGGCATTAATTGTGGATCAACTCTTCTATTTTCCAAACCAAAAGCAATATCATCTTTAACTGTTGAACCAATGAATTGATTATCCGGATTTTGAAATACAATTCCTAAAAATTTTCTAATGAATGGTAAACTTCCAGAAGTAACAATATTTCCAAAAACATAAATTTCTCCATCATTTGGTCTAATAACACCAATAATTAATTTTGATAGTGTTGATTTACCGCTCCCATTATGACCAATCACAGCAACATATTCCCCATGATTAATTTCAAAGTTAACATCTTTTAAAACTAAAGGTAAATCACTTCTATAACTAAAAGATAAATTAGAACATTTTAAAGCAATGTTGTTTATTTTAGATAAAACTGCTGTTTTACCTTTATCTTTAATTGCTAATTTAGCACCATCTAATAAATTTTTAGCAAATACTAAATTTGCATATAATTTATCATAATTTACATCTGTCTTATTAATTTTGCTAAATTCTTGTTTTTCTTGATTATAAAATTTTTCAAATTGAGAAATATCGCATGCTGCTTTGAAATCAACTTTAGCTTCTTTATATTTTTCCTCTGCTAATTTAACTTCATCTTTTGTAGCTTCCCTTTTGGAAAATTTCGCTTTTGTTTTAGTTCATCTTCTTGCTCTACTATATAGTTTGTTATTTCTTTCATTTAACAAAATTTTAAAATTATTTAAATCAGTTTCATTTAAAATTATTTTTTCTTCAGCCATAGATAACTCCAATCTAAATTGTAATTATTATAATCTAAATAAAAATAAAAATAAATAATAATAGTAATAAAAAAAATACTGTTAGTTAACAGTATTTTTAATTTTGTTTGCTTTTTTAATTAATGTTCAGTAATACAGTGTTCCAAAACCTATAATTATTGCTAGGAAAAGGAATGTTGTTATTATTGCTCATGCTGCTCCACTTATATGAATTCCTGCTAGTGGATAAGACATTCAATTTGTTTGTTCAGTATGACCATCTGGAGCTTTAATTACTCAAGTATAATCTGGATTGTGACCATTTTCATGAATAAAGAAAAAGAAGTAAGGATATTGTTGATCATATTTAAAGCCACCTAAATATTTAAGTTCTCCAATACATATTGTCACTATAGAAAATAAAACTGGATATAAACAAATAAATGGTATATATTGTTTCATTACTTTTTTTAGATCTACTAGATATTCTTTATCAGCTTTAAATCAAAAGCATAGATAAAATATCATTGATAATGGCATTAATAAGTGAAAAAACTCTGTTATTAAAACAACTACTGTTCCCGATAATTCACTACCATATGTTTGGTTGTTTGCTTCCCTTACATAAGTTCAACCTTCTTTACCCAAATCTGCTAATTCTTTTTTTGCTAAAGCATTTGAAATTAATTCTGTTGGTAAAAATCATAAATGTGGAATAAGCATTGTACAAGTTATAAATGTAGTTATTGCTCAAGATCAATTAATTCCGTTTAATCCACTACGGCCTTCTTTATCATGGTGAATTGCCCCGTAAATAAATCAAACAATTACTAACATGTTTGTTTGTCATGTAAAGTATGATGTGGTTTGTAAACAATAAAATATAAAACTGCCTTTATATTTATCATTAATCCCATTATTACTCATTCCATAAAAAAATCCTCATGTTACCATTGTTAAACCAATTAAACCAAAAAATAATTTATATCAAAATCGAAATTCTTTTGTTCATTGTTTTTTAAATGTTAATTTAAAATTTCATTTTGTTTTGTTCATATATCTCCTTTTATTTAAATAAATTATAAACCAAAAAAACGAGTTGCCTCGTTTTTTGTGTGTTATTAAACTAATTCAATAATACAAATTGGTGCGTTGTCACCTTTTCTATTATCAAGTTTTAATATTCTGGTATATCCACCATTTCTATCTTTATATTTTTTTGCAATTTTATCAAATAGTTTTTGTAGAGCAGTTTCTTTTTCAGAAGCATCAATATCTCTTAATCAAGCTGCTGCTTGTCTTCTTGAGTGTAAATCACCTTTTTTAGCAAGTGTAACCATTTTATCAAAATGTCTTCTTAATTCTTTAGCCCTTGTTTCAGTTAATTCAATTCTTTCTTTAACAATTAATTCAGTTGTTAAGTTACGCATTAAAGCGACTCTTCAGGCTGTATTTTGGCCTTGTTTTTGCATGTATGACATATCTTACCCCCTACTAAATTGTTTTAAAAGTTAACCCTAATTGAGCTACTTTATCTTTAATTTCTTTTAATGATTTTTTACCAAGATTTCTAATTTCTTGAATATCGTATTCTGTTTTTTCAACTAAGTCTCTTAATGTATTTACATTAGCACGTTTCAAGCAATTTAATGATCTTTGTGTGAAGTCTAAGTCTTCAATTAATCTATCTAACTCTTTTTCATCTTCATCCTTTTCAACACCTAATGTTTCAAGATTTTTAACATTTTCTGTTAATTCCATAAATACTGTTAAGTGATCGATAATGATTTTTGAAGCAATTGAAATTGCTTCAGAAGGTGAAATAGAACCATCAGTTGTTATTTTTAAAATTAATGATTCAAAATCCATTGCTTTTCCAATGTTTGTTGATTCAATATCATATGAAACATTAACAATTGGTGAATAATTAGAATCAATTGTAATTGAACCTATTTCTAATTTTTCTTTTTTATTTTCTTTAAAAGAAGAATAACCTCTTGAGTTTTTAGCTTGTAAAATCATTTCTAAAACACCACCATCTGCAATATTACAGATAACTTGGTCTTTATTTAAAATTTCTACACCAGCAGGACATTCAATATCTCCTGCTTTAACTACACCTTCTTTTGAAGAATTTAAAGTTAACTTAGCAACTTCTCCATCTTCAAACATGTTTGCATCAATTTTTAAAACAATTTTTTTAACATTAAGTACAATTCTACTTGTGTTTTCAACAATTCCATTAATTCCTGAAAATTCGTGATTTGCTCCAGTTATTTTAATTGCATAAATTGCTGCTCCTGGAGTTGAACTAATTAAAGTTCTTCTTAATGCATTACCTAGTGTAATTCCGAATCCTCTTTCAAGAGGTTCTATTTTAAATTCTCCGTAATTTTTTTGAATAACATTTTCAGTCATTTTTAATTCTGGTCTAGTAAATTGTTTCATATTAACCTCTTGGTCTCTTTCTTGGTCTTACACCATTGTGTGGATTTGGAGTAGTATCACTAATTGAATAAATTTCTAGTCCAACACCTTGTAAGCTTCTAATAGCAGCATCTCTACCAGGTCCTAGACCCTTAATTTCAACTGCAATTTTTTTCATTCCGCTGTCGATGGCACCTTTACCAGCAGCTTCTGAAATTAATTGAGCAGCATAAGGAGTTGATTTTTTGCTTCCTTTAAATCCAAGTGTTCCAGCACTTGATCATGAAATTACATTACCTTGCTCATCTGATATTGTAACAATAGTATTGTTAAATGTTGCGTGAATATGAGCTATACCTTTTGGTATATTTTTTTTAATTTTTTTCTTAACGTTTCTTTTTGGTTTAGCCATTATTTAACCTACCTATTTTTTCTTATTGGCCACAGTTTTACGTGGTCCTTTACGTGTACGAGCATTTTGTTTTGAAGATTGTCCACGCACTGGCAATCCTTTTCTGTGTCTCATTCCACGATAACTTCCAATTTCCATTAGACGTTTAATGTTTAAGGCAACTTCTCTTCTTAAGTCACCTTCTGTTTTTTCTTTTGATATTCTTTGAGTAATTGTTTTAATTTGATCGTTGTTCAAATCTTTTACTCTAACATTTTCATCAATATTTGAATCAGCCAAGATTTTTTGTGATGTTGATAAACCGATTCCGTAAATGTATGTTAGAGCTATAACAACTCTCTTGTCGTTTGGTATTTCTACTCCGCTAATACGAGCCATATATATCTCCTTCTATCCTTGACGTTGTTTATGTTTTGGTTGTTCACAAATAATCATTACACGGCTTTTTCTTTTGATAACGCGACATTTGTCACATATTTTTTTAACAGATGATCTTACTTTCATCGTTTCCTCCAATGTAATTTAATTTATTACTTAAATCTATATGTTATTCTTCCACGTGTGGGGTTATATGGTGAAATTGCGACAGTTACTTTGTCTCCCGGTAAGATGCGAATGTAATTCATACGGATTTTACCAGACACGTGGGCATCAATAATCATGTCGTTTTCTAATTTCACTTTAAATGTTGCATTTGGAAGTACTTCAGTGATAACACCGTTAACTTCTAAATAATCTTCTTTTGCCATTAATCCTCCATTGGTTTAATTGTGGTCAAAATTTCATAACCCTTTTTTGTTACTAAAATTGTGTGTTCGAAATGCGCAGCCATTGAAGAATCTTTTGAAACAACTGTTCATTTGTCATCTAAGATTTTTATTTTAGCTGTTCCTATTTGAACCATTGGTTCAATACAAATTGTCATTCCTTCTTTCAAACGCATTCCTGTATTATCACTTCCAGTATTTGGAACTAATGGATCTTCATGCATTTGTTTTCCAATTCCATGTCCAGAAAATTCAACAGGTAAATAAAAACCTTCTCCTTGGACATATTTTTGAATTGTAGAAGAAAGTGTACCAATTCTCACACCATCACTTATTTTTTCTATTGCTAGATAAAGTGATTTTTCAGTAACTTCTACTAGTTTTGTGTGCTCAGGGTCTTTTGAGTCTCCACAGATTTTTGTAAATGCTGCATCTGCATTATAACCTTTGTATATGCAACCAGCATCTATTGATACTATATCACCAGATCTTAATAAATAATTTCTAGGAATAGCATGAATCAATTGTTCGTTAACAGAAATACATGTGTATGCTGGATAACCATAATAATTTTTAAAATTTGATTGACAATTATTTTTTTCAATAAAAGTTTTAAAAAAACTATCTAGTTCTAAACAATTAATTCCAGGTTTTATCATTTCTTTTAAATGATATAAAGCCTCGCCCAAGACTTTACCCGCTACTTTCATTAATTCAATTTCATCTTCGTTTTTGATGGTAATGTTCATTACTTGTTTATTTCCTTAATGATGTTGTTATAGTGGTCCTCTGGACCGCCTTTATCTGCTTGAATTTCTACAATTTTATCTTTGTAGTATTCAATTAAAGGTTTAGTTAAAGTGTTATATTCATTTAGTCTAACTTGAATTTTATCTTCTTGATCATCTGGTCTTTTAATTAACTCGCTACCATCATTATCACAGATACCCTCTTTTTTAGGTTTTAATGAAACCACATGATAACTTTTTTTACATTTCGGGCAAATTAATCTTCCAGTTAATCTTTCAATAATAACTTTAGAGTCACATTTTAAATAAATAACTTTATCAACTTGTTTTGCTAAATCTTTTAAAATTGTATCTAGTGCTTCAGCTTGCGCAATTGTTCTTGGGAACCCATCAAAAATTAATTTATCATTGTGTTCTTGCAAAAAGCCTTTTACAACTTTAATTGTTATTTCATCAGGTACATATTTACCAGCATTCATATATGAAGCTGCTTCTACTCCTAATGGTGTTTGTTTGGCAATTTGCTCTCTATATAAATCACCAGTTGATAATTGTATAAAATTATTTTTTTTAATCAATAATTCTGAGACAGTTCCTTTTCCAGAACCTGGAGCTCCTAAAAATATAACATTCATATTTCTTTTCCTATCATATGTGTGTAGAAGAATTATCAGAATCAAATTTATCAAACTTTTTATCAATAAATGATTGTTGAATTAATCTACCTTTTAATTGTTGTGTTGTTTGCAACGCAACAGAGATTACAATTATTAATCCAGTACCACCAATTGCAAGGTTACTTGGTAAATCTGTAAGTTTTGCAATTATATAAGGTAGTGCTGCTAGAAATGCTAAGAACAATGATCCCATACAACTTAATCTATTAATCGTTGCACTTAAGAATTTTCTAGTGTCTTCACCTGTTTTTATACCAGGAATGAATGTTCCTGATTTTTTAAAATTATCAGCAATCTTTTCTGGATTTATTTGCACTTGTGAATACAAGAATGTAAACATAATAATCAAAATAGCATATATTGATATTCCTGCTCATTGTTGAAATGACAAGATGTTATTACAGAATCATACAAACCCACTTGTAGGATTTGAGATTTGTACTATTTGTGAAATGGTGATTGGTGTTGAAATTAGTGCTGAGGCAAAGATAACTGGAATAACCCCTGCATTATTTGCCTTAAGTGGCAAGTATGGTATATGTTCTTTAACAGAAGCGAGACCACTACCAGTTTGTTGAATAGGAATTTTTCTTTCACCTTCATTAACTAATGTAATAATCAAAATAACAAATAAGAATGCTGCAATATATATTAAGAAGTTAATTAAACCTGAAAATAATATTGTGTTTTCTTTTGAATTACTTGCTCAGAAATCATAAGTTTTTATGAAGTTTGAAGGAAGTTTTGCAACTATCCCCGCAAAGATTATTATTGAAACTCCATTTCCAATTCCTTTAATAGTTATTTGATCAGCCATTCATAACATAATGAATGTCCCAGCCAACATAACTAATGGAACTAATAAGAAATAGAATATTGGACCAGGAACTGTTCCATCAAGTTCTCATTTTGGAGTAATCATTCCATATTGTTTTAGTGTAAATATTGTTGCTGTTCCTTGCATTACACAAAATGGAATTGTTAATGCTTTTGTTAGTTTATCTAACTTTCTACGACCACGTTCTCCAGATTTTGTTCATTGTGATAAAATCGGAATCACATCTGTTGATAATAACTGAGTAATAATAGAAGCAGTGATATAGGGGGAAACACCTAATGAGAAAATTGAAAATTTTCCCATATTCCCCCCTCCTAATGTAGAAAGAAGGTTGAAAAACTCTTGTTTGTCAGCTTCGCTGTTGCTATTGTCATTCATTTGAATACCAGGAACAACAATTAACATTCCTATTCTAATTATCACAAGAACAATTATTGTAAAAAGAATTCTTTTTAAAAGATCTTTATTTTTTACAAAAAAACCTTTTTTCTCAAAACTGTTCTTGTTTAATTTTTCTTTGTTGGGAACTAATTTTTTAGCCACCTAAATCACCTCTACGCTACCCCCGGCAGCTTCAATTGCTTTTTTAGCAGTTTCTGATATTTTATTTACTTTTAAATTAAGTTTTTTAGTGATTTCGCCTCTACCTAAAACTTTAATTAAAACATTTTTATTTTTAATTACTTTTTGTTCAAATAAGGTGTCATGATTAATTTCAGAAATTTTTAATTTATCTAAAACTTCTAAGTTAAAAATTTTGTATTCTTTTTTGTTAATATTTGTAAAACCAATTTTTGGTAATCTTCTAAACAAAGGAGTTTGTCCCCCTTCAAAACCAGGTCTTGTTCCACCACCAGATCTAGAATTTTGACCTTTGTGACCTCTAGTAGATGTTTTACCTTTTCCTGAAGCCATCCCTCTACCAATTCTTGTAGGAGTTTGTTTTGAACCTTTTGTATATTTTAATTCATGTAATTTCATACTTATTTACCTCCTACTTTTTTGCAGCTGGTTTTGCAGCAGATTCTTTAGTTGCTGGTTTTGCAGCTTCTTTTTTAACTTCTGGTTTTGCGGCTGGTTTTGCAGCTTCTTTTTTAACTTCTGGTTTTGCGGCTGGTTTTGCAGCTTCTTTTTTAACTTCTGGTTTTGCGGCTGGTTTTGCAGTATAATCTTTAGTTGCTGGTTTTGCAGCTTCTTTTTTAGTATCTAATTTAATACCTTTTCTTAAGTACATAACTTCTTTAGCTGATGAAAGATTTTCTAATCCGTTCAATGTTGCTCTAATCATGTTTATTGGTGTATTTGATCCTAATGATTTAACATAAACATCACCAATTCCTGCACATTCAATAACTGCACGTGAAGGACCCCCGGCAATAACTCCAGTACCTGGTTTTGCTGGTTTGATTAATACTCTACCCGCTCCAAATTTTCCAATTATTTCATGAGGAACTGTTGTTCCAACTGTTGGGACTTTGATTAAAAATCTTCTAGCTTGTTTAGATGCTTTTTTAATTGCATCTGGAACTTCATTAGCTTTTCCTGTTCCTAAACCAACACTACCTTTTTTATCACCAACAACGACAACTGAACCAAACCTGAATCTTCTTCCACCTTTAGTAACTTTAGTAACACGGTTAACTGCAACTAATTTTTCTGTATAAGGATCTTCTTCTTTTATTCTTTTAAAACCATCTTTATTGTTTCTTGAAGGTTTTTTGTTAAACCCGCCTTTACCATTATTATTTTTAGTAAAGTCTCTTTTTGGTTCTGCTGTTTTTACTTTATTTTCTTCTGACATCGAATAATCTCCTTTAATTAGAATTGAATTCCTTCTTCTTTAACAGCCTCAGCAAATGCTTTAACTTTACCATGGAATAAGTATCCTCCACGGTCGAATACAACAGTTGATATTTTTTTTGCTTTTGCTTTTTTGGCTATATCTTTTCCAACAGCAATTGCAGCTTCAATATTACATTTATTTTTTAAATCCATTTTTAGTGATGAAGATGATACAAGGGTTACCCCTTTAAAATCATCAATAATTTGAGCATAGAAGTATTGATTTGATTTAAAAACATTTAGTCTCGGTCTTGCTTTTGTACCTTGGATTTTGTTTCTAATTCTAAAATGTCTTCTTTTTCTTGCTTCTTCTTTAGTGTATTTCATTTTTTAAAAACCTCTTAGCAGTCTATTTACCGGCTGCTTTTCCTTCTTTTCTAATAATTTTTTCATCACTGTATTTAATACCCTTACCTTTATATGGTTCTGGTCTTTTAAATGCTCTAATTTCTGCACAAACTTGTCCCACTAATTGTTTGTCAATTCCTGAAACTTTAATAATTGTTGGTTTTGGAATTTCAACAGTAATTCCTTTAGGAACTGTGAAATCAACGGGGTGTGAATAACCTAATGAAAGATTAATTTTGTTACCTGCCAATGCTGCTTTATAACCAACACCGACAATTAATAATTCTTTTGAGAAACCTTTACTTACTCCTTCTAGCATTCCGCTAATAATTGAGTTAGTTGTTCCATGTAATTGTTTGGTATGTTTTACTTCGTTACTTCTTGTTGTTGAGATTGAACCATTTTCTAAGCTTATTTTGATCAATGGTGAGAATCTTTGTGATAGTTCTCCCTTTGGTCCTTTTACAACCACTAAGTTATTTTCATCAACTCTAAATTCTACTCCTGTTGGAACAGTTAATATTCTATTTCCGATACGTGACATTAAATATTCCTCCTATTATCAAACAAATGCAAGAACTTCGCCACCAACATTTTTTTGGCGTGCTTCTTTATCTGTAATGATTCCTTTTGAAGTTGAGATGATTGCTACTCCAAGTCCATTTAAAACTTGGGGAATTTCTGTTTTTGATGAATAAACTCTTAGTCCTGGTTTTGAGATTCTTTTTAATCCGCTAATTACTCTTGTTTTTCCAACATATTTTAAAGTTATTGTTATATCTTTTTTGAAGTCTTTTGTGATTTTGTAGTCTTCAATGAAACCTTCTTTTTTAAGGATTTTAGCTATTTCAAGTTTTTCTTTAGATCCAGGAATCATTACGCTTTCATGAAAACGTTGATTCGCATTTCTAATTCTTGTAAGCATATCTGCGATTACGTCTGTTGTCATAGTTTTTTATCTCCTTATCATGATGCTTTCTTAATACCAGGAATTTGACCATTGTAAGCCAATTCTCTGAAACATAAACGACAAAGGTTGAATTTTTTCAACACTGAGTGCGGTCTACCACATTTTCCACATCTTGTATATTTTCTAACTTTAAATTTAGCAACTTTAGCTTGTTTTACTTTTAATGATTTTTTTGCCATCTTATCTCCTACTTAGTGAATGGCATTCCCATTTTTTTTAATAATGAAAATGAATCCTCTTTGCTTTTTGCTGTTGTAACGAATGTTATATCCATACCACGGATTTTTTTAACTTTATCATAATCAATTTCTACAAATATAATTTGTTCTTTGATTCCCATTGTGTAGTTACCTTGTTTATCAAATCCAGTTTTAGAAACTCCTTTAAAGTCTCTAACCCTTGGTAGGGCTGAATTAGTTAACTTAGACATAAAGTCATACATTTTTTTTCCTCTTAATGTAACTTTACATCCAATTGGCATACCTTCACGTAGTTTGAAAACTGCGATTGATTTTTTTGCTTTTGTAATTAATGGTTTTTGACCAGTAATAAGTGCTAGTTCAGCAACTGCATCATCAAGTTTTTTTGAATCTTGAACTGCATCACCGACACCCATATTAATAACTATTTTTTCTAATTTTGGAACTTCCATAATTGAAGAATATTTAAATTCTTTCATAAGTTCAGGAACTACATTTTCTTTGTAGTGTTTTTCTAACATACTCATTTCTTTATTCATAATTCCTCCAACTATTTAATAACTGTTCCAGATTTTTTAGCTATTCTTACTTTGTTTTTATTTACTTCTTTGTAACCTATTTTACTGAACTTATTTTTATTTTTTGGATCAACGATTGCCACATTAGAAATTGCTACTGAAACTTCTATTTCAATAATTCCACCCTCTTCACCATTTTGAGAAGGTTTTTTATGTTTTAATCCTTTGATTCCTTTAATATAAACTCTGCTTTTATCATTGTTAAATCTTGAAATTGGTCCTTGTTTACCTTTGTGAGAACCAGCAATAACAATAACGGCATCACCTTGTTTTAATTTTGTTTTATTCATTGTGACCTCCATTAAATTACTTCCGGTGCTAAAGATGCAATTTTAACAAAACCTGCATCTTTAACTTCTTTCGCGATAGGCCCGAAGATACGTGATCCTCTTGGTGTTTTATCATCTTTAACAATAACAGCTGCATTTTCTGAGAATTTGATATAACTACCATCTTCTCTTCTAATCCCTCTTACAGTTCTTACAATTACAGCCTTAATAACTTGACCCTTTTTAACCATTCCACCAGGTGAGGCGTGTTTAACTGTTGCCACAACAACATCTCCAATGTTAGTAAATTTTCTAACACTTCCACCCAAATTACGGATAACTAATATTTCTTTTGCACCAGTATTATCGGCAACTTTTAATCTTGATTCTGTTTGTATCATAATCGCGCTCCTTAAATAATTGCTTTCTCTAATACTTTAACTATTCTAAAATTTTTTGTTTTACTTAAAGGTCTAGTTTCCATGATTTCAACTCTATCACCTAATTTAGCAATACTTTGTTCATCATGTGCTTTATATTTTTTAGAATATTTATATCTCTTTTTGTATCTTGGGTGGTTTTTGTATGTTTCAACTAAAACAGTAATTGTTTTATCCATTTTATCTGAAACAACTTTTCCAACTAATGTTTTTCTTATATTATTTCTTTCCATTAATTCTTAACCTCTTTATTTTTTGCCTTGTTTTTTATTGTATTCTTGAAGCTCTTTATCTAGAGTTTTTTTATTTTGACCGAATACATATGTTTTGGCTTGTTTTGGTTTTTTTGGTAAATCTAATTCAATTCTTTGAAAATCATCACCTAATGCTTCTTTGGTTGTAATTTTTTTGTTACTAGGTTTTTTGGGTTCAGCTTTTTTAGCAGCAGGTTTTGCTACTTTAGCAGTTTCTTTTTTAACTGCTGGTTTTGCAGTTGTTTTTGCTGCTGGTTTTTTAGCAGTTTCTTTTTTGGGTTCAGCTTTTTTAGCAGCAGGTTTTGCTACTTTAGCAGTTTCTTTTTTAACTGCTGGTTTTGCAGTTGTTTTTGCTGCTGGTTTTTTAGCAGTTTCTTTTTTGGGTTCAGCTTTTTTGGTTGCTGGTTTTGCAGTTGTTTTTGCTGCTGGTTTTGCAGTTGTTTTTGCTGCTGGTTTTTTAGCAGTTTCTTTTTTTGGTTCAGCTTTTTTGGTTGCTGGTTTTGCTACTTTAGCAGTTTCTTTTTTAACTGCTGGTTTTGCAGTTGTTTTTGCTGCTGGTTTTTTAGCAGTTTCTTTTTTTGGTTCAGCTTTTTTGGTTGCTGTTTTAGGTTCTGATTTTTCTGCTTTAACTACTGGTTTAGGTTCAACACCTGCACCAGCTAACATTGCGGCAGTAAAGTCGTCTCCCTCAGAAGGAGAAATACCATTTTGTTGTGCAAGTTGTTGTTCTTGCATTTGTTTGATCATTTCTCTTTGTTTTTTACGAACTGCTTTTCCTTGTTTTTCAGCTTCAGTAACAATTTTTTTGTAATTAACTTTAGCAATTTTTTTAATTGATTCACCTTTAATTTTTTCAGTTAAAAGCATTTCAATTCTTGCAATATCTTTTTTAAATTCGTTAATTTTGTGAGTTTGTTCTAAACTTCCTACTGCTGCTTGAAATTTTAAAGCGAATAATTCAGCTCTTTTTTCTTCATTAAGTTTCATTAAATCATTTACAGATTTTGCTCTTAATTCAATTAATTTATCTGAAGTTTTAGACATTTTCTTCACCTCGTTTTACAATTTTGCATCTAACAGGTAATTTATGCATTGCAAGTCTTAAAGCTTCATAAGCAACTTCTTCTGAAACTTCTGCTACTTCTAACATAATTTGTCCTGTTTTTACTACTGCAACTCATTCTTCTGGTGACCCTTTTCCTGATCCCATACGAACTTCTAAGGGTTTCTTAGTTTTTGCCATATGTGGGAAAATTCTTATTCAAACTTTACCAAATCTTTTCATGTATCTTGTTAAAGAAACACGGGCAGCTTCAATTTGTCTTGAAGTAATTCAAGCACCATCTAATGACATTAATCCATATTCACCAAAGGCAACATATTTAGCACCTTTAGCTTTTCCTTCATAGCTCACTCTGTGAGGTCTACGATATTTAACTCTTTTAGGCATTAACATATTATTTGACCCCCTTTTTATCAGCTACTCTAGGTTTATTATTGTTATATCTTTGATTTGGTCTTTTGAATGTTGATTCTTTTTTATTATCAGTATCTCTGGTCATTTTTTTTAAGTAAGGTTTTTTCTCTAAGATTTCTCCATGATTAATTCAAACCTTAACACCGATTTGCCCATATGTAGTTTTTGCTTCATACAATGCATAATCGATATCTGCTCTTAAAGTTGATAACGGTACTGAACCTTCTAGATAACCTTCTGTTCTTGCCATATCAACTCCACCTAATCTTCCAGAAACACTAGTTTTAATTCCTTTTGCTCCAGCTTTAAGTGCTTTTCTAATAGCTAATTTTTGTACAGTTCTAAATGAAGCACGATTAGCAATTTGTTCTCCAATAAATTGTGCAACCAATAAGGCATTAACATCAGGGTTTCTAATTTCTACAACATTAATTTTTAATTTTGCATGTCTATCACGAATTGCTTTTTGAGTGTGAAGAATAATTTCTTTAATGTTTTTTCCATCTTGTCCTAAAAGAACGGCTGGTCTTGCAGTATGTAAGAACAAAATGATTTCTTTGTTAGTTCTTTCAATTTCAATTTTTGCAATTGAAGCATTTTTGTATTTTTTTAAGATTGCTTTTCTGATGGCAATGTCTTGGTGTAATCATTTAACATATTCATCTTTTTCTGCATATCAACGAGCTTGTCATCCACGGATAATACCAAGTCTTAATACATTTGGTGATACTTTTTGTCCCATACTTATTTAACCTTTCCTATTCTTTCTTCATCACTAACTGCAATAACAATGTGACTTGTTCTTTTTAATATTTGAAATGCTTTTCCATGATCTTTTGGTCTAATTCTTTTTAATGTTGGTCCTTCATTAACAAGTATTGTTTTAACAAATAATTTATCTGCTTCTGCTCCATTATTATTAACAGCGTTTGCAATTGCTGATTTTAATAACTTCAATACTGGTTCTGAAGATTTTTTATCTAAGTTGTTTAATATTATTATAGCTTCATCAATTTTTTTATTTCTAATAGTATTTGCTACTAGTCTCACTTTTCTTGGTGATATTCTTATCATAGTTAATTTAGCAGTTGCTTCCATATACGTAGTCCTCTTCTAATTCCTATTTCTTTTTCTTGTCATCACCGTGACCACCGAATTTACGAGTTGGAGCAAATTCTCCCAATTTGTGTCCAACCATATCTTCAGTTACATAAACATTGATGAATTCTTTACCATTGTAAACAGCGAATGTGCTTCCTACAAAACTTGGAAATATTGATGATCTTCTTGATCATGTTTTGATAGCTTCTTTTTTGTTGTCGCCTTTTGCATCAACTTTTTTTAATAAGTAATCATCTGCAAATGGGCCTTTTTTTAATGATCTTGACATCTTACCTCCTATTTACCTTTTCTTCTTACAATAAGTTTTGTAGAAGCTTTTTTCTTGTTACGCGTTTTAACTCCAAGAGCTTTTTTACCTCATGGTGTTAATGGAGCAGCACGTCCAATTGGAGCACGTCCTTCCCCTCCCCCATGTGGGTGATCATTAGGGTTCATAACAGACCCTCTAACAGTTGGTCTAATACCTTTTCAACGGTTTCTACCAGCCTTACCTCAATTAATTAAGTTGTATTCTTCATTACCAACTTCACCAATGGTTGCAAAGCATTCTGCAAGAATTTTTCTTACTTCTCCAGAAGATAGTCTAATAATTACATATTTTCCATCTTCTTCATCTTTACCTAATATTTGTGCAGATGTTCCGGCACTTCTTGCAATTTGTCCACCTTTTCCTGGTCTTAATTCAATATTGTGAATTAATGTACCTTCAGGAATATTTTTAAGCGGTGCAGCATTACCTACTTTAATATCAGCATTAACTGATGCGATAATTTCTTGTCCAACTTTCATTCCTTTAGCAAAAAGAATATATCTTTTTTCACCATCAACATAATTAATTAATGATATGAATGCGTTTCGGTTTGGATCATATTCAACAGATGCGATTTTTCCAACAATATCTAACTTGTTTCTTTTAAAATCAATTAATCTGTATTTTCTTTTATGTCCACCACCTTGGTGTCTTGTTGTAATATGACCGTGATTATTACGTCCACCTTTATTATTTAGCTTGCTTAACAATGAACCTTCTGGAGTATCTGTAGTTAAAATAGCTGAATAGTCTAATGAAGTCATATTACGTCGCCCATTTGTAACTGGCTTGTATTTTTTGATTGGCATAATTTCCTCCGTTTTTCGTCAACCTTTTTAGACCGATTCTATAAATCGTTTAAAATATCTAATTTTTGTCCTTCTTTTAATTTAATAAATGCTTTTTTGTATGATGAAGTTTTTCCTTCAAACTTACCCATTCTTTTAGCTTTAGCGTTAACATTAATTGTTCTAACACTTTCAACTTCAACTGCGAAGATTGTTTCAAAAGCTTTTTTGATTTGTGCTTTGTTAGCTTTTTTAGCAACTACAAAGACAAATTCATTATTTGCTTTTAAGGCATATGTTTTTTCAGTTAAAAGAGGTTTTTTAATTACTTCTGATAAATGCATTATGCGTATACCTCCTCAATTTTTGCGACAGCGTCAACTGTAATTACTAATTTGCTTGCGTTTAATAAATCATAAACATTTAATTTAGCAAACCCAAATGATTTAACACCAGGAATGTTTGAAGCTGATTTATTTAAGTTATCATCTTCTGTTAATGAAACAATTAATGTTTTTTCTTCATCAATTTTTAAATTTTTCATAACTTTAATCATTTCTTTAGTTGATGGTTTTTCAAATTTGAATTGATCAATAATAATTAAATCTTCTTTTTTTGCTTTTAAACTTAATGCTGATTTGAATGCTAGTTGTCTAACTTTTTTATTAACCATTTTTTTGTAGTTAATATTTGGTGTTGGACCAAAAGTGATTCCCCCACCTCTTCATTGTGGAGCTCTAATAGAACCTTGACGAGCTCTACCTGTTCCTTTTTGTCTTCATGGTTTTCTACCACCACCAGATACTTCTGCTCTAGTTTTAACTTTTCTTGTTCCTTGTCTTAAAGCTGCTTGTTGAGCTATAACAGTATCATAAAGAGCTTGTTGATGTGGTTTAATCGCTCATATTGAACTTTTAAGTTCAATATCTTTAACAGATTTACCTAAAACGTTTAGTACTTTGTATTTCATCTTCGCCCCCTACTTACTCTTGTGAAGCTTTTTCTTCAGCTTGTTGATGTGGCTGTTCATTTTTAGTTGAACTTGCTTTTTTTCTTTCAATTAAAACTGAAGCAGCTTTTTTATTTTTACATTTGTGATTTTCTTTAATAATTAAAAATCCTTTTTTAGGACCGGGAACTGATCCTTTAATTAATACAATATTTTTATCTGAAATAATTTTTACAATTTCTAAATTTTGAACTGTAACTTTTTCATGACCCATATGTCCGGCCATTTTTTTAGATTTAAATATTCTGTTGATAATTGCTCCCATAGAACCAATACCTCTGTGGTATCCTGATCCATGTGCCATTGGTCCTCTTGAATAGTTGTGTCTTTTAATTGCACCCGCAAATCCTTTACCTTTAGAAACACCTGTAACATCAATAATGTCACCAGCTTGGAATAAATCTGCAACTTTAATATCTTGGCCAATTGCAAATCCTTCCATGTCTCTTATTTCTTTAACGAAGCGCTTAGGTTGAGAATTAACTTTTTTAAATTGTCCTAATTCTGGTTTGTTAACTAGATTTTCTCTTTTGTCATTTGTTCCTAATTTCAAACTTTTATAACCATGTTTATCTGTTGTTTTAACTTCAAGAACTTTGTTTGGTTCTACTAAAACAATAGTAACTGGAATAAGTTTTCCGTTTTCATCAAAAACTTGTGACATTTCTAGTTTTTGTCCTAAGATTCCTTTCATATTTTTTCCTCCAATTGATTAATCATATATATTTGGTTGCTCTTGCAATGAGTTTCTATAATTTAATTTCTATGTTCACTCCAGTAGGAAGTTGAACTCTTGTTAATAAGTCTATAGTTTTAGCTGTTGGGTTAACAATTTCTAAAATTCTTTTATGTGTTCTAATTTCAAATTGTTCACGTGAATCTTTGTATTTGTGAACAGCTCTTAATATTGTAATAATTTGTTTTTCTGTAGGTAAAGGGATTGGTCCCCTTACTTTAGCTCCAGAAGCTTCTGCTACTTCAATAATTTTTTTCATTGATTGATCAACTATTGCATTATCGTAGCTTTTTAATTTTATTCTGATTTTTTGTTGAGCCATTTTGTCCTCCTTTTGACATAGACAACTCTTGTCTGTGTGTTGCAAGTGCAGTATACAAAATATACATGCAAAAAAAATTATACTCTAATAATTAAGCTAAAACAATATTATTTTAAATATTTTTTGATAAATAATAATTATCTTTATTAATAAAAAAAGACCAAGTTCTGGTCTTTTTACAATATTTTTCCTTGCGCTAATTTTTCATTACCGCCACCTTTTAATTTATATTTAGTTTCATTTCTAAATAACTCAATCGCGCTATATTTATTTTGTAAATCTTTTCCAACAGAGAAAACAACAATTTTAGTTTCTAAATTAAATCCTTTAAAAATTAAATTAGGAAATTTATTTTGTAAGACATCTGATAGTTTTTTAAATCCATTTATATCTAAGTCAGTTGTAATAATTTCAAGTTCTTTATGATCACCCATATCTTTAGGAACTTCATTATAATATTTACGAACATTATTTTCTAGCAATTGATTTTCAATTTGTTTTGAAAACAATTTAAATTTGTTTTTAAAATCATTAACTATTTTTTTTAATTTGAATAAATTTTCTTGGCTAACTTCTAATGAATTTAATTCTTTAATATATTTATCTAATTCTTTATCTTTTTGTATTTTTGAAAAATTATTTAAATATTTGTTCATAACTGAACTTATTTCATTTTTTTGTTTTTCAAATTGCTCGTTTAAATAATTATTAATTGTCTTCAATGAAGTTAACGCATGAAAACGATAAACTCCACTTCCTTTAGATTCGACATTGGTTATAAATATATCTTCAATGTCTGCTAAATTGTCAACGTGTGTTCCCCCACATAACTCTGATGAATAATCACCAAACTTTACTACCCTAACAGTTGAATCATATTTTTCTGTAAAAAATGCAAGTGCCTGATATTTATTAACTGCTTCTTTTATTGAGGTGTAATAAACTTCGCGTTTATATTTTTTTGCAATTGCATTTTTAGCAGATAATAAAATTTTTGTTAATTCTGCTTCAGTTGGTTGTCTATTAAAAGTTATATCAATTCTTAAACCATGATCATCGTTATAACTTCCTGTTTGCATCGCATTTTGTCCAAGCACTTCTCTAATTGCTGCATGCAGTATATGTGTACCTGAGTGATTCTTAGCTGTATGTAATCTTTTGTCCTCATTAACTAGTGTTGAAATGACATCATCAACTTTAATATCAGCATTAAGTTTAACTGTATGAATACTTTGACCATTGGGACCCGATTGAACATCGCATACTTCATGTTTAATATTATTTGCATCAATTAAATATCCGTTGTCGGCTGCTTGTCCACCTTTTTCTGCATAAAATGGCGTTTTATCTAAAATAATATTTACAACGTCATTAGCTTTAGCTATATTTAATTTTTCATCATCTTTAAACATAAATGAAACTTTAGAATCATTTGTTGTTAATGTTTCATAACCGACAAATTTTGAAACAACATCTAAAGAGGTTAAAATACTTGATTGTTTATTTCAAGCTTTTTTAACGTTAGAAAAAGCACGTGAATTTTGTTTTGCTTCCTCTAATAAGTTTTTAAATCCTTTTAAATCAATTTTAATATTATTTTGTTCTGAAATTTCTTTTGTAAGTTCAATAGGAAATCCATATGATTCAAATAATAGCATGGCATTTTTTGCGCTAATTTCTTTTTCAGTTTTTATTAACTCATTAATTATTTCAATACCCTTAGTAACTGTTTTAAAGAATTTCTCTTCTTCTTCTTTGATTGTTGATTTAATAATTTCACTTTGTTTTTCTAAGTTTGTATAAAATGATTTCATTATGTTGATTACAACGTCGACTAGTTTATATAAAAATATTTCATTTATTTTTAATGATTTTGCATAAATACAAGAACGTCTAATTAATCTTCTTATTACATATCCTCTATCTTTATTTGAAGGAAATACACCATCTGCAATTGCAAAAGCACTTGCTCTTACATGATCTGCAATAACTTTGAATGCAGTATTTATTTTTGACTCTTCTTCATTCAATAATAAATAATTTTTAATAGTGTATTTTTCTTTTGTATATTTTTCAATCTCTCTAATTATTGGTAAAAATAAATCAGTTTCAAAATTGGTTGGTGCATTTTGAAAGATTGAAGCTAGTCTTTCTAATCCAGCACCAGTATCTATATTTTTTCTTGGTAATTCAGTGTAATTATTTTTTCCATCATTGTTAAAAGTTGAAAAAACAATATTTCAAATTTCAATATATCTATCGTTTTCAATGTCATCACTTAATAAACGTGTGCCAATTTTTTTTAGATCTCACTCTTCACCACGATCATAAAAAATTTCTGTGTTTGGTCCACATGGTCCTTGCCCAACATCTCAAAAATTTGTTTCTCTAGAGCATTTAAAAATATGATCTTTTTCAACACCCATGTCTTTTGTTCAAATATCATATGCATCATTATCTTTTTCATAAACTGTGATGTACAATTTATTTTTATTTAAACCAAATCATTGTTCACTTGTTAATAATTCTCATGCAAATGTAATTGCTTCTTTTTTAAAATAATCCCCGATTGAAAAATTACCAAGCATTTCAAATAGTGTGTGGTGTCTAGCAGTAACCCCAACATTTTCAATGTCATTTGTTCTAATTGCTTTTTGAGCATTTGTCAATCTTTTTGAAGGCGGATTTAATCGACCGTCAAAGTATGGTTTTAATGTCGCAACACCAGAATTAATTCACAATAAACTTGGATCATTTATCGGTACTAAACTTACAGGATCTAAAAAATGATGTTTTTTAGAAATAAAAAAATCAAGTCACATTTTTCTAATTTCATTAGTTGATAATTTTTTCATTTTTACCTCTTAAAACAATATAAATAATTTTAGCATACACACATTATTATTGTTGACACTAAGCAATTTTATGTTTAAATTATCTTTGTGGAGAAGAAATGAAATTAAAGGATAAAAAATTAAAACGATTAATAATGGTTGATTTAGATGGGACTATTCTTAAATCTGGTCGTGATGAAATGCACCCCAATACTAAGAGAGTTTTAATAAATGCCAGAAAAAATGGACATGATGTTTGCATTATAACTGGAAGACCATTTAGAGCAAGTGAAAAAATATATAACGAATTAGGATTATCAACATTGATGTGTAATTTTGATGGTGCACATATTCACCATCCAAATAGTAGTAATTTTAATCGCATAATTCTTCCTATTAGTGAAGACATAATTTTTCAAATATTAAATGATGATTTAATAAAAACATCCATTTCAAATTTAATTATTGAATCTTATAAAAAAACAATGATTATGAAACATCAAAAAGATCTAATGGATTTTTTCCATATTTCTCTTAATGAAAAAGAATGTGTTGTGGCAAACCCATATGATGAGTGAATTGGTCCATCAACAAACATTGTTCTATTTTTACATGATGAAAAAGATAGAGATATAGTTTTAAATCGATTAAAGCACTATGAAAACTCAATAAAAGTTTCTGTTGGAAATGTTTATGGGGCGGAAGGAAATGAGCACGCAACAAGAAGCATGATCACTTTAACAAATAAATTAATTGATAAGGGAATTGCTACTAAAATTATTGCGCAATTTTATAATAAAGATATTCGTGAAGTTATTGCCTTTGGTGATCAAATGAATGACTATGAGATGATTCAAACCGTTGGTTATGGTGTTGTAATGAAAAATGGTAATTTTGAACTTAAAAAAGTTGGAGGAACAATTACAGAGTTAACCAATGATGAAGGTGGTGTGGGACACACACTTGAAAAGCTTCTTAAAGGCGAAGAATTATAAAAAAAATAATGGATTGCCATTATTTTTTTTATTTTATTTATTTGCCAATTCAAACATTGTTTTCAACATTGGGGCATTCCCTCTTCCGTTTTTATCAGCGGTTGAAGCAATGTCTAAATGAATATATGGTTTTCCTTCTGCAAACACATTTAAAAATGCTGCAGCAGTTGATGATCCAGCTTGTCTTCCTGGCTCAGAATTATTCATATCTGCAATTGGAGATGCATTTTTCATTGCTTCTAAATGATCTTCGATTACTGGCATTCTTCAAATTGGTTCACCAGATTTTTTAGCAGCTAATTCAAATTCTTTGTGAAATGAATCATTTGTTGAAAATGTTCCAGTAAATCATGCACCTAATGCAATATCTATAGCACCAGTTAATGTTGAAGCTTCTACGATTTTGTCTGCGTTTGCTTTTCTAACTGCATAGCAGATTCCATCTGCCAATACTAATCTACCTTCTGCATCAGTATTTCCAATTTCAACTGTAGTTCCATTCATTGAAGTCAATACAGATTCAGTTAAAGTTGCTTTACCACCAATTCTATTATCAGTTAACATTGCAATTGAAATAACATTACATTTTGCTTTTGCTTTTGCAAGTGCCATCACAGCTGATGAACAAATTGCTGCTCCTGACATATCAAATTTCATATCTTTTAAGAAGTTTGAAGGTTTTAAATTATATCCTCCAGAGTCAAAAGTTATTCCTTTACCAACAAAGGCAATTTTTTCGGCATTTTTGTCACCAACATATTCACACACAACAACTCTTGGTTCTACGTGACTACCAGCATTAACACCTAATAATAATCCCATTTTCATTTCTTCAATTTGTTTTTTATTATAAACTGTAACTTTAACACCAGATATTCCTTTAGCTTTTTCAACAATTTTTTCGGCAATATCAATTGTTGTTCCTAAGTTCGGTGGTAAATCTTGTAGATCTCTTGCAAAGTTTACTAACTCTGATTTAATTTGTGCTTTTTCAAATAAGTCATCATACCCTTTGTCAAAAATAAAGTTTATTGTTTTGGATTCACTACTTTTTCCTGTTTTATAAGAAATTTGTTTGTGATTTGCAAAAAATGTTCATTCTACTATTAATTGAAAAATTTGTTCTTTATCATTATAAAAATTTAAAAATGATTCTATTTCAAAATTTACATCATATTTTAAACCTTTTACTAAATTTTTAATAACTTTTTCCAAAGCCCTTTTACATTGTTTTTCTTTATTAAGACAAACATAAATTGTTTTGTCTTCTGAAACAAAAGTAACAGCACCAAAATCTTTTGCAACGAATTCATTTTGAAAATCTTTGTCAATTGCTTTAATGCTTAATTTCATTTCTTTACTATTTTTTGTTATCATTTTTCACCTCGTATATAAATAATTATAATCTAAATATAATTTTTATTTTTAAACAAACAAAAAAAGCAATAATAGTATTTGAATAAAATATATGTATTTAAATTATAATAATAAAAAGGAAACGTAAGGATGATTGCTTTAATTGATATTGGTAATACTAAAATTAAAATTAAAACTTATGAAAATAATACTTTTAAAAATAGTTATGATTTTTTAACAGATGACATTTTGACTGAAAAAGATAAATTTGAAATTATTGATAAAATAGATTTGGTTTTATATAGTTCAGTTGTTAGTGAAGTGGACAACATTATAAAAAAATATTTTAAAGTTAAGTGTATTGAAGTTAAAGAAAATAAATTAAAGCAAACATTTTTTTATGAAAATATCAAGAACATAGGTTCTGATATTATTGCAAATTTTTATGGCTCTCTTAATTACAAATTAAAACATTGATTAATTATTTCTTTAGGAACAGCAACAACAATTAGCGTGATAAAAAATAATAAATTGGTTGATTGTGTTATTCAACCTGGACTCTTAACTTCTCTTGAGGGTTTGGCGATAAAGGTTAAAGGGTTTAAAATTAATACAAATTTAAATAATTGTAACGAAATAACAAAAAATTTAATAATTGGTCATAAACATATGATCAATGGTTTTATAAAAGATTTTAATTGCAACAATATAATTATGACTGGTGGTTATTTAAAATATTTTAAAAATGAGTTTAATTTTGAAAATGTAATAAAAGATGAATTATTAACTTTTAAAGGAATAATAAAAATAAATGAAATTTAAGCTCATTTATTTTTTTTATTTTTAATTGGTTTGTAGATTCAAAAATCAATTTCATTAGTTAATAAAAAACTTTTAAAAAACTTAATTGTGGTTATTAGTAGTGAATTATAAATAAATAAAGATACTGGTAATTTTGCTAACTTAATTGCTAAATCAACATATACTAATTCAGTTAAACCCATTGAATAAATTCAAATTGGATTTAATATAAGTGATTGAATACAAAATATTAAAGAATACAATAATATAATTTTTAAAGTTAAAAAATGCTTAATTCCCATATATTTTATAAGTGCCCCTGTGAAACCTACCAAAACAATATTTAGTAAAAATCCCGCATGATAAACACCTCCACCAATGTTAATTAAATCTCCTATTGTGTCTGTTGCAATTGAAGACAATACTCCCAATATTGGACCAAAGTAAAATCCAATTAAAAACATTAATCATTGTCCTAATGATAGATGAATATTAACACTAAAAATTGAAACATTATAACCTAAAAGATTTGTAAGAATTACTGATAATGCGCATATAACACTTACCATTGTTATATGTAATGTTTTAACTTTAAATTTAAAACCTTCCATAGCAAAAGCAGTAATTAACAATGCAATTACTAACAATCCTGCAATTATATTTGTATAAATAAATAGCATTTTAATTACCTCATATGATTATTGTAATTTAAAAAAAGATAATAAAAAAAAATAGTCGAAACTATTTTTATTTATTATTGAATTGTTGAAAGTCCGATAAAGTAAAGCAAGAAGATTAAACATAAAAGATACATAAATTTATTAATCTCTTTTATTTTTCCGGTAACGATCATTATAAATACATAAATCATAATTGACATGGCTACACCATTGGCAATATTATATGTTGCTAGCATGAATATTATTGAAAATAATGCTGAAATTCCAAACTCTGGTTTTTTTCACTCAATAGAATCAATTTCGCTTATCATCATCATTCCCACAAATATACATGCAGCACTAGTTACACATTGTGGGATTGCTTGAAATATTGGACCAACCACCACTGCTAATAAGAATAATAATCCTGTTATTAAAGAAGCAAATCCACTTCTTGCGCCTTGTTGAACACCTGTGTTTGATTCAATAAATGCTCCCATTGGTGAAGTACATAATGCTGAACCAATAACTGTTGCTGCTGAATCTACAACTAAAGCTTTTTGAGGTATTGTCAATTCTGTGTTTTTAGTTTTATTTACTTGCACTGTTACAGCTGTTAATGTTCCAGTCGCATCAAAAAAGTTTAAGAAAAAGATAATAAAGATTGAAACATACATTGTTGGTGATTTTCATATTTTTGAATTACCAAATTCTGAAAACGTATTTTTCATGTTATCTTTAAAACCAACAAACATATCAGAATAGTGCTTGAATGAATCTTTGATATTATCAAATTTTGAATTAAATAATGCTGAAGTATTTTGGTTAATTATGTTTGAATCTTTTGAAACAACATTTGCGACAATAATAGAAATTATAAATCCAATTATGATTGCAATGATAACTGCACCTGAAACTTTTTTGTAATTTAAAAATATCATAATTCCTAAAGTTAACATTCCAATTAAGATCATTGGATAATTAGTTTTTAGTCTTGATAAATCTGAATTAGGTAAACCACCATTCATTTTAAATCAACCCATGTCTGCAAAACCAATATATGCAATAAATAATCCGATTGAAACACCCATTATTATTATTAATGATTTTGGTAAAGCTTGAATAATATAATATCTCAGAGGCGTTATAGAAAATATTAAAAATACAAAAGATGAAATCATAACAGCTATAAGTGCACCCTCATAACCTAATCATTCATTATGCTCGCTTACTGAATTAGCAAGAGTATATGTGAAAAACACATTTAACCCCATGCTTGTTGATACAGCAACTGGGACGTTTGCAAATAATCCCATAATCATAGTTGCTAAGAAAGTAGAAAGTGTTGTTGCTAAGAAAACTCCTTTTAAACTTATTGTTGTTGCTCCAATATTCATGGGAGCAATTTTTGAGTTGATTGATGCAGCACTACCTAATAATGCTGGGTTAACAGTTAAGATGTAAACCATTGCTAAGAATGTTGATACTCCACCAATAATTTCTTTCTTAAAAGTGGTTTGTAATTTATCAAATTGAAAATATTTTTCAATTTTCATAACAGCTTTGAATTTGCTAAATCTAAAATTTATTGGATCATGATCCATGTGTCCTCCTATATTTTGTTAATTATAAAATAAAAAGTGTAACTAAAGACGTACAAAAAACTTCTCTAGTTACTACTTAAAAAATAGTAAACTTATAATCTAACATTGGTGTTAGGTAGAGACTCCTTCCCGATATGAAGGATTATATAAGTCTTTATATATTTAGTTACATTCCTATTTTATAGAAAAAAAATGGAATCTCTTCCATTTTTTTGATTAATTTAATTATTTAACAATTTTAATAACTGTTCCGGCTCCAATAGTTCTTCCACCTTCACGGATTGAGAATTTTGTTCCTTGTTCAACAGCAATTGGTTTAATTAGAGAAATTGTTAATTCAACGTTATCTCCAGGCATAACCATGTCTGTACCAGCTTTTAATTTTACTTCTCCAGTAACATCAGTTGTACGGAAGTAGAATTGTGGACGGTATTTGTTAAAGAATGGTTTGTGTCTTCCACCTTCTTCTTGAGTTAGCGCATAAACTTGAACTTCTAATTCTGTATGAGGTTTAATAGTTCCTGGTTTTGCAATAACTTGACCACGTTCGATGTCGTCTCTTTCAACTCCACGTAATAATGCTCCAACGTTATCTCCAGCTTCAGCAAAATCTAATAATTTTCTAAACATTTCTAATCCAGTAACAACAACTGTTTTAGGTTCAGCAACTAGTCCAACAATTTCAATGTTGTCCCCAACTTTAATTTTTCCACGTTCAACTCTACCAGTTGCAACAGTTCCACGTCCTGTAATTGTAAATACGTCTTCAACAGGCATTAAGAATGTTTTATCTGTATCACGAGTTGGAGTTGGAATGTATTCATCAACAGCAGCCATTAATTCATTAACACGGTCAACCCATTTTTGTTCACCATTTAAAGCACCTAATGCAGATCCTCTAATAACTGGTGCTGAATCTCCATCAAATTCGTATTGAGTTAATAACTCTCTAACTTCCATTTCAACTAAGTCAATTAATTCTTCATCATCAACCATGTCACATTTATTTAAAAATACAACAATAGCTGGAACTCCAACTTGTCTTGAAAGCAAGATGTGTTCTCTTGTTTGAGGCATTGGTCCATCAGTTGCAGCAACAACTAAGATTGCTCCATCCATTTGTGCAGCACCTGTAATCATGTTTTTAACGTAGTCAGCATGACCTGGACAGTCTACGTGAGCGTAGTGTCTATTTTTTGTTTTATATTCAACGTGTGAAGTGTTAATTGTAATTCCACGTTCTCTTTCTTCTGGTGCATTATCGATATTTGCATAATCTTTAAATTCTGCTCCACCTTGCGCAGCTAACACTTTAGTGATAGCGGCTGTTAATGTAGTTTTCCCGTGGTCAACGTGTCCAATTGTTCCAATGTTAACATGGGGTAAGCTACGATCAAATTGTTCTTTTGCCATTTTAAATTTCTCCTTTTTTTGGTTTTTTAATTTAACATTTTATATTTTACTTTGTTTTATTTTAAACTACAACTAAAATGTTATTATTTTTTTAAGAATTTTTTCCTGATTTTTTTATAATTTCTTCAGCAATGTTTTTTGGTGCTTCATTATAGTGACTGAAAATCATTGTATAATTTCCACGCCCTTGAGTAAATGAACGAAGTTCAGTTGCATATCCAAACATTTCTGATAGAGGAACTTTTGATTTAATTGTTTGTGCATTTCCTCTTTGTTCTGAACCTTCAATTAATCCACGTTTTGATGAAATGTTACCCATTACATCTCCATAGTATTCTTCAGGAACAGTTACTTCAACTGACATGATTGGTTCTAAAATTACTGGTTTACATTTTTTAGCAGCTTCTTTAAGTGCCATTGATGCAGCAATTTTATATGCCATTTCAGATGAATCGACCTCATGCATAGATCCATCAACAATAGTTGCTTTAATATCTATCATAGGGAATCCGGCCAATACTCCATTTTTCATTGAGTCTTCAAGACCAGCTTTAGCAGCATTGATATATTCTTTGGTAATTTTTCCACCAACAATTTTATCAACTCATTCAAAACCTTTATCTTCATTTGGTGCAAATTCAATTACTACGTGACCATATTGACCACGTCCTCCAGATTGTTTGATGTATTTACCATCAACTTTTGCATTTGTTCTAAATGTTTCACGGTATGAAACTTGAGGTGCTCCAACATTAGTTTCAACTTTAAATTCTCTTTTCAATCTATCTACAATGATATCAAGGTGTAATTCACCCATTCCTGCAATAATAGTTTGTCCAGTTTCTTCATCAGTATATGTTCTAAAAGTTGGATCTTCTTCTGATAATTTGTTTAGTGATAAACCAAGTTTTTCTTGATCGGCTTTAGTTTTTGGTTCTAATGCCAAGTGAATAACTGGTTCAGGGAATTTCATTGATTCAAGAACGATTGAATTTTTTTCATCTGTTAATGTATCTCCAGTTGTTGTATCTTTTAAACCAACAGCTGCTGCAATTTCCCCCGCATATACTTCTTCAATTTCTTCACGGTTATTAGCGTGCATTCTTAAAATTCTACCAATTCGTTCTTTTTTATCTTTAGTAGCATTTAAAACATAACTACCTTTTTTTAGAACTCCTGAATAAACTCTAAAGAATGTTAATTTTCCAACAAATGGGTCAGTCATAATTTTAAATGCTAGTGCTGAGAATGGTTCACTATCAGCAGCTTTTCTTTCTGCTTCTTGTCCATTTGCTAAGATTCCTTTAATTGGGGGAATATCTAATGGGGAAGGTAAATAATCAATAACTGCATCTAGCAATAATTTAACACCTTTGTTTTTAAATGCTGAACCAGCTAATACTGGAAAGAATTCAGCTGAAAGAACACCTTTTCTAATTGCAGATTTTATTTCGTCAATTGTTAATTCTTCACCATCTAAGAATTTCATCATTAATTCTTCATCATATTCAACGGCTGTTTCAATTAATTCATTTCTTAATTTTTTTGCTAAATCTAATAAGTCAGCAGGAATTTCAATTTGTTTTGCCACTTCTTCTGCTTTACCATCAAAGTGTCATGCTTCCATTTTAACTAAATCAATAATTCCATCAAATTGATCTTCTGCTCCAATTGGTAATTGAATTGGTGAAGCTTTTGCTCCCAATCTTTCACCAATTGATTTTACTGAATATAAAAAGTCAGCACCAATTTTATCCATTTTGTTAACAAAAACAATTCTTGGAACTTCATATGTTGTTGCTTGTCTTCAAACTGTTTCAGTTTGTGGTTCAACCCCGCTTTGTCCATCAAGAACAGCAACTGCTCCATCAAGAACTCTTAATGATCTTTCAACTTCAACTGTAAAGTCTACGTGACCTGGAGTATCAATAATGTTAAATCTATGATTATGTCAAAATGCTGTTGTGGCAGCTGAAGTGATTGTGATACCACGTTCTTGTTCTTGTGCCATTCAGTCCATTTGTGAAGCACCTTCATGGGTTTCACCTATTTTGTGAATTTTTCCAGTGTGAAATAAAATTCTTTCTGTGGTTGTTGTTTTTCCAGCATCAATGTGAGCCATTATCCCAAAGTTTCTTGTTTTATCTAAACTATAATCTCTTGCCATAAAGTCTCCCTAACTATCAACGGTAGTGAGCAAACGCTTTGTTTGCTTCTGCCATTTTATGAGTGTCTTCTCTTTTTTTAACAGATGCTCCTGTACCATTTGATGCATCTATTAATTCATTTGCTAATCTTTCAACCATATCTTTTTCATGTCTTAATCTTGAATAATTAATTAATCATCTTAAAGCTAATGTTGTTTGTCTTGTGCTAGAGACTTCGATTGGAACTTGGTAATTAGCTCCACCAATTCTTCTAACTTTTAATTCTAATTGAGGTTTAATATTTTCGATCGCTTTTGTAAACACTTCAACTGGTTCTTTTCCAGTTTTTTGTTTAATAATTTCAAATGATTTATAAAGAATGTTTTGTGCAGCACCCTTTCTTCCATCATACATAATTTTATTAATTGCACGTGTTACTAATTTTGAATTGTATATTGGATCTGGTAATACATCTCTTTTTTCTGCTTGACCTTTACGCATAATTTTGTCTCCTATTTAATAAACCTAATTATTTAGGTCTTTTAGCTCCGTATCTTGAACGTGATTGTTTTCTATCTTTAACTCCAGTAGTATCTAAAGTTCCTCTAATAATGTGATATCTAACCCCTGGTAAGTCTTTAACCCTACCACCTTCAATTAAAACAACACTATGTTCTTGTAAGTTGTGACCTTCACCTGGAATATAAGCAGTAACTTCCATTCCATTTGTCAATCTAACCCTTGCATATTTTCTTAAAGCTGAGTTAGGTTTTTTAGGCGTCATTGTTGCAACCCTAGTACAAACACCTCTTTTTTGAGGTGAACTAGCAATAATTGTTTTTTTTCTTAAAGTATTAACACTTTTTGTTAAAGCTGGCGCTTTAGTTTTTCAAGTTTTTTCTTTTCTTGGTTTTTTAACCAATTGATTTATTGTTGGCATTCTTAATTTCCTCCACAATACCGTGTGTATTGAAAATACTTTATTATTATACACAAATTTTGTTTTTATTAATTTAAAAAAAAAAAAAAAAACGTTTTCACGTTTTTGATTTACATGTGTGCTTTTTTATTTTTTAATAATTTTTTTTCACTTTTAATTGCTTTTAATTCTGATTTTTTTTGTTTTAATAGCATTTTGTGTTGTTTAATATCATTTTTTGTTGTGTTAATTTCATTTTGTTTTTCAACTATTTTTTCTTTAACTTCATTGATTTTGATATTGTAATTTTCTTTATCCATTTTAATAAACTCCTAATTATTACTCATTATTAATTTAATTCTATCATATTCTTCTTTTGATTGCTTGTTTCTATCAATACGCCCAGGTATCAATGATGAAGCAATGGGTTTTTCAACCACATTAATGATTGAAGGTTGTTGTTTACTTTCAACATTATTATTTTTATTTGTTTTAATATATTCTGCTAAATTTTGAATTTCTGATTCTTGTTGTTTAATAGCAGTTCAAATTCTATCTGAATCACTGTTAATGTGTTTGTGAATGTGAATTGCATTTAGCTCAGCTTGTGTCATTGGTGCTGGAACTTCATCTTCTTCGTCATCATCATCTTCAACTATTTCTGGTTGTGCACTTGCTATTGCAGAAGCATTGTCTAAAATTTGTTGTGGATTATATGGTTGTTGTTCTTCGAAAAGATCATTGTTATTAATGTTTTCAATTTCCTTTAATGAATTATTAATATCTTCAGCAAGGAATTGATCATTTAAACTTGTTTCCGCAGCAACCATTGGTGTTACTTCATCAAGTGGCGTCATTTCCTCAACTAGTAATCCAGTTTCAGCAGTTTTGAAATTCAATTTTTTTTCTCGGTAATGTCATTCTGAAAATAATCCTAAGAAAAAGTTTGCTAAAAGGGTTGATGCTGCGACTAAAACATTTGCGGTAAATCCATGGAAAAGTGCAACAAACGCTAATATAAATATTGCAAGACATGATACCATTCTAAACATGTTTGCTTTTTTAAATCCACGAATAAACATAATAATATTTGCAGTAAATAAACCATAAGCTACAAAGCTTGTAATTGTAAATAATAAAGCAGCTTTTTTAATATTGAAATTTATATTTATCAATTCTTTACCAGCTCAATTATAAATATCAATAAATGATTTTTTGTTATTGTAAAAATTAACTGCAGTTTTATTGCTAATTTCTGGCAAGTAATAAATTAAATATATTCCAATGCAAAGAGATAATATTATTCAAACGAATACTAGTACTAATTTTTTCATTTTTTTGTTTCCTATAAGCATTATTATAATTATACACACTTATCTTACATAAGTTTTATTAATATTGTCAAAAATTTTAGATGGAATGCAATTATTTTTACCATTTCAGTAAAAATTGTCGCAACTATTTATTATTTTTTTGAAAATTTTTTTATCACAAATATAATTTTCAGCAGAAAAATTAGCAGAAGTGGAATATATTGGACCAACTTCGTCAATTATGCTTTTTAAATAACAATTATCCTTTATTAATCTATAGGCAACATTTTTTGTTTCATTTCCAACAATAACAGTTGTTGGTATATTGGATTTTAATTTTTCAATGGCTTCATTATCTAAATTAAATTCTTTAACCATTTCCAATGAAGAAATTAAAATAATCAATTTTTTGTCAAGCTCGCGCTTTTTCATTTTATTAATTCTAGTTTGATTTTCTTCATTGCCTGCAATAGCACTCAATCCATAAACTGTGTCAGTTGGAATTAAAACTATTTCATTATTTTTTAGTTTTTCAATTATTGAATCAATGTTTTTTTTGTTCATCTACAAATACCAATTATCTTCTTCAAAATATAATGTTTTAGCTGATTTTCTAATTTCTGCTAAATGTTTATTAAAGATATCAACAAATAATATTAAAGTTGTAATTAAAATACCAATACTTATAACAATTAAAGAAACCAACTCAATCCCGTGTGGTCAATTATATTCAATTCTAAAATCATCTTTATTTTTATTTGGGAAAAAGTGTGTAAATATTGCCATAAATGAACTATTTTTTTTCGGATCACTTATTAATTTTTCGAAATCTTCTTGAATATGGTTTTGCCAATTATCATAAATGTCTGCCATTCTAATCATTGAGTAAAATCCAGATAGAATTAACATTAGTAAAAAAACAAATAAAATCAGTGATTGTACAATAACAATCTTAATTTTAACTTCTCATTCCCTAATATAATACATTGCAAATAAAACTAAGAATGCAAAAACAGAACTTAATAATATCATTTGTATTTGATTTATTTCAAAGAAAGACACGCTGACTCCATCAACATCGTGGAAAAAAGAACCATATTTATTGTATTCTGTAGAAAATGATTTTAATAAAGCTGGCGCAATGTTAATTCAAACTAATAAACTATTTAAAGAACCACTTCCATGAGATAGTGAAATTAAATAAACAATTTGGGGCAATGCAATAATTGTTGTTGTAATAATAATTCACATTGATAAATTTTTTTGTGAAACATTCATAATCTTGCTAAAAAAATTAACCGCTTTAGATTTACCAATTCTTTTTGTCACTGTTTTTCTTTCAATTTTTTCAATAATTTTTTTATCTTCAATATTCAATGTTCCTAAGTCAAATAAAATTTTAGCAAAGTAAATCATTATGACTAAAATTCTAAATAAATTAAATCATCACACACTTTTGTTTGTTGTTCAACTAAAGTGTTTTGTATTTGAATTTATTTGTATTAAGTCCAATATTTGTTTTTTTATAGAATCACTTCATGCTAAGTTGGCATTACCTTTACTAGTTACAAATTCCACTAAAATAGTAAATCTATAATAATTGTATTCAGCAACTGCAAAAAAAGTTGACGACAAAAATAATAAAATTATAATTATAGAAATATAAATAATAATATTAGAAAGCCTAACTCTCATTTTTATAAGCAACGGAGAAAATAAAAATAAGATTAAGCCTAAAACTAAAAGAAAAAATGCTACCGATAAGAAAGCAACTATTGAAACTTTGCTTGGCGTAACATAACTTCCAAAAGCATTTTTAAATGTTTTTATATTATCAAAATAATAATTAGTACATTTATCAGAAAAGAAAATTCCAATAAAAGTAAGATTTGTTAAAAACGCAGCCAAAAAAATAAAAAAACCAAAAATAATAATTTTTTTAGATAAAATATTTCGTTTTAAAATTTTAAATTCTGTTTTTTCCATTTCGGCCTTTTATTTATATATAATACAACAATTTTAAACTAAATAAAATTAGGTCAAATTACTCAATACAAACCATCTTCAATTACCAGAATAGTCTTTATAATATTCAATATTTTCATTAATAAATATTTGTTCTAGCTTTTCTTTTTGTTTAAAACCAAATTCACAATATATTTTTCCATTAGGTTTTAGAATTTTTTTATAATCTTTTTTAATTTTGTAAAAAAACTCAAGACCTTCTTGTTTGGCGTACAAAGCAATTTTTGGTTCATATTTATTTACATTTTTTTCTACATTAACATCGCCCTTTAATATGTATGGCGGATTAATTATTACAAAATCTGCTTTTAAATTTTTTTTAATAAATGGTTGGAAAAAATTTCCCCTCAAAACACTGGCATTAATTTTAAATTCTTTTAGATTTTTTTTGGTGCATCTTATTGCTGATTTTGAAATGTCTGATAAATATAAGTTACTATTTTTATTTTTTAAAAATGCACTTATTCCTAAACAACCAGTTCCACAACAAATATCAAATATTATTTTATTATTAAGATTTTCTTCAATAAAATTTTCTATGATAACTTCAGTTTCAAATCTTGGTATAAGGACTTTTTTATTAACAATAAATCAATTCTCAAAAAAAAATCTGCGACCTGTTATTTGAGATAATGGCCTTTTAGATTTTAAAATTTTTTTTATTAATTTAATTCCATCATTTGTCAAAATATCATTTTTAATATAATTTTTAAATGAAAAAAAATGCAATAAAATGTTGTAATCAGTTATTGTCATTCTTTTCTTTAATTTTTCACTAAAGTCATCAATTTTCATTTAAATATTATTCTTTTCAATTAATTGTTTTTGTTCGTCTTTAATTAATCCCTCAATTATTTCATCAATATTTCCTTCCATAAATTGATCTAATTTTTGAAGAGTCATATTTATTCTGTGATCAGTTACTCTATTTTGACCATAATTATAAGTTCTTATTTTTTCACTACGATCTCCAGTACCAACAGCATTTTTTCTCAATGAGTCTGCTTCTGATTGTTGTTTTGCTTGTTCTGCTTCATACACTTTTGATCTAATCATCATCATTGCAGTTGCTTTATTATCATGTTGACTTCTTCCATCCTGAGAAGCGGCCACTATTCCAGTTGGTATGTGTGTTATTCTAACTGCTGAATCTGTTGTGTTAACATGTTGACCACCAGCACCTGATGATCTATATGTATCAATTCTTAAATCTGATGGTTTAATTTCAATTTCAACATCATTCATTTCTGGTAAAACAGCAACTGTAGCAGTTGATGTTTGAACTCTTCCTTTTGATTCAGTTTTGGGAACCCTTTGTACTCTATGAGACCCTGATTCAAATTTAAGTTTAGAATAAACATCTTTACCTTTTATCATTAAAGATATTTGTGCAAACCCACCAGCAGGTGAATCTGATCTGTCCAAAATATTAATCTTTCAATTATTTTTTTCAGCATATTTAGAATACATTCTAAAAAGATCTCCAGCAAAAATATTTGCTTCATCACCACCAGCTGCACCCCTAATTTCCATAATAATATTTTTATCATTATTTGGATCCTTAGGTAAAAGCATTAAGTGAATTTCTTCATTTAGTTTATTCATTTTTTCTTCTGATTCTTCAATTTCTAAAGCTGCTAATTCTTTTAAATCTTTATCTTTTTCAGTTTTTAATATAGTTTTAGCTTCCTCATAATTTTTTTCGGCAGCTTTATATTCTTTATACTTTTCAGCAACATCGACAATAGCTGACTTTTCTTTATTTAATTTTTTAAAGTTTTCCATGTTTTTTGTAACATTAGGATCAGCTAAATTATTATCTATCAATTCAACTTTTTTTAAGATTGCTTCTAAAACTTCAATTGTTTTTTTATCCATATTTTTCCTTTATCATTATTTGGGTTTTACATAACAATGTCGACATCTTGCTTGATATTCATTTGCCCCTGAAATTAATATAATTGGAGAATCAGGTGATGCTTCTTCTCCTTTTTTAATATCAATTCTTTGTGTTTTGTTTGCTAATCCACCGCAAACAAAACAAATGGCTGATAATTTTTCCACATATTCAGCTTGTGGCAATAATTCATAGACATTTTTAAAAGGATTAGACATGAAATCTTTATCTAGTCCATTAGCAACTATTATATATCCATTATCTGCTAATTGAGAAACAACATCTACAATTTTTGTATCAAAAAATTGTAACTCATCAATGCCAATAACATCAACTTTTTTTGTTTTTTCAATTTCATTTAAAGCCTTTAATAATTCTTCAGTGTCTTTAACAGGTACAGCATCAATGCTAACACCGTGATGTGTTTGAACTTTTGTAACTGAATATCTTTTATCAATTTCTGGTTTAAATACAACAATGTTTTTTTTACCATATTTATATCTTAGGAGTCTTCTAATAAATTCTTCTGTTTTACCAGCAAACATACACCCAACAATTAATTCTATTCAACCTGTTTTATAATTTAAAATTGGCATTGACATTTTATTGACCCCCACTATTTTCTATTTCTTCAATAACTTTTTTGATGTCATTAAAATTATTTAAAGAGCAACCGGCTGCATATTTATGACCGCCCCCATTAAATTTTTTGGCAATGTTATCAACATCTAAATACTTAGATCTAAGTGATAATTTTATTTCAGTATCATTTTTTTCATAACCCAAAAATCACAAATCTATTTCTTTTAAACCACTCATTAAGCTTAAACACATTTTAACGTTTTCTAAAGAAACAATGTTTTCATAGTCTTCTTTTTTAATTATTAAATAAGCATATTTTTTTTCTTTATTTCAAACTATTTTAGAAAACATTTTGTTTTTTCATATTTGCAAATTAAGCGGTATTGAATACAAGGATGAATAAATATCAACATGGTTAATTCCTAATGAAAACAATTTTGAACCCATAATCATTGTATTTTCGTTAACTTCATTATACAAAAAGCGCCCTGTATCTGTTACTAAACCTTTAAATAAATTTTCTGCTGCTAATTTATTTATTTTATATTTCATTGCTAATGCTCATTCAAATATAACTTGAGTACAAGCAGGAATGTGTTCATCAATTAATTTATAGTCACCAAAATCAGAATCAGTTTTTTTGTGGTGATCAATCTTAATTATTTTATTAGCTTGATTTCAAAATTTAAAATCAATTCTTTCAAAATTTGCAACGTCAACTGTTATTAAAAGTGATTCCTTAATTAAATTTTCATTTAATTTTTTATCATCAAATGTTTCATTTTTATTTAAGTTATCCCCAACTATAAAAACATTTTTATCTTTATAATTTTCTTTAATAATTTCTGCTAAACCAACTGCGCTCCCTTGTGCATCTCAATCGGGCATGACATGTTTGGCAATTATAATATTTTTATATTTTTTTATAACATTTGAAATGTCTTTGTAAATTTTATTTTTAGCCATGCTTTCCCTCTATATAATTTTTAAAATTGAATTGAAGTCAAAATAAAGCGAAACATTTTCATCAATTTTATACTTGTTATTGCTTTGAAATGAAATGAAATGTCCTTGATTATCAATGCCAGAATAAAGATTTGAACCAGCTTCACCAACACCTAAAACTTTCACTTTTATTTTAATATAATTACTTTCTAAATTTTTTTTATTATCTTTAATTCCAAGAGGATTTAAATAGACAAAACCCTTTTTCTTAAATTTAATATTTCTACTATTATTTAATGTTTTTCCCATAATTTTTATAGTGTTGTTTTCTTCATAACGATAAGCGATTTTGTTTTGTTTGCCAAGAATTTTATCAATTTTGACAATATTTTCTTTTAAATAATCACTTAAATTAATTTGCATTGTTCTGTGATCATTTAATTGATAAATATTATCTTGTGTAAATGAAATACTATTTAAGACTTCATCGATAATTATTATTGATTTATTTTTTTCAGTTTTTAGTACATTGCTTAAAGTTTTAAATAAATCAAGCAATTCATTTTCATTCATGTTTTTGGTAATTTTATATAAAATAATATTTTTTCGATCAAACAAAAATGATTGAATTATTTTGACATAACTAGTATAAAGATTATTTTTAATAAAAATATTTTTAAAATTAATTCTTAATTTTCCAGTTAATCTTTCAACATCTTTTTGAACTTGTGTATAAATATTTTCTTTTTTCTTTTGAAGCATTTTTTTGTAGTTTTCAAAGTTAGCGGGAATTCCATAAACTAATTCACTATTTAAAACTTTCTCATGATATTCATGTGTCCACTCAACAATTTTTGATCTAAAAATAATCATTTCATCATTTAAACCTTGAAAAATAATTTTCTCTTGTTTTTCAATAAAGTTTTTACGTTCATTTTCAGAAATAACTACTCAAGGACAAATCTCATCAATTTTTTTTATTTTTTTCTTAGTTTTTTTATTAACGTATGAAATAATTTGTTGTGTTAAATTATTTAAAATAAAGTTGTTGGCTTTAATTTTTGACTTCAATCTTGAAACCTCAATATCAATCAAACTTAATTGTCTTTTTACTATATAAAATGTTTCTTTAAAGGCTAATTTATTTAAAACTTCTTTTTTATTTCTTAAAAATGTTTTTTTGTTTTTATATTCACAAAAACACATATTTCTCATATCCACAAGCGTATATATTTTATCTCACAAACTTTGATAGAAGATTTTTAGTAAAGCTTGTTGTCTAAGTTTTTCATACATAAAAAAATACTCTTTAAGAAGATTTTTTAAATCATTACTAAAACCGAATTCTTCTAATTCAATTTTTTTGTTGTTGTATTCCATTCTTTGATCAAAAAAATCTTTTACCATTTGTGTTTCAACTTCTTTTACTGAATTAACAAATGCTCTAAGTTTTTCATCAATCTTTTCTTTAAGTCTAAGTTCTGTTAAATTATTCTTTGATTGCTTATAACTTAAATATTCAAATTTATTCTCATAATAATTACTTTTATATTTTTTAAAAGCTTTGGAATCTAACAACACAGAAAAATAAAAATATATTTCTTTTGTCACAAAACGTCGTCAAATTTCATTAGGTTTAATTGAAACTATTTTTCTTTTGGTTCATGAACTTGCAACCCTGTCATATCCATTTATTTTAAAAACTCCTGACTTAATATTATTTTTTCCGTTAAGTGCAAGATAAAAATTTTTAAGCAATAAAGATTCTTCTGAAATCACAAATTTAATCTGATTGTTTCCAATTTCAAAATCTATTTTTTTGGGCTTAAATTGTTTTTTAGTAAACTCTAATTTTTCAATTTTATAACTCATAATCTATCCTATACATATTTTAATATGTTTTCTTAAATAAAAAACCAGTTATATTAAAACTGGTTTTAATTAATGATTAAATTATTTTTTTGCTTCTGTTTCTTTGTTATTTACTTTAACTTCAGAAGTTTTTTCTTCTTTTTTAGCGGCTACTTTAATTTCTTTAGTTTCACCATCATTAGAACTTGTTACTTTTGATAATTCTTTTAAGTCTGATAAATCTCTAACTATTTTTTCTTTTTTATTATGTTTTTTATTTTCTGATTTAGTTTCAAAATGTTTTGCCTCTAATTTTTCTTTTTGAGCAAATCTCTCTTTGAATTTTTCAACCCTTCCTTCAGTATTTGAAAAGTTTTGTTTTCCTGTGTAAAAAGGGTGGCATTTTGAACATGTGTCAATTCTTACGTCTTGTGATAATGTGGTTCCAACTATTAATTTATTACCACATGTTGCACAAATAAAGGTTGCGTTGTCAAAATATTTAGGATGTATATTTTCTTTTGGCATGTTATTCTCCTTAACAATATATTAGATTATAACAAATAATTAATAAAATTATAAAGATAATAAGTTTTGAAAATATATTTTAAAATATTTTAGTTCCTCCCTTTCCATGAATAACATTTTTTGCTTCCTCTAATGAACCTATATAAGACTCAATTTTGGTTTTTTCTACAAAAGACATAGCTGCTTGAATTTTGGGCAACATGCTTCCTGGAGCAAATTGATTTTCATCAATATATTTTTTACAATCTAATAATGAAATTTCATCAAGACTTATTTGGTTTTCTTTTTTATAATTAATCATTACTTTGTTAACTGCTGTTAAAATTATGAACTTGTCTGCTTTAATTATTTCTGCAACTTTTGCTGCTGCAAAATCTTTATCAATAACTGCTGCCACACCAACATATTCATCTTTTTCTTTAATTACAGGTATTCCCCCACCACCAGCTGTTATTGTGACAAAATTAGATTCCATCATTTTTTTTATCACTTCTTTTTCAACTATATCGATAGGTTTTGGGGAAGCAATAACTCTTCTTCATCCTCTACCAGCATCTTCTTTAATTGATCATTTGTTTTCAGATGCTAATTTTTTAGCATCTTCTTCTTTATAAAATGATCCAATTGGTTTAGAGGGATTTTGAAAAGCAATATCATTTTTATCAACAACTGTTTGAGTAATTATGGTGGCAACATTTTTATTAATTGACCTTTTTGAAAGTTCAAAGTTTAAAGCATTTTGAAGATGATAACCAATATAACCCTGACTCATGCTTCCGCATTCAGGAAAATCAACAATTGGAGAATTTTTATTTACCTCATTTGCTAAACTAAATCCTAAATTTATCATTCCAACCTGTGGGCCATTTCCATGAACAATTGTTAATGAATGTCCCTCTTCAATAATATCAACTAAATATTTAGCTGTGTTTTTTACTATTTGTTTTTGTTCTGAGGGTGAATTACCAAGTGCATTACCCCCAATAGCTATTACTATTTTTGACATATTTTTTCCTTTTCTAAATTATGCAATGTTTTCTGCACCTTTAATTCCACTTATTGCTCCACCAATTAAAAGTAGCGCAAAACTTGCTAATGTTAAAATTAGTATAATTTTTCACATATTTTTTAAATATTGACCATAATCAATTTTTGCAATTGAAATCGCCCCCATTACAACACCTGAAGTTGGTGTAAATAAATTTAATATTCCACAAGCAAATGAAAATGCTGTAATTATTCCCGATGTTAAAACATTAGGATCTTTTGCCATAACTCCTTGCAACAGTGGAATTACCGCTGTTGCAAAACCTGATGTTGATGGTATTAAAAATGATAATGGTAAAAAAGCAATAAATAATACCATTAAAATAACAATGCTGTTTCCCATATTTCCAACTGAATTAGCTAAACCATTAACAAATAACTCTTGCATATGAGAGGTAGTTAAAATGAAACCAACACCTGCGGCTGTAGCAATTATTAAACAAACAGATAATATATCTGAAGCACCTAATAAAAATTCTTTGATGAATTTATCTTCTCCCAGACCATTAACAATTCCTAAAACAATTGAACCTATTAAAAACATTGCGGCCACAATATCTAATCCACCGTGACCAAATCCATCTGCCTTACCAGTTAAATAAGGAAAATTAATAATTACATTTTTTCCAAATCTTTCCATAATATCTGTTTTAAAAATTGCATCTCAATTTACTAAATAGCAAATCATAAAAGTAAGAACAAGAAAAAATATTATAATTGTGGTTTTTCTTCTTCCATTCATTTCAATTTTTTCTATTTTTTCTGATAAAAAGAATTTTTTATCTTCTTCTAGTGTTTTAAAAAAACATGATTTTTGTGGATTTCTTTTAATTTTATATGCATAAATAATTACAAATGTTATTGAGATGGTGGTTAATACTAATCAAGAAACTATTCTTCAAACAAGTCCATCTCCAACACTTGTTTTAATATCTTTAATACCATTAATTGCAACACCTATCAAAAATGGGTTTACAGTTGAAGCTAAAACTCCCACTCCAGCTCCAAGCATAACAATTAAAAAACCTACTCATTTATCAAATCCGGCAGCAATCATCAATGGAATGCATATTAAATAAAATCCCAATGATTCTTCAGCCATTCCTTCTGTTGTTCCACATATTGAGAAAAATGTCATTAATGGAATGATTGCTCAAATTTCTTTACCTTTCATTTTTCTGGTTATACCTTGTGAAAATCCTTCTAACGCCTTAGAAGAAACAACAATTGTTATAAATGAACCAAGTATTAAAATAAAAATTAAAATGTCTGCTTTACCAATAAAACCTTTTATTGGAGCTCAAAATATATCAAATATCCCCATAGCCTCAATATTTGTGTTTTGATTATTTACTTTTGTACTTACTCCAGATCATTTTAAAAATCAAGATATAATTACTAGCGCTGCAATTATTATCATTAAAATACTAAATGCCGACAACATTTTAAAATGAAACTTATGTTTTGATTTTGTTTTAATCATATACCTCCTTTTTTAATATAAAGAAGAAATTATTTACCTATTGTCGCAACCATAATTGCTTTAATTGAATGTAAACGGTTTTCTGCTTCTTCAAACACTCATGATCTTTTTGATTCAAATACATCATTTGTGACTTCCATTTCTTTTAATCCAAATTTTTCATGAATTTCTTTTCCAATGTTGGTATTTAAATCATGATAAGATGGTAAACAATGCATAAATATTGCTTCCTTATCAGCAACCTCAAATAATTTTTTATTTACTTGATAAGGTTTTAAAAGTTTAATTCTTTCTTCTCAAACTTCTTTTGGTTCTCCCATTGAAACCCAAATATCAGTATAAATAACGTGTGCGCCTTTGGCTGCTGTCAAAGGATCTTCTACAAACTCTAATTTAGCACCTGTTTCTTTTGCAATTTCTTTACATTTATTAATTATAGTTTCATTAGGTCACAATTTTTTAGGACCACATGCTACAAAGTGAACACCCAATTTAGCACCACAAATCATTAAAGAATTAGCAACATTATTTCTTGCATCACCAAAAAATACAACTTTAATTCCTTTTAAATCTTGACCAAATTTTTCTCTCATTGTCATATAGTCTGCAATCATTTGTGTTGGGTGATATAGTTCAGAAAGCCCATTATAAACTGGAACCCCTGCATATTTCGCTAATTCATCACAATCAGATTGTTTCATACATCTAAATTCAATAGCATCATACATTCTTCCTAAAACTCTTGCTGTATCAGCAATAGATTCTTTAATTCCCATTTGTGAACCTTCAGCTCCAATGTATGTAACATGTGCACCTTGATCTAATGCAGCAACTTCAAACGCGCATCTAGTTCTTGTTGATGTTTTTTGAAATAAAATTACAATATTTTTACCTTTTAAATTTTCTTGTTCATTACCTGCATATTTTGCACGTTTTAAATCTCTAGACAAATCTAATAAGTACTCAATTTCTCTTGTAGAAAAATCAAGTAGTGTTAATAAATTTCTTCCTTTTAAATTAATCATTTTAATTCTCCTGTTCTTTTATATATTTTCTCTTTCGATTGGCATTGACATACATCTTGGCCCACCGCGCCCTCTTGATAATTCACTTGAAGGAACTTCTAAGACTTTAACGCCAGCATCTTTTAACATTGAAATAGTTTTGTGATTACGTTCATAAGCGATAACTACTCCTGGTTTAATTGTTAAAACATTAGTACCATCATTTCATTGTTCTCTACCGGCAGCAATTTTATCTTCACCACCACATTTAATAATTATTGGTTCTTTTCCAATTAATTCTTTCAATAGTTCTGAAAGTGATTGATTTAATAATTCTTTTTTATTTTCTGTTATTTTGTAAATTTTGAATAAATTTTCATCGTCAAATATTAATGGATGAGCAATAAATTTATCATAGTCAATATTTGTGAACACAGTATCTAAATGCATGTATGCTCTTGATTTGGGTAATTCAAGCACAATTATTTGTTTAAATGTGTCTTCTTTAAGTATTTTTTTAGATAGTTTTTCAATCGCATTAAGTGATGTTCTTTGTGATGCTCCAATTACTAGTGTGTCAGCATTTAAGACCATTACATCACCACCCTCAATGTTATCTTTTGAATCTCTTTCATATCATAGTGGGGTATCTTTAAAATCTTTGTGGTATTTGAAAACATATTCTGGAAATATGGTTTCACGATTTCTAGTAACACTTCACATATGATTTAAAATAATTCCCTTTCCAGAAGATGCAAATGGATCTCTTTGAAATAAAGTGTTTGGTAATGGGTCTGTAATAAATGGATAATCTTCTTTATTTGAAGTGTCTAAATCTATTTTCATAGTTCCCCCAATCATTTCATTTACCATTTCCAAATTAGGCATTTTTGTAATAAATTCTAAATATTGTTGTTTTCATTTTTTATCAATATTTGCTTCTTCTACAAATTTATTAATAAATTCACTCCTGATTTCTGGATTTTGTTCTATGGTTTCTGCCATTAATTCTTCAATGTAATAAACTTTAACTCCGTTTGCTTTTAAAACTGAGGCAAAATTATCATGTTCTTGACGAGCAATTTTTAAAAATGGAATGTCATCAAATAACAATCTTTCTAATAATTCTGGTGTTAAATTTTCAACTTCTTTTCCGGGTCTGTGTAATAAAACAGAATTTAACTTCCCTATTTCTGAATATACTTTAATTTTATTCATATCCTCCTCCTTGTGCGTTATGCACGGTTTTGATATTTTCTTTTCTTTTAATATGGATAATCTATTTATAAATAAATTACCCATACTCTTATTTAACAACAAAAACAAAATAAAAATAGGTTATTTTCCAAAATACCTATTTTTATTGGATAAATTTCCATTTATTATTATTTTAATATTCATAAAAAAATAATGCCTTTTGACATTATTTTTCGTATTTTGTTTTTAACCCTTCAAATCCGTGTTCTTCATATTGTTTAAGTCATCTTCTTAAAGAAGATACACTAATATTTCTTGTCGGTGCAAAACTAATAATTGTTGCTCCTGATTTTTTAAAGTCTTCAATGATTTTTAATTTTTCCTTTGCAACTATAAGCATATAGAACTAATTATTTATTTTGCTTTTCCGTAGCAACCAAACATTTTTGTTAATTCATTGAATGTGTCTTTAATTGCTTGCGCACCAGGTGCCATTAATTTACGTGGATCAAATCCTTTGGCATTGTCATCTAAATCTTTTTTAGCTTCAATATATTTTCTTGTAGCATCTCTAAATGATAATTGTAATTCTGTGTTTACATTAATTTTTGAAATTCCTAAGCTAATTGCTTTTTTAACTTGGTCTTGAGGAATTCCGCTTCCACCATGTAGAACCATAGGCATTTTACATGCATTTTGTAATTCTTCTAATGTTTCAAATGAAAGTGTTTTTCATCATGATGGATATTTACCATGAATATTTCCAATACCAGCAGCTAAAATATCAATACCTAATGATGCCATTTCTTTTGCTTGTTTTGGATCTCCTAATTCACCTTGTCCTACAACACCATCTTCTTCTCCACCAATTGAACCAATTTCTGCTTCAATTGAAACTTCGTATGATTTTGCGAATTCAATTAATTCTTTAGTTTTTTTAATGTTTTCTTCATATGCTAAATGTGAACCATCAAACATAACTGATGAATAACCTGCTTCAATACATTTTTTAGCCATTTCTAATGATTGACCGTGATCTAGATGTAGAGAAACTGGAACAGTAATATTTAAGTCATCTAATAAACCATTAACCATTCCTACGATTGTTTTAACTCCACCCATGTATTTTATTGCACCTTCTGATGTACCAAGAATTACTGGTGTTTTAGATTCTTGTGCAGCTTGTAAAACTGCTTTTGTTCATTCTAAATTGTTAATGTTAAAATGACCAACAGCATATTTATTTTTATGTGCTTCGTTAACCATTTCTTTGGCATTAACTAATTTTTTGTGATATATTTTTGCCATATATTTTCCCCCAATATCTTAATTATATATATTAATTACTAATGTTTATTAACTAATTTAAACTTTTGCTAATTGCTTCTACAAAACCCATGAACAATGGATTTGGTTCATTAATTTTAGAAGTAAACTCTGGATGATATTGACTTCCAATAAAAAATGGATGATCTTTTAATTCGATTATTTCTACTAATTCGTTACCATCATTTATCCCAGAAATTAACATTCCATTTTCAATAAACATTTCTTTATACTTGCTATTAAATTCATATCTGTGTCTATGTCTTTCAATAATAGTATCTTTTTTATAAAGTTCAAATGCTAAAGTGTTTTTGCTAATTTTTGTTGTGTATCCACCAAGTCTTAAAGTACCACCTAAATTTTTACTATTATGATCTTCAATAATATAAATAACAGGATTTTTAGTTTTAGAATCAACTTCTGTTGTATTTGCATCTTTTAAATTTAAAACGTTTCGCGCAAACTCAATTGCTGCCATTTGCATTCCGTAGCAAATTCCTAAATATGGAATTTTATTTTCTCTTGCAAATTTAGCAGCTCATATTTTTCCTTCAGTTCCATCTGAACCAAAACCACCAGGAACCAATATTCCTTTTGAATCTTTTAACAAATCTTTATAATTTTCTTCATTTAAGTTTCTAGCATCGATTCAATTAATTTCAATTTTTTTTCTTTGTCAATATCCACTAATTTTTAAAGATTCTAGAATTGATAAATAGGCATCTTGCAATGCGATGTATTTCCCAACAATTGTGATTGGCACAACATCTTCTGATGCGTTGATATTTTTTACAATTAAATCTCAAGTTTTTGTATTTAATTTTTTTGTATTAATTTTTAATTTTTCACCAATTAGTTTATGAACGCTTTGTCCAATTAAAACTTTAGGAACGTTATAAATTGTTTTTTCATTTTTACACAAAATAATTTCATTTGATCTTAAGTTACATGAACTAGAAAGTTTTTGTTTTATAGATTCTGAAATTTCTTTTTCACTTCTAATTACTAGCATATCTGGTTGAATCCCAATACTTAGCAAACTCTTAATTGAATGTTGTACTGGTTTTGTTTTGTGTTCTCCAGTTGCATTTAAGAAAGGTAACAATGCTACATGAATAAAAAATGTATCTTCACGATTTAAATCATTTTTAATTTGTCTAATAGATTCCAGGAATGGAAGTGATTCAATATCTCCAACTGTTCCCCCAATTTCACAAATAACAATATCATATTTATCAACTCCATTAAATTGATTAATTTTTGATTTTATTAAATCAGTAACATGAGGAATTATTTGAACGGTTTTACCTAAATAATCACCACGGCGTTCTTTTTCTAAAACTTCTTTGTAAATTTTACCGGCACTAAAAGAAGAATATTTGGTAAGGTTAACATTACCAAATCTTTCATAATTACCTAAATCTAAATCTGTTTCAGCACCATCTTCGGTAACGAATACTTCTCCATGTTCAATTGGGTTCATTGTTCCTGGATCTATATTTAAATAAGGATCTTGTTTTTGCAAAAAGACATTTAAACCTGATGATTTAAGAATTGCTCCAATAGAACTAGCTATAATTCCTTTCCCAATTCCTGAAACAACACCACCTGTAATAAAAATATATTTTGTTTTTTTCATTTTTCCCCCAAACAAAAAAGTATGTTAAAACATACTACTAATATTCATCTTCTTCTAAATCATCATCTAGATTAATATCATCACTTTGTAAATCATCATTTAATTCTAGTGTGTCGCTAGCATCGTTAAAATCATCAAATTCTTCTGTTGTTTCAAAATTATCAATATAGTCATATTGTTTTTTAACATCTTCTGATTTTAAGTGTTGTCTTAATCCTCATTTACCTTCACTAGTTAATGCAAATCTATTATCTAAGACTAGGTCGCTGTACAAATCAGCTATTATTTCATTTTTTTGATTATTTGTATCAAGTTTATATTTTGATGAAATCTTTTTTCATATTTCTTCAAATGAAGCACTTCCCTTTAGTTTAAGCAAGTATTCATAAACTATTTCAATTAATGATTCATTCATTTTTGCCTCCAAAATTATATGCTTATTTTATACTATTATTTTTTGCATAAACATACAAATTTAAAATAATATCTTTATTCTTATTTTTTATAATGTTGCTAACTTCTGATAATTTTTGCACATTATTTTTTTGATCAAAAAACAAAATTGGTTTTTCTGTTTCATCATATAAAGTTGCATCTTTATATTTTTTAACTGCAAAATAATATTTATGATCTAATTTAAATTCTTTTTTAAATTTTTCATATTCTTTATTTTCGATATCAAATTCTGCTTCGTGATATTCTCTATTTAAAAGTTTTCATGATAAATCTCTAAGTATTTCATCTTCTTCAAATGCGCATTGTTTAAAAAATTCATACATTGAACCATCATCTAATAATAAAAATTTATCTAGTCTTGTGGGCTTTCCATTAATTGAATCTTCTAAAGCTTCGATCATATTTATTGATTTAAATTTATAATTTTGTTTGCTTAAATCTTTAACTCTTTCTAACCAAAATTCTAAACCATAAAAAAATGCTAATGCTTTTTTGTGCTTATAAATTTGTTTATACATATGATATCTACCTATTAGATAGTCCTCGATTGCTGGGACAAGTTTTTTGTTAAACACAAGTTTATTATTAATAACTTTCGCATTAGAAAGAATAAAGTCAATATCGAATTGTGAATAAGTAACTCCCACAGTTAGTGAATCTCTCATCAAATAATCACATCTGTCAGCATCAAATTGACTTGAAATAATCGAAACTAATAATTCATTTTTATGTGTTCCTTCAATTAAATCCCCAATTTGTTTTGGATCAAGATTATATTTAAGTAATACTTTATTAATTTGTGTGGTATTTGAATTAATAATTTTTGATGAATATTTTTCATGTTCTTCATTCGCAAATGGTTCTCATAAATGAGAAAACGGTCCATGACCAATATCATGCAAAAGACCTGCAGTTTTTAATATCATTTGATCTTGTTCATTAATTTTGCTACTTATTTCTTCATTTTTTAAAAACTTTGTCACAATGTGATATGTTCCTAAGCAATGTGAAAATCTTGAATGTTTAGCAGAAGGGAAAATATATTCAGATGAACCTAATTGAGAAATTCTTCTCAATCTTTGAAACTCGGGACAATTAATTAATTCTCAAATAACATCATCCTTAATATAAATATTTCCGTGAACATTATCTCTAATAAACTTTTCCATTTATACTCCTATAATAGTTTTGATATTATTGATAACTTTTTCTTTACCTAAAATGTAAATAACTTTAGCAAGTTCAGGACCATGTTGTTCATGTGAGGTTAATAACCTTATTGGCATAAATAAGTTTTTGCCTTTAATATTCAACTCAGCACTAATCTCATTAATTATTAATTTAATATTTTCTTCATCATATTTATTTGAATACATAAATTTATTTATCAATAAATTTGAAATCTCTTTATAGTTAAATGTTTCTAAAAGTGTTTTATTTTCGTTAGTTATTTTTGAATCATTAAAGAAAATCTCAATTAAATTATTTATTTGAATTCCATAATCAATTTCTCTTTTAAATGCCAATAACATTATATTAATTTTTTCATCATTATAATTTGAAAAATCAAATTTTTTATAATCAACAAAATTTTTTATAAATTTTAAATACTCTAAATCGTCCATTTTTTTTATTCATTGCTTATTAATTCATTGTAGTTTTTTAATATCAAATGTACTTGGCGATTTAGAAAATCTTTTTTCATCAAACACTTTAATTAATTCTTGATTTGAAAAAATTTCTTGATTAACACTTGGGCTTCATCCTAAAAGCGCAATATAATTAAAAATTGCTTCTGGTAAATATCCATCCTTTTTATATTGAGAAATAAAGAACGCTTGATTGTTACTTCTTTTTGAAAGTTTCTTTTTATTTTCATCCACAATTAAAGTCATGTGTGCAAAAACCGGAACTTCTCAACCCATGACATCATAAATCATTAATTGTTTGGGAGTATTTGAAATGTGTTCTTCACCTCTAATAACATGAGAAATTTTCATATCATAATCATCAACTACTACTGCAAAATTATATGTCGCTACGCCATTTGATTTTACTATCACAAAGTCACCTATATCTGATGAGTTAAACTTAATTTCTCCCCTTACAAGATCATTAATTTTATATTCTTTATTTTCAGGAACTTTAAATCTAATACTATATGATTTATTTTCATTTAAATTTTTTTGAATTTCTTCTGTTGTTAATTTATAACAACTACCAATATATCTTGTTGCGACAATTCCTTTTGCTTTTTGCAATTCTTTTTGTTCTTCTAGTTCTACTTCAGTACAAAAACATTTATATGCCATTTTTTTATTAATTAAAATTTCAGCAATTTGTTGATAATCATCTAATTTTTCTGATTGTTTATATTTTCCATATTTTTTATTAGGATTAAACAAACTTTCATCTGGAATAATTGATAATCATTTTAAATTATCAAATTGAGATTCAATTGCCCCTTCAACATTGCGATCAAAATCAGTGTCTTCAATACGTACTATAAAACTACCATTTTTATTTTTTGCGAACAAAAAATTCATTAGAGCAGTTCTTGTGTTTCCTATATGTAAATAACCTGTTGGTGATGGCGCATAACGTAATCTAATATTTTTCATTTGAACCTCTAATATTTATTAATTATATAATAACTAATTTTAAAACAAAAAAACCGCACAAGCGGTTTTTGTTATCTTTTTGTTGATGAAGCCATCCTTAAATAGGTATGACGAACACCTCTAATTGCAATGCTATAAGTTTTAATATTTTCTGGCAATGCTAAACCAGGAAATCCGGTATCACCAATATGATGCATATCTGCACCTGCCATTTTTGCATATAAAGCTATTTGTTTTATAGTTTGCTCATCAGAACCTTCTTGAGAGGTTCCAATAGCAGTTAGTGCTAATTTTCCTAATTTATGAATTTGGTCAATATATTTTTTAGCTTCACATAAATCAATTCCTGGAACTGTCCCTGGTGCGGGAATTAAAATAACATCTGCTCCAGCTTGCGCAAAATCATTAATTTCTTTTTCAGAAATGATTTTTTCATCAACTCCAGCTGAATGCATTTTACCAGCAACAATAATAATTTTATCTTGAAGCTCTTTTTTAATTTCTTTAATTGAATCAATAATTGCAGTTTTACTTATTCCATTTCCTGGATTACCTGTTAAAACTATAAAATCAACGCCCATTTCACAAAGTTTTCTAGCATTATTTTTTGTTGCTAGTCGACCATTTGTAATTGATCAAAATTCATTTTGTTCTTTGTTAAAAAAATTTTTGTCAACTGGTTCTAAATTTACTCCAATAGATCTACCTGTCATTTCTTTTAACTCTTTAATTAAATTATTTTTTTCTATATTATTTGGCATTCCATTTATAGATGGATTTTCTACATCAAATAAATTTAAAAACAAAATATCGGCCCCAAAAGCACAAGCTAGTTCAGAATTTGTAATGGATTGAAGTAACGGTTGAAGTGTAACAATGTTTTCACTAACCAATATTCGACCCTCACTATTTTTAATAGCTTCAATTAAATTTTTACCTTTTGTTGCTTTTATTTCAGAAGCATTCATACTTAAATATCTTTTCATTATTCTACCTATTTATTAAATTTAAATAAACACACATCGCCATCTTTAACGACATATCCTTTTCCTTCTAATCTAATTTTACCTTTATTTTTTAATTCAGCTTCGCTTTTATATTCAAAAAGATCGTCACATGAATAAATTTCTGCCTTTATAAAACCCTTTTCAAAGTCTGTATGAATAATTCCGGCACATTTTGGGGCAGTATAACCTTTTTGAAATTGTCATCCTCTAGCTTCTTGGGGGCCACAAGTAAAATATGTTTGCAATCCTAATTCATTATAAGCTGCTTTTACCAACATTTCTAAACCAGTATTATTTGCACCAACTTCTTTTAAAAACATCATCTTTTCTTCTTTAGATAATTCCGAAATTTCTTCTTCTAATTTAGCACATACCTTTATACAAATTAAGTTGTTATCTTTTGCATATTTTTCTAACTTATTATAATTTTCATTTGTAGTTGTTAAATCTTCTTCAGAAACATTACCCACAAAAATTATTTTTTTATAAGTTAATAATTGAAAGCTTTCAATTATTTCTTGTTCTTCTTCTTTTCAATCTAATTGATTAACCATTTTTGCATTAGCCAAACCAGCTTTTATTTTTTGTAAAATTTCATATTCTTGAACAATTGCTTTTTCTTTTGTGTTTTTTGCTTTTGGAGATAATTTTGCTATTCTTTTTTCAACTGAACTTTCATCAGCATAAATTAACTCAAGTTGAATAGTTTCAATATCTCTTATTGGATCAACATTTCCATCAACATGAGTTATGTCTTTATTATTAAAACATCTAACAACATGACAAATTAAATCTGTTTCCCTAATATTTGATAAAAAGGCATTTCCCAAACCTTCTCCCTTGCTAGCTCCAGCAATTAAGCCTGCAATATCAACAAATTCAATCGTTGGATAAATTGTTTTTTTTGAACTAAAAATTTCCGCCATTTTTTCAAGACGTTCATCTGGAACTTCAACAACTCCTACATTTGGTTTAATTGTTGCAAATGGATAATTTGCAGCTTCAACTCTTGAATTTGTTATAGCATTAAACAACGTTGATTTTCCAATGTTTGGCAATCCAACTATTCCTACTTTTAATCCCATATATACCTACTCATCTAATAAATCTAAAATTTCTAAAATTCTATTTAAATCACTTACACCTATGTAATTTATCTCTATTTTTTTATCGCTTATAACAACTTTTGTGCCTAATTTTTTCATCATTCTTTTTTCAAGATGTTTAACATCGGCATCTTTTTTGTTAATTTTTTTTCTGCCTTTTTTATCTAAAGTTCTAAATTTAACTAAAGCCTCTGCTTGTCTAGCAGATAAATTTTTAGCAATTATTGTATTAAATATTTCTTTTGTTAATTCTTTATTATCAACAATAGTAATCAATGGTCGTGCTTGACCAGTAGAAATTTTTTTACCTAATATTGCTTTTTGAATATAATCAGGTAAATTTAAAAGTCTCATAATGTTGGCTACATATGATCTAGATTTTTTAATTCTTTTAGCAACTTGTTCTTGTGTTAAATTTAATTTTTTAGCCAATTGATTATATGCAATTGCTTCTTCAATGTCTGACAAATCTACTCTTTGAATATTTTCAATAATTGCCAATTCTTCAACTTGTAAATCAGTTAATTCTAAAACAACAACTGATAGCTCTTTTAATCCAGCAACTTTTGCTGCACGAAATCTTCTTTCCCCAGCAACAACTTGATATCTTTCAGAATCAATTTTTTTTACAAGGATTGGTTGAATTAACCCATGCTCTTTTATTGAGTCTGCTAGTTCTTGAATTTGTAATTCATCAAATGTTTTTCTTGGTTGATAAGGGTTAGGAATTAGATTTTTTAATTCAACTACATTTTGTTCTATTTTTAATTTTGGATTATTTCCTATAACATCTAAAATATCTTCGGCATCATTTCCTAATAAGTCACTAATTCCCTTAAATTTATATTTACTATTTGCTGCCATTTTCAATTACCTCTCTTGTAAATTCTAAATATGCTTTTGCCAATTTACTTGATTTATCATATTCATATATTGATTTACCCTCTATGGGTGATTCTGCGATTTTGATTGATCTTGGAATTACCGATTCATAAACTTTTGTTCCAAAAGTTTTTTTAATTTCAGTCAAAACATCGTGACATAACCTTGTTCGTGAGTCAAACATTGTGACCAACACACCTTCAATTAATAAATTTTTATTTGTTGTTAGTTTTATGTTTTTTACAGTTCTCAATAATTGTGCAACCCCATGAAGCGCATAATGTTCAGCTTGAATCGGTATCAATACAGAATTAGAAGCAGATAGTGCATTTATATTTGACAAATTTAAACTTGGCGGGCAATCAATAACAATGTACTCATAATTGTTTTTGATTTTTTCTAATTCGTGTTTTAAAATTAATTTATTTTCGTCATTGTTAGAGATTTGCGAATCTAACATTGTTAGAGATATTGAACTGGGAATTAAATCTAAATTGTTTTTAATATTTTTAACAATTATATTTTCAATTTTTTCTTTTCCTAAAAACATTTCATAAATTGTTTTAGAAAACTTGTCTATTTCAAAGCCAACCCCGCTCGTTGCATTGAATTGCGGATCAACATCAATTAAAAGTGTTTTATGACCAAGCATTGCAAAACCACACGCAAGATTAATTGCTGTTGTTGTTTTTCCAACACCACCTTTTTGATTTGATATCGACATAATTTTAGACATAATTTTCCTTTGTTATTTTTTTTAATATCTCTTATTTTAGCATACATATTTTTTAAGAACCTAATGGCTTGTTTTTTATATGCCCATATTTTCTTGGATAAATTTTAGGAGTTTTAGAGTTCTTTTTGTAAATAACAGTTACTCTTGTTCCAAGATTATCAATTTCATATTTGTGGCTATTTTCTAAAACAAACCCAACTTCATTTTCTTTATTGTTAAGTTCACCAATTTCTTGTAAATAAGATTTTGATTTTAAACAAACTAAATTTCCACCAATAGTAATTAGCTGTGAAGAAATTTCAATTAAAATATTTATTTTAGAAACCGCTCTTGAAGTAACAACATCAAAAAATTCTTTATGATTTAATTCTTCAACTCTTGAATTTATAACTTTTACATTTTTTAACTCAAGTTGCTTAATTACCATTTCTAGAAACAAACATTTTTTAGAATTTGATTCAATTAAATAAAATTCAGAATTTTCAAATACAATTGCAAGCGGAATTCCAGGAAAACCTGCCCCGCTTCCTATATCTGCAATTTTTTTATTGTTGAATTCAAAATCCTTTATAGGAATTAGCGAATCAAAAAAATGTTTTAAATAAACATCTTTTTCTTCAACGATTGTTGTTAAATTGTATTTTTTATTTTCTATAATTAAAATATTAAAATATTTCTTAAACATTTGTAATTGTTTTTCAGACAAATTTAAATTTAAAAATTCTTTAACATTAATTAAAAAGTCATTTTCATTCATAGAAATATTTTAAATTAAAAAAGCAGTATTGAATACTACTTTTATTTTATATTTATCTTTTTGACTTATCAAACGGTACACCATTTGCGGCAGGCGCTTGTGATTTTTTAGAAAACAACACCATAACAGCTATTGTTATAATGAATGGAATTGTTTTTAATAAGTTTTGATTTTTACGAATAAAATCACTATCTTGAATAAGGTTATTTCCATATAATGCAAATGAGAATAAGAAGGCAAACATAAGTGCTCCAATTGAAACATAATGAATTTTTCATTGTCCAAATATTAATATTGCCATAGCAAGGTAACCATAACCATTTGTTGTTCCTGTAAACTCTCCGCTATTTAATTTAGAAACAACTAACACCCCGCCCGCAATTCCTGATAAAAATCCAGAAACGCAAACAGCTATATAACGATATTTATTTACGCTTATCCCGGCTGCATCAACTGCATTAGGGTTTTCTCCCACAGAAATATATCTTTTTCCATATTTTGTATAAATTAAGAATATTGCACAAATTGCACAAATCACAATTGCAATAATAAATCATCATTGTATTCCACATATTTCAATCGGTTTTCTATAACCAGCGTCGATGGCATTTACATTACCATTCAATCCAAAGTAACCAGAAGATACTATAAATGCCGCAATTCCTAAAGCTAATAAATTTATTGCAGTACCAGAAATTATCTGATTTGATTTTAAAGTTATTGATATATATCCATGTATTAATGCTATAAAAATTGTTACAACCCCCGCAATTAAAACTACGTACAATTGATTATATAAATTAACATTTGTGGTATCAGTATTTATAACTTTTCCAAGAATTGCTGTGACTAGTGCTCCTATTGTCATCATTCCCTCAATAGCTATATTAACAACACCGGCTTTTTCACACATTAATCCCGCAAGTGAAGCAATGATCAATACAGATGCTAGAGAAAAACCATAGTCGCTAAATCCACTTAGGTTTGAGCTTAATAACATATTCATATTAAAAACCTCCTTTAATTTTGCTTAAGTTTTTTAAGTAATTTTCATATGCTTCGTTAATTCGTTTTTTCTTAATTACTTTATTTAAGTAAGTGTAAATTTTTAATTTTTCTTTTGTTGTGTTTAAATTTTCATTTTCATTAACTAGCAGTTTTGCTTTTTTTTCATTGTTATAATTTTTAACAAAATTAACTATATCCATAAATTTTTTACTATTAACTTCTTGTGAATATTTTTTTAACTCAGCGACGTCTGCAGAACCATCTATTAATGAGTTATAGTATTTTTCTTTTTCTTGTTTTATGTTTTCACAATCTGATTTGTAGTTTTCAATAAGACTAGCTATATTTAATTTATAATTTTCTTTTAATTGATTTACATTGCTTTGATTATTTTTAAATTGTTGTTTTTTATTTCTATAATTTAAAAGGATTTCGTGTTTTTTATTTCTATAATTCATTTTAACTTCTTTAATTTTGTCATTAATTTTTTTGATTGAATTAATATAATCATTTTTAGATAATCCAGAATTATTGTTTTGAGATATTTGAATTTTATAATTAGATTTTAAAACCATTTTTTGTTCATTTAATTTATTTAGATTCTCATACTTATCATCTTTAATTTTGATTAAACTATCAACTTTTTCAAAGTATCCTTTTTGAAATTTAACATCAGCAATATAAGTTTCTTTTAATTGTTCTTTTGAATTTATGAATTTATTATGAAGTTTCCTTTTCATAATTTTAAACTTATCTTTTTTGTTTATTCAAAGAAGTGAAGCATCGTATTTTCTTGCGGTTAACTCTGTTTTTGCGTTTTCTCACTCTTCAATAAATTTATCCAAAAGTTTTTGTTTTTCTAGGCGTGATAAATTTTTATTTTCTTCTTCAAAAGTTTTAAATAATTTACTTACTTCTAATTTGTATTTATTTTTTAATTCTTTTTTATCAAAAAGTTCCTCTTTTATTTGGCTTCGATAATCATGTTTTAAACTTTTATACTCTTCTGTTCGAATAAATCGAAGTTTATCAAATCATTCTTTATTAATTGAAACTTTATAAAAAATAACTGACATTGCTGAGAAACACACAGTCAACCCAAAAATCAATGAACCTGTTTGTGAAGGCATTTGTAATCAAGGGGCTGATGCTGTATCTCCAATTTCAAGAATTGCTCATAAAATTGATATTGCAAAAATACCAAAAGGATTATTAAACGCAACTAGAGAAATGGCAATTGCATCAAATCCTATTGTAGGCATTGAATCACTTCCTATATTTATTGCGTTATTTGTTGTACAGCCTCATACAAATCCTGCTATTCCCGAAATTCCAGCTGATAATGAAATTGATTGAATTATTTTAGAATTAACATTTATTCCAGCATTTTTTGCAGCGTCTTTTGAAAGTCCAACTGCTTTTATTTTAACACCAAATGTAGTTTTTGAAAAAATAATTACTACTACTGCTAAAATAATAAAACCAATTATTAATGGAAATATATATTCATTATTTCCAATATTTAGTATTCCTGAAGGAATACTTTGTGTTTCTCCTGTTGAAAGCATTGTATCAACAAAATGATTTTTAAATAAATATCACACTATTCAATTTAGCATGATAGTTGTTACAACTTCATGAATATTAAATTTTGCTTTCAATACTCCCGCAATGGCTCCTAAGGCCGTTGCAAATGATACTGCAGCAATAAATGCTACAAGATTTTGTCCGGTTGTTGGAGATTGATCATCACCAATATTAAATCATGTTTTATATACATATAATGCAACAAAGAAAGCACCAAACATTTGCCCAGGAACACCAATATTAAATACACCTGATTTAAATCCTATACTTACCGCAATTGCTGCTATTAAGAATATTGCAATTCACTGAAGGGTTTCATTTAAAAATAGTCCAAATGAAAATTTAATGCAATAATGAAAAAATTCTATTGGGTTTTTACCTATAACTAGTATCAATAAACTTGATATTAATATACCGATTATTATTGAAAATAGTGCTCCTTTAAAATATGAAAACTTTGTTTTTGTCGATTCAGATCTTAATGCGTTCTTAGTTATATTTTTTAATATTCCAAAATTATTATTCATAATTATTACCTGCCATTAATTTACCTATCTCTTCCTTTTTAACACCCTGAGCGTTGATTGTTTTTACAATTTTACCTTTATTAATAACAGCAATTTTATCTGCTAAAGCCATAATTTCATTTAGTTCATAAGATATTAATAAAACTGCTTTATTTTGATTTTTTTCTTCAAGAATTTTTTCATGAATAAATTCAATTGCACCAACATCTAGTCCCCTTGTTGGTTGAAAAACAATTAATAAATCATGATTTTTAATCATTTCTCTACCAACAATTGCTTTTTGTTGATTACCACCAGATAAAGCTCTACTTAATGCATCCCCGTCTCTTGCGCCACGCACATCAAATTCTTCTATAATGTTTCTAGAATATTTTTTCATTTTACTTTTATTTATTAAGCCTTTATTTGAAAACTCTTTATTGGATATTTGATCTAAAACCATATTTTCGCTTACTGACATGTCTAAGACTAATCCATATTTATGTCTGTCTTCTGGAACATGACTTATACCCATTTTTTTTCTTTTAACAATTGGCAATTTTGTTACATATTTTCCCTTAAAAACAATTGCACCAGCAGTTTGTTTTTTAAGTCCAACCAATGCTTCAACTAATTCTTTTTGTCCACTACCTTCTAATCCTGCTATTGCAAGTATTTCTCCTCTATTAATTGTAAGAGATAGATTTTGAATGGCATCTAATCTCGGATTAGATTCTTTTTTAACTGTTAAATTAAAAATTTCTAAAATCTTTTCGCCTGTTAAATTTTTATATTGATTTTTGACTTCGACAAGTTTTCTTCCCACCATTGCTTCAGGGATTTCGTCGCCTTTTATTTCTGAAATTTTAAATTCAGCAACATTTTCTCCATTACGTATTACTGTTGCTTCATCGGCTACAGCCATTATTTCATCAATTTTATGAGTAATAAAAATTATTGTTTTACCATTGTTTTTTAAATTTTTAACTATTTCTAAAAATCCATCTATTTGTTGTGGTGTAAGAACAGCGGTGGGTTCATCAAACACAATTATATTTGCTTGTCTAAATAGTACTTTTATAATTTCAACTCTTTGTTGCATTCCAACAGAAATATCTTTAATTTTTGCATCGAGATCAACAAATAAATTATACTTTTTCATAACATCTGTGATTTCGCGTTTAATTTTATTTTTATTAACAAATGGACCATAGCCGCTTTCAATTCCAAGAACAATATTTTCTCAAACTGTTTTTACTTCAACTAATTTAAAATGTTGATGTACCATACCAATTTTTAATTTATTAGCAACAATTGGATTTGAAATTTTTACTTTACTATCATTTATAAAAATTTCACCTTCTGTTGGTTCATACAAACCAAATAATATACTCATAAGTGTTGATTTACCAGCACCGTTTTCACCAACAAGTGCATGAATTGTATTGTGTTTTACAAATAAATTTATGTTTTTATTGGCATATAACGTACCATTAAAAACTTTGGTTATGTTTTCCATTTTTACAGCATGTTCCATATTAATTATTCACTCCCGTTTTTTTAAAATCATCTAATAATTTTTTAACTGTTTCTTCAATAAGATCTTTTTTAAAGTATGTTTTGGGTGGCTTTGCAGGATCTGTTTTACCATTATATTTTAATACTAAATCTGTTTTTGCTTTAGACATTTTATTTATATCTATGATTGTGCTTAGACTTGAATCTGAAGATTTTTTTTCAACTAAATTATCACTTTTGTCGTCTTCTTTCATAAACACCTTAGATCATTCATATTTAAGACCAATATCATCTGAAGAATGAAAATTTTTTGCGAATGGTGATTCTATTTTTGGATTACTTTTATATTCTTTAATTTTATCCAACATTGTCATTGCAGAACCTTTTATGTTTTTCCCTGCGCTTAACAACGTTCTATTTTTTGGTAATATACTTGCTTGATCTGTATCAACACCAATTACATATGCACGAGTGTGTGCAATAACATCATTTACTTCAGGTCCGGCAACAGGAAAAATAACATCTGATTTATCTATTGATTCAATTATTTGAGCTGTTGGTGCTCCTGGTGCAAATGAATTTGAATATCAACGACTATCTGTATTAATTACAGGTGTGTTTAAATCTGACAAACTATTTGTCTCTTCTAATTCCTTATTTCAGTTACTTCCTCTTGAATTTAAATTAACTAAATTTTCTAAAGCAATTTGTCTATCTAATGTATTAGCTTTTTGCATTAATTTATTTCAAGTTATAACTGAGACAACAAATCCTCACATAAAGTTATCAACACCAGTTTTGTTTGAAATCCCTGCAAAAGTACCAAATCTAACATGGTTATCTGTAGAAACAATTGCTCCTTGAAACTTATTATCTTTTTTTGTTGTTGCTCAATTTGCCGCACGAAGACCAGCCTCAAATCCAGCCATTTCTGATTCAAATACAACACCTAAACCTTTTTTATTTTTTTCAGACACTGAAGCATCCAAAACAATAAAGTTTGTTTTATTGGTTAAAACACTGTCAATTTGGCTTAGTGTGCTTCCATGTGCAAATCCTGGTAAAACAAGGGTTTCTGCGCCTAAATAAGAAGACATTTTGTATGCTCTTAACAAAGTTTGAGTATTACTATTTTTAGACTGTAAATAATTTTTAGAAATTTCTTGATTATTTTTTTTTCCTCAATCTCTAATTGCATCATATGCTTGTTCATTAAAACCGTGATCTTTTATATTATTTCCATCTGTCACAAGAAACGCCCTATAGCCTTCATCTCCATAAACTCGCTTAGTACCAGCACATGAAACAACAGAAGATAATGAACCAGAAACAATTCCAATACTTAATAAGCTAAGAATTAATTTTTTCATTTTTTTCTCCTTTTCTTTTTTAATTAATTTCTTGAATTATATTTTTAAAAAACTACAAACTTAAGATTAAAAAATCTTGCATTGTTTATAAAAAAACCTTTCATGTTGTACATGAAAGGTTTACTTATTTAAGTTACAGTCCCTTGATTGGTCAAGGGGTGGGTCAGTGGCCCGTTATGCCACACTATGTAAACTTTTCAATATTAAGTTCTACTAAGAGATTACATTAATTAAGTTTCTTTTCAATAAAAAAAGAAAAGTTTTTTTAATTTATTTTTTGTTGTATTTTTTTCTTAAATAGAACAATAACATTTGAATGTCCGCAGGATTAATTCCAGTAATTCTTGATGCTTGTCCAATAGAGATTGGTCTTATTTTTTTAAGCAATTCTCTCGCCTCTGTTGCTAAATTTTCAACATTGTCATAATTAATATTTTCAGGAATTTGTTTTTTTTCTATTTTTTCAAATCTTTGAATTGTTTCATTTTCTTTTTGAATATAACCGGCAAATCTTATATGCACAACTATATACTGCAATTGATTGTCAGTTAAATTTTTTAAACATTCTATTTGATTTTTTAGTTCTTTAACATCAACTGTAGGTTGTTTAATGATTTCATAAGCACTAATCCCTTGGCTTATTTTTGCCTGACCAGTTTCATTTAATTTTTTTGATAATTCAGATTTTGGAGTAAATCTAACTTCTTTTAATTTTTCAATTGTTAAATTAATTTGGTTTAAATATTCTTCATATTTTTTTCATTCATCATCGTTAATCAATCCAACTTCACGACCATATTTTTTTAACCTAATTTCTGCATTATCATTTCTTAAAGTTAAACGGTATTCAGCCCTACTAGTTAATAATCTATAAGGTTCATTAACACCTTTATTAACTAAGTCATCGATCATTACTCCAATATATGATTCACTTCTTTTCAAAATTAATGGTTCCTTATTTTCAATTTTAAGCACTGCATTTATTCCGGCAATTAAACCTTGACCAGCAGCTTCTTCATAACCACTTGTTCCATTTATTTGACCAGCCAAAAATAAGTTTTCAATAGATTGCAATTCTAAAGATAATTTTAATTGTGTAGGATCAATACAATCATATTCAATTGCATATGCCCATTTATCAACAACAACATTTTTAAAACCGGGCAAACTTTTTAACATTAATTCTTGCACATCAATTGGCATAGATGTTGAAAACCCTTGAACATAAATTGTGTCTAACTTTAATGATTCTGGTTCTAAAAAAATTTGATGTTTTTCTTTATCATTAAATCTAACTATTTTGTCCTCAAAAGATGGGCAATATCGAGGACCAGTTGAATTTATGTTTCCAGAATACATTGCTGATTTGTGTAAATTTTCTTCAATTATTTTTTTAGTTTCTAATGTTGAATAAATTAAATAACAAGGAACTTGCTCACTTAGGGGTTTAAAATTTTTAGTAGAAAATGAAAATGCTAATTTTGCATCTGTTCCTGGTTCTAATTTTGCTTGTGAAAAATCAATAGAACTTGCCTTAACTCTTGGAGGTGTACCTGTTTTGAAACGCAAAATTTTTATGTTGTTTCTTTTTAAAGTTTCACTTAAAGTTGAAGTTGTTATTTCTTCATTTGGACCACTTGAATAATTCTCACTTCCCCTATGAATTACACTTGAAAGATATGTACCCGTTGTTAAAATAGCTACTTGACATTTGATTATTCTGCCATCTTCAAGTAAAACTTGAGAAACTTTATTTTTGTTTAAAATAATATCTTTTACAATACCTTCTAGAAGTGTAAGATTTTTTTGATTCTCAACTTTTTGTTGCATGTATTTTGAATACTCAATCTTATCGGATTGAAATCTTAAAGCTCAAACACCCGGACCTCTTGAAGAGTTTAAAAGTTTTGCTTGAAGTTGAGTGGCATCAGCTGCCCTTCCCATCTCACCGCCTAAAGCATCAATCTCTCTTACAACAATTCCTTTAGCAGGACCACCTATTGAAGGATTACAAGGCATAGTTGCTATTCTATTTTTATACAAATTTACAAGTATAACTTTTTTACCCATTCGTGCTGAAGCCAATGCTGCTTCAACACCGGCATGACCACCACCAATTACAACTATGTCACAATTCATGTTTTCTCCATTACTTAATTCTTTCAAATAAAACTAATTTATTTGTTATTTTGTTATATTTAATTTTATTTTTTAATAAATTATCAAATGTAACTTGTTCTTCATCTACACCCATTTGTTCAATCATTTGTGAATATTTCTTAACTAAAATTGGTTTTAATAAATAAGAAATAATTAAAATATTTCTTTGTAAAATTGTTAAAACGTTGTTTAATTCATCAATCTTGTTTTCTTTTGCAAGAACTCAAGGTTTTGAATCTTCAATAAATTTATTGCACTCTTGACCCAATTTAATAATTTTAGAAGTTGCTTCAGAAATATTGTATTGATTCATCAATTTTTGATAACTTTCAATTGTTTTTATTCCTTCTTTAACAAGTGCGTGGTTTTCTATATCAGTAGCCTTTAATAAACCATCAAAATACTTAATAATCATTTGTGAAACTCTAGAAATTAAATTACCGAAATTGTTAGCCAAATTTGTATTAAATGATTCGACAAATAATTCTTCAGTAAAACTTCCGTCTCTATTCATTGGTAAATCATTTGCAATATAAAATCTTAAAGCATCAGATGAGTATTTTTTTATTAATTCAATTGGATCAACAACATTACCTATTGATTTAGACATTTTGTTATTATTAGATAAAATTCACCCATGTGATAATAATTTATCGGGCATTCTTAAATCCAATGTTTTTAATATTATTGGTCAATAAATTGAATGAAATCTAGTTATCTCTTTTCCAACTAATTGAACTATTTCTGTATCCTTTGATCAAAACTTTTTAAATAAATTATCATCTTTTTGCATATATCCAAGAGCAGTAATGTAGTTTGTAAGTGCATCTAATCAAACATAAACAATATGTTTTGGATTTTCATTTATAGGGATTCCTCATGTAAAACTAATTCTAGTAATTGAAAGATCTTCTAGATTATTGTTAACGAAATTATTTAACATTTCTTTTTTTCTGTTTTCTGGTTCTAAAAAATTAGTTTCAAAAATTTCATTTAAATAATTAACAAAGTTAGAAACCTTAAGCATATATGTTTCTTCTTTAAAATTTGTTGCTTCTTTAAGGCAAACTAGATGTTCGCCTTTTTCATTCATTTGTTCTTTTGTTAAAAATTCTTCGCAACTTTTACAATATTTACCTTCATATATCGAAGGATAAATAAAACCTTTTTTATAAATTTCGGTAAATATTTTTTTAACTGTTTCAACATGATAACTATCAGTTGTTCTAATAAATTTATCATTGCTTATATCTAAAAGTCTTCAAAGCTCCTTAAATCCCAACACCATTTCATCAACATATTCTTGTGGAGATACTTTTGATTCTTCTGCTTTTTGTTCAATTTTTTGCCCATGTTCATCAGATCCAGTTAAAAAAAACGTTTCATAGCCCATTTCTTTTTTATATCTTTTTAAAATATCTGCTAATGTTGTTGTATATGCATGACCAATATGTAATTTACCACTTGGATAATAAATTGGTGTTGACACATAAAATGTTTTTTTAGACATAATAATACTCCTTGCTAAAATACTCTTTTAAATATTTTGTCTACATTTCTAACAAAATATTTAATATCAAATAATTTTTCTAATTCTGGTTCTGTAATAAATTCATATATGTTGTTATTAATTAATACTGTTTTGAAATCAACATTATCTTTTAAAGATGTAAAACTATGTTTTTGGATTAAATCATAAGCTTTTTCGCGAGAAACTTTTGATTCAATTATTAAATAAGTTAAAACTCTTTGACTAAAAAAAACGTTATTTTGTTCATTTATATGCTTGTTAATTGCTTCTACATTTACAACTAAATTTTTAATCACATCTATTAATCTTCTTAATGAATACACCATTGATGAATAAATGTCTGGAAACACAATTCTTTCATTAGAACTATGTGAGATATCCCTTTCATGTCACAATACATTGTTTTCTAAAGTCATATTAACAAAACTTCTTATATATCTTGACATTCCAGTAATATTTTCAGAACTAATTGGATTTTTCTTATGCGGCATTGAACTAGAACCTTTTTGATTTGTAGCAAAACCTTCCAATATTTCTTGAACTTCGCTTCTTTGAAATAATCTTATTTCTGTAGCTATTTTTTCCATTGTTGAAGCAATAATTGAAAACACTGAAATTAAAAATGCGTGTCTATCTCTTTGAGTAACTTGCGTTGAGATTGGATCAATACTTAAATTCATTTTATCAGCAACATAATTTTCAATTTCTAATTCTAAATGCGCATGATTACCCATAGAACCTGAAATTTTTGCTACTTCAGTTTGTTTTCTTGCAATTTCGAATCTTTCAATTTGTCGCTTTATTTCTTCAAATCATAATAAAAATTTTAATCCTAACGATGTTGGTTCACCATAAATTCCATGACTTCGACCCATAGTTAAAGTGTCTTTGTATTGTAAAGCTTTGTCTTTTAAAATTTTAGATAGATTGTTTAACTCTTGTTGTACTATTTCATTTGACATTTTAATCATTTTATTTTGAGCGGTATCAACAACGTCTGTTGATGTTAATCCTAAATGAATTCATTTTTTTTCTTCTCCCAGATTTTCTGAAAGCATTCTAGTAAAAGCCACAACATCATGTTTGGTTTGTTTTTCAATCTCTAACATTAATTTTCTGTCAACTTTAGCATTTTTTTTAATTAAATCAAGCTCTTTTGTGGGAACTATTTTAAGTTTGTTTCAAGCCTCCAAAACTAAAATTTCAACATCTAACCAAATGTTAAGTTTATTATTTTCATTTCAAATTTCATCTATTTCTTTTACAAGATATCTATCTAACATTTTGCTCCTAGTAAATTATTGTTTGTTTTCTATCGGGACCAACAGAAAACCCTGCAAGTTTTATATTCCCATATTTTTCAATTAAAGTTAAATATTCTTGTGCTTTTGGGGGTAATTCTTTAAATGATTTAACTTTTGTAATATCTTCTTGTCATCCTTTTAAAGTTAAATATATTGGTTCCACTTTTAAATAATCTTCATTATTTGCTGGAACTGATTGAATAATTTTTCCATTTAATTTGTAATCAACACAGATATTTAATTCGTCAATTCCTGAAAGCACATCTAATAATGTTACAAAAATTTCATCTAAACCACCAACTCTTTTAGCGTACCTTAGGGCTGCAGCATCAAATCAACCAACTCTTCTTGGTCTTCCTGTATTTGATCCATATTCATGGCCTCTTTCTCTAATTCCATCACCTATTTCATTTAATAGTTCTGTTGGAAATGCTCCAGCACCAACTCTTGTGTTATAAGCTTTAACAACTCCATATACTTTATTAACTTGTTTATTTGAAATTCCACAACCAGTTGCCACATTATTAGCAGAAGTATTTGAACTAGTTACAAATGGGTATGTCCCATGATCAATATCTAATAATACTCCTTGAGCTCCTTCAAATAAAACTTTTTTTCCAGCATTAATTTCTCTATCTAAAAATTCTCCAGTATCAATAATACAATCTTTTATTTGTTCATATGAATTAATAATTTCATTATAAATTTTGTCAAATTCTAGTTTATTAGAATTGTAAATTTTTGTTAAAATTTCGTTTTTTTCATCAACGCTTGCTTTTAATCTTTCTTTAAAATTGGGTAATTTAATTTCTCCAATTCTTATTCCTGATCTATTAACTTTATCTTGATAAGTTGGACCAATTCCTTTTTTGGTGGTTCCAATTTTATCTGCACCACGTTTATCTTCTTGAGCAGCATCAATTTCTAAATGGAAAGGTAAAATTAGGTGTGCTCTATCAGATATTAATAATTTTCCCAATTTAACACCAGTTAATTTTAATTGATTATATTCATTAACTAAATTTTTTAAATTTATAACACAACCATTACCAATAATGCTAATAACTTTTGGATTAAAAATTCCTGAGGGAACAATTGTTACTTTATGTTTTTGTCCTTCAAAATTAATAATATGACCGGCATTATCACCGCCGGCAAATCTAACTACTATATCTGATTTTTGGGCAAAAACATCAGTCATTTTACCCTTTCCTTCATCACCCCATTGGGCACCAACAATTACTAATGTTTCGTATTTTGTTTTCATTTAAATTTCCTCTTATTTTTTTTATTTCTTATAATTATTTTATTAATTAAAATCGTTCATAATTTTTAAAAAAGAATTGCCCTTTATAAAATCTTCAATTCCTTTTTTAAATTTTGAATAACTATTTATCAATTGTTGCATTTCTACTTCATTAATTTTAGACATTACTCACTCAATAATGGTGTAATGTTCTTTTTGTTGACCTATACCAATTCTTAATCGATTAAAAGCATCAGTTCCTAAATTTAAAATAACATTTTTTATTCCATTTTGACCGCCTGAACTACCTTGATTTTTAAATCTAACTTTTGAAAATTCTAAATCTTTATCATCATAAATCACTAGTAGATCTTCAATGTTTATTTTGTAATAATGCATTACCTTAACTACACATTCACCCGATAAATTCATAAATGTTTGTGGTTTTAAAAAAATACACTTTTCACCATTTACTTTTGAAAAATATAACTCACCTTTAAAACTATCTTCCTTTTTAATAAAACCAAAATCTTTTAAAAGCATATCAATAACCATAAACCCCATGTTATGTCTGGTTTTTTCATATGACTTTCCGGGATTTCCTAATCCGACAATTAATTTCATTATTTTACCTTTTTAAAATTTTTGTTGATTAATTTTAATATTTGTTCTTGTGTTTCACGATAAACACCTGTTAAAGAATGATTTTTATATGATGCTTCAATCATATTGGCAATTAATTTATCAACAGAAATTACTCTAATACCATCTACTAATCTATCTTTTTCAATATGAATTGTATCGGTTACAATAACTTCTTCAACAATTTTTTCTTTAATTGCATCTGAAATTTTTTGTGACGCGTTGCCGTTAAATAATCCATGACATGCTAATAAATAAACTTCTTTAGCACCATTTGCTTTTAAAGCTTTTGCAGCATTAATTATTGTGCCACCAGTATCAATCATGTCATCAATAATAAAACATACTTTATCTTTAATATCCCCAAGAACAAATTCAACTTCAGATTTGTTTGGTTCAGGTCTTCTTTTTGCAATAACAGCAATTGTTTTAACAACATTACCAATATATTTTTGAATTGTGTGAACCCTTTTAGTTCCTCCATAATCTGGTGATACCAAAATACATGAATCGGGATTAAATTTTTCTCGCAAAATAATATCTATTATTTCTGTTGCTAATGTTTGCGCTGTTGAAAAATTGTCAACAGGAATATCAAAAAAACCCATTGATTGACTTGAGTGTAAGTCCACCATAATTGCTCGATCAGCTCCAGCAGTTTGAATTAAATTAGCTACAAGTTTTGCAGTAATTGGTTGTCTACCAGATGCCTTTCTATCTTGTCTTGCATATCCAAAATAAGGAACTACTATATTTATTTTTTTAGCACTTGCTCTTCTTAATGCATCAATTGTTATTAATAATTCCATCAAATTATCATTTACAGGAGAAGATGTTGATTGAACAATATATACTTCTTTGTTTCTCACACTATCTAATGCTGTTGTAATAATTTCACCGTCTGCGAACTTGTCAATTTTAATTTTTGATTGCTCAATATTAAGTAACTTACAAATTTTTTCTGTTAACGGCTGATTAGAAGAAAGGCCAAATATGACCATTTCTTTATTTTTATCATTTATCTTAATCATTTTTACTCCACTATACATTATAATAATAACTAAATTTTCATTTAAAATAACATAATATAAGGAATAACACATGGGACTAGTATATTTAAAAGAATTTAGCCACTCTAATGGCGGGAAAAAACTTTATGATAATGCAACACTAAGAATAAATCGTGGGGAACACATTGCATTAATTGGACCAAATGGTTGTGGTAAAACAACTCTTTTTAACATAATTTCAGGTAAAGTGATTCCAGATAAGGGAGATGTTGAAATTCACCCAAGAATTAAAATGGGATTTTTAGATCAACACTTAAATGTAGATAAAAAAATTAAAGTAATTGATTATTTAAAAGATGCTTTTAAAGAACTTTTTAATATTGAAGAACAAATGACAAAAATTTATGAACAAATTGCAGTTGAATACAATGAAGAAGATTTAATGAAGGCATTAAAATATCAAGATATTTTAAATAATAACGATTTTGATTTAATTGACAAAAAAATTGGTAACTTAGTAAACGGTTTAGGAATTGGGATTGATAAATTAGATAAAGTTTTAGATACATTAAGTGGTGGTCAAAAAGCAAAAATTATGTTAGCTAAATTATTATTAACAAATAATGATGTGTTTTTATTAGACGAGCCAACAAACTTTTTAGATATTACTCAAGTTGAGTGACTTGCAAAATTTTTATCATCATTTGAGAAACCATTTATTTTAATTTCTCATGACGTGGACTTCATTAATAAAACTTGTAAAATTATTTACGCTGTTGAAAACTTTAAACTTGAAAGATATGTTGGGGACTATAATAAATACTTAGAAGAATCAGCTCTAAAACGTGAGCAATATGAAAAAACATTTACTTCGCAACAAAAAGAAATTAAAAAGTTAGAAACTTATATTGCAAAAAATGCAGCAAGGGCTTCAACTGCCAAAAGCGCTCAGTCTAGAGCTAAAAAGTTAGAAAAAATGGATATGTTGGGAAAACAACAAGAACAAGCAAAACCGAAGTTTAGCTTTTCTTATAAAAAACCTTCTGGAAACATAGTTGTTAAATTAGAGGATTTAGAAATTGGTTATGATTTTCCTTTAGTTAAAAAATTAAATTTTGTTATTAGAGATGGTGAAAAGTACATTATTTCAGGGAAAAACGGTGCCGGAAAAACTACTTTTTTAAATACATTATTTAAAGAAATAAAAGAATATTCTGGAAAAATTGAATATGCAAATAATTTAAAAATTGAATATTTTAGACAAATAGAAAAAATGGAAGAAATAACTCCGATTCAATATTTATTAAGAAGATTCGACAACATCACTGATCAAGATGCAAAATCAAAACTTTCACAATTTGGAATTAAAACCAATTTAATGTTTAAACCAATGACATTATTATCAGGTGGAGAACAAGCAAAAGTTCGATTGAGTGCTTTAAGTTTAACTCCCTGCTCTTTATTATTGTTGGATGAACCAACAAATCACATTGATGTTCTTGCAAAAGAATCATTAATTGAGGCAATTCAAAAATTTCAGGGAACAATAATTCTTACTACTCATGATATTAATTTATCAACAAACTGAGCAAATGAAGTTATCGAGTTTAATAAAAACTAGAGTTTTTTAAAAATACTTATGAAGGAATCAAGATTTAAATCTTCACTTCTAAAATTGGTACCAATATTTAAATCAGTTAAAATATTTTTTGCTGTTTCTTTATTTTGAGTAATATTTGAAAGATTATTTAAAATATTTTTTCTTTTGTTTGCAAACATTTTTTTAACAAAAGATAAAAAGCTTTTTTCATCAATATCAATAAAATTATTTAAAAATGTAAAAGAAATAACTGCTGAATCAACTTTTGGTTGTGGATTAAAAAATTTTTTATTTACATTAAATTCAAATTTAACATCTGCAAAATAATTTGCAGCAACTGTTAAACTGCCATACTCTTTATTTCCAGGTTTGGCACATATTCTGTTTGCAACTTCTTTTTGAACCATAAAAACTGCTTTTTTAAAATATTTTTTATTTTCAAAAATTCTAAATAATATTGGTGATGTAACATAGTATGGAATATTTGAAATAACACTTGCATCATCAAGACAAAGATCATCAATATTTAAATCCAAAAAATCTCCAATTATTATTTTTAAGTTATCACTTTTTATAGTTTCAACAAGATGCTTTTCTAAATCCTTATCAATTTCTATTGCTAAAACATTATTATAGCGATTAACAAGTTCCTTGGTTAAAGCGCCTCTTCCGGGACCAATCTCAACAACTTGTTTACTCTCTCCTAAACAATCAATAATTTTTTTAATTAAATTGTCATCACTTATAAAATTTTGTCCAAAATGTTTTTTAGCTTTCATTTTTTATAATTTCCTTTATATCATTTAAAGATAGTTGACACATATTAAGTCACTTAAATAATCTTTTTGAATTAATTTCTTCAGGTCACTTAAACTTTTGTGCTATTTTTACACGATTGTTTTTTTTAAATAAATCATAATTTAAAAAATCTTCTCATGAAATTGTTTTTGTTGTTTCTGAAAATTTAATTAAGTTGTTTAATGCAAACTTAATGTCATCATCATTTGCTTCAGCTATTCCTATTTTTTTGCTTTTAATATTTTTTTTATTTATAAAAGCATTTTTACAATTGTTATTAAGAGAAGAATTAATTTTGTCACGAATTTTAAGTCCGGGACCATCGGGATCAGTAAAAACAATTATTTCGTTGTTATTAGAAAGTTGCTTTAATGTGTTTATTTTTTTTTCATTTAAAGATAACCCGCCCGTTTCAAAAAAACATATTTTTTCATTGTATAAACTTTGAATTTTTTGGCTGTCTGTTTTTCCTTCAACTACTATAATTATTCCCATTTTTTTATCCTTTTAATATATAATATTCATATTATAGTCAATATGGGGGAAATATGGGTAAAAGATTATGAGACGATGAGGATAAAAATTTTGTTGCTCTAGATTTAGGTACTGCAAATGTTATTGCTTACTTAGGAAGACAAGGAATTATTTATAATGAACCTTCACAAATAGCTTACAACATTTTAACAAATAGCATTCATTCAATTGGAAAAGAAGCTTATGAAATGTTAGGTAAAACAAACGAAAACATTAGGGTTATAACACCTCTTGTCGATGGAGTTATTGCTGATTTGGATGCAGCAAAAGATTTATTAAGAACAATTTTTGCAAGAATGAATACAAATAATTTATTAAAAAATGCGCTAGTGGTTCTTGCTTGTCCAAGTTCTGTTACAGAATTAGAAAAAAATGCACTACGAGAAGTTGTTAAAGAAATGGGAACAACAGACACTGACATACTAGTTGAAGAAGAAGTTAAATTATCTGCTATTGGTGCCGGAATTAATATTGATTCACCTCGTGGTAGTTTAGTTATGGATATTGGTGGTGGAACTACAGATATTGCTGTTATTGGTTCAGGAGAAATTATTTTTTCTAAATCAATTAAAATTGCCGGAAACTTTTTTGATGAAGAAATTAGAAAATACATTAGATCAGAATACAACATTTTAATTGGTCCAAAAACAGCTGAAACAATCAAAAAAGATTTAGGTTCACTTTATAAAACAGATACATCAAGAAAATTCAAAGCGTTTGGTCGTGATATTATTTCTGGATTACCAAGAGAAGTTTTAATTTCACAAAACGAAATTAAAAATGTTCTTTTATCACCATTTTCAAAAATCGTTGACTTAATTGTAGATATTCTAGAAAATACAACTCCAGAACTAGCCGGAGACGTTGTAAACAACGGTTTAGTAGTTTGCGGTGGAGGAGCATTAATTAGAGGGATTGATGAATATTTAAAATCAATTTTCCAATTCAAAGTTCAAGTTGCCCAAGAACCATTAATGACAGTTATTGACGGAGCTAAAGAATATGAAAAACATATTCACCATTGAACAGAAATTGCTCGTCTAAGAAAAACTCAAGATTTTAAATTATAAAACAATAAGCGTTTGCTTATTTTTTTTATGTTTTTATAAAGCATTTTTACTCAATTGGTGTAGTAAATATATGATATAATTTATTTAAGTTATATGTTTGTATGATGAATACAAATTTGTAATTTGAAAGTAATCAAATATTATCAAAAGAACATTAAAATAAAGGGGAATAAAAAATCATATGATGATGCAATTAAAAAATAAAAAACCTTCTTTCGTTTCTATGGACTTAGGTACTGCAAATACTTTAGTTTATGTTTCAGGACAAGGAATCGTTTATAACGAACCCTCAATCGTAGCATATAAAATTAAAGAAAATAAAATTATTGCAGTTGGTGCCGAAGCATATAAAATGATTGGTAAAGGTAATAAATCAATACGTGTTGTAAGACCAATGGTTGACGGTGTTATTACTGACATTAGAGCAACAGAAGCTCAATTAAAATACATTTTTACTAAACTACGTTTAACTAAAAGTCTTAAAAGCTCAATTATACTATTAGCTTGTCCTTCAGTTATTACTGAATTAGAAAAAACAGCATTACAAAAAATAGCTATGAACTTAGGAGCTTCAAGAGTATTCGTTGAAGAAGAAGTTAAAATGGCTGCATTAGGTGGAGGAGTTAATATCTATGCTCCTACTGGAAACTTAATTATTGATATGGGTGGAGGTACTACAGATATAGCTGTTATGGCATCTGGAGATATCGTAATTTCTAAATCAATTAAAGTTGCAGGTAACTACTTAAATGATGAATGTCAAAAATTTATTCGTTCACAATACGGATTAGAAATTGGTACAAAAACAGCTGAATCAATTAAAACAACAATCGGATCATTATCTAAATTTTCTGACGAAAGAAAAATGAAAGTTTATGGTAGAGACGTTGTTTCAGGATTACCAAGAGAAATTGAAATAACTCCTGAAGAAATTAGAGAATTGTTAAAAGTGCCAATATCAAGAATTATTGACTTAACTGTTCAAGTGTTAGAAGAAACACCACCTGAATTAGCTGGAGATATCTTCAGAAATGGTGTAACCATTTGTGGAGGTGGAGCATTAATTAGAGGAATCGATAAATACTTTGCTGACACATTGCAATTACCAGCAAAAATTGGTGAACAACCATTATTAGCCGTTATTAACGGAACTAAAAAATTTGAAAGTGAAATTTGAGAAATCTTAAAAGCTGAAAAATTACATGAAGATATAATTAATTCATAATAAAAACTAAGGAGAATAAAAAATGAAATTTGAAGATCGTACATATATTGCCTTAGATTTAGGAACAAGTAATATTCTTGCTTATGTTGCTAAACAAGGAATTGTTTATAACGAACCATCAATCATGGCATATGACAACGTATCTAATGCACTAGTTGCTTTAGGAACAGATGCTTACAACATGATTGGTAAAACTCACGAAAACATTAGAATGGTAGTGCCAATTAGAGACGGTGTTATTACTGACTTAGAAGCTGCTAAAGAAATGTTAAAAAATATTTTTAACAAATTAAAAATGGCAAACGAATGACATAAATCAGTTATCTTATTAGCTTGTCCAAGTGAAGTTACAGAATTAGAAAGAGACGCTCTAAAACAAGTTGCATTCAATATGGGTGCTGAAATGGTTTTAGTAGAAGAAGAAGTTAAAATGGCTGCATTAGGAGCTGGAATTAACATCGAATTACCAAAAGGACATGTTGTTATCGATATCGGTGGTGGAACTACAGATATTGCTATTATTGCATCTGGAGATATTATTATTTCTAAATCAATTAAAGTAGCTGGTAATTTCTTAGATGATGAAATTAAAAAATACATCAGATCAGAATACAACATTACTATTGGTGATAAAACAGCTGAAACTGTTAAAAAAGATTTAGGATCATTAGCTAAAACTAAAGCTGAAAAATCAATGTCAGTGTTTGGTCGTGATATTATTTCTGGATTACCAAAAGAAGCTTTAATCACAACTGATGAAATTAGAAACGTTTTAATAAATGCATTTAGTAAAATAACTGATTTAATAATCGAATTAATGGAAAATACACCACCTGAATTAGCTGGAGACATTGTTAAAAATGGATTCACAATTTGTGGAGGGGGTTCATTAATTACAGGAATTCAAGAATACTTTAGTAGTATTTTCTCAGTACCTGTTATTATTTCGCCAAACCCATTAACTGGTGTTGTTGAAGGTGCTAAAGCATTTGAAAAAATTGTTGCGGTTCGTATGGAAAACGGTTACTACGGTAAAAACGGAGAAAACGTTAAACAAGCAAACAACAAAAGCAAATACTTATAATCAAAACAAATACAAAAAAAACACTTTCGAAAGTGTTTTTTTTTTTTTTTTTATTTATTATTTTAAAATGTTGAAGAATTTTTTAGCATTTTCTCTTGTTGAATCAATAACTTCTTCTACTTTAATGTTTTTTAATTCAGCAATTCTTTTAACTGTTAAAATAATGTATTCAGGCACATTAATCTTCCCTCTGTGTGGGGTTGGGGCTAGGTAAGGAGCATCTGTTTCAACTACCAAATCTTGTAAAGAAATTTTTTTCACAACTTCATGTAATTTTTTAGCATTATCAAATGTTACAACTCCAGAAATTGAAATTTTATAACCTTCTTTAATAAATTTCTCAGCTGTTTCTCAATCAGCAGAAAAACAATGAACCATTGCATGTTTAACTTGGTGTTCTTTTAAAACTTCTAATACTTCATCATATATTCCATATTTTTCTTTTTGATCCCTAATGTGAAGAACAACTGGAAGTTTATTTTTATTAGCTATTATTATTTGTTCTTTTAAAAGTTGTAATTGTTCTTTTTTATATTTATCAGTGTAATAATAATCTAAACCAATTTCTCCAACCGCAACCGTTTTTTCCATCTTACATAATTCATCAATTTTTTCTAAATCTTCTTTAGTGTATTTTTTTGCTTCACTTGGATGAATCCCAACAGATGCAAATACATTTTTATATTTAATTGTGTACACACTTGCTATTCTTGATGATTCAACATCATAACCAGAACAAACCAATGCACTAACACCACCATTATTTTTTGCTTGATGCATTAATGTTGCTGTTTCATAATTATTTTCTTCATACAATTCATCACCTAAGTGAGTATGACAATCTATAATACCATTCATTTAAACTCCTCGTTATTTTCCTAAACAATATTTTTGAAAAATATTATCTATTATTTCATCATCATATGAGTCTCCTAGAAGCTCATCTAATAACGTTTTTACATTATATAAATCCAAGTTAATTATATCAATAGAAAAACCGTTTTTAATATTATTAACTAATAAATTAATGTTTTCATTTATTCTTTTAAATTTTGCCAATGTATCAATGTTTGAAATTAAAGGAATTTCTTCATCGATAAACGTATTTGAATTAAATTCATTATTTAAATATAAAAATAAATTATCTAACTTATTATTTTTGGCTGAAACATTTATAATAGTTTCGTTTTTAAAAATTTCATTATTAGCCATTGATTCAATATCTTTTTTAGATAGTTCATCAATTTTATTTAATACAACTATATGTTTTTTATTTTTAATATCACTAAAAATTTTATGATCAATTTTATCTTTATTTATTACAAAAAATATAACATCCGCTTCTTTTATTTTATTTTGAGTTTTCTCAATTCCAATTTGTTCAACTTTGTTTTTTGACTTTCTAATACCTGCTGTATCAAAAATATTTATTACAAAATTTTCATAATATAATTTTCCTTCAACTATATCTCTTGTAGTTCCTTCAACATCAGTAACAATAGCTTTTTGCTCATTTATTAAACTATTTAATAATGACGATTTACCGACATTGGGAGGACCAACAATTACAACATTAATACCACTTGATAACTTGTTTGCAGCATTAGAATAAAAGATAATTTTTTCAATAATTTTTTCAAGTTTAAGTAAGTCATCTTTAAATGATTCTGCTGTTATGCTTTCTGTTTCTTCATATTCTGGATAATCAATTGCGGTTTGTGATTTTGAAATTAAATCAATAATAATATTTTTCATTTCTCGCAAGATTTTTTTATTCTTAAAAACTAAGTTTTTTGCATTAAAAGAAGCCTGGACTTCGTTTTGTGAAAAAATAAGTTCATTAATAGAGTCTGCTTTAATTAAATCTATTTTCCCATTTAAATATGCTCTTTTACTAAATTCACCCTTTTGTGCCATTCTAGCACCATTTTTTATAATTAAAGAAAGAATTTTTTCAACAACAATTTTTCCTCCATGACAATTAATTTCAACAACATCCTCTCCTGTAAAAGAATTTTTATTAGGAAATGGTATTACTAAAACTTCATCAACAACCTTGTCTTCATCATATATGATTCTCAATTGAGGTTTTGAAGAATAATTAATTTCCTTTTTAAAAAGTTTGTTAATAATGCAAAAAGAATCATCCCCAGATATTCTAATAACACCCAAAGTCTGATTCACTAATGCCGTTGCTGGTGCAACTATTGTTTCGTAAAGTTTATTTTTCATATCACCTTAATTTTTAAATAAATTAAATATTTTGTGATTTTGATTTTAATTTATTTATTCTTTTTGCGTTTTTGCGTTTTTGAATATTTTTAGCATTTTCTCTATAAACAAAGAATGCTATTGTTTGTGTGATTTGATATAGCGCAGAAAATATTCAATAAATCGCCACCCCGGTCGCAATAACGTTAACAAATATTACAAATGTAACAACCATAACAATTTGAATTATTAATTGTTTTCTTTTTGCTTTTTTTTGTTCCTCAGTTAATACTTTAGTTTTTTTAGAAAGAAATTTTTCTAAAAATTGAGGTAAAAACATTGAAACTGTTTGTAATAATAAATACACAACAACTATTGCTAAATATTGTAAATGCCCATTTTTAATTTCTCCTCATGGAGTATCAATAAACGAAATTGACCCAAATGTAGCAACCTTTAGTGCATGTGTTGCTCTAATTGTAGAAAGAATAGCAATTAAGAATGGCATTGAAATAAGCATTGAAATAATCATTGAAAATTGATTAACACCCTCTTTTTTATAAAGTGCCATTATTTCTTGTTGTTTTTTCATTTTGGCGGCTTGACTAGTTTGATCTTTATATTTTTCATTAATCGCTGCCGATTTAATTGAAAGCTCTTGAATTTTACCTTGATTCATTTGCGATTTAAAACTAAATGCTAACGTCAATGATCTAATTAAAATAGCAGACATAAACAACGCAAAGAATGCCCCCAAACCATATGCGCTAGATGTAATATCCATAACTCCATTAGAACCAGGACCTGCTATAAGTCTTAACATTCCAACTATAATTATTGACATCGGATAAACAAATAATCCATAAAATGGGGATCCGTTTGTTTTAGAAAAAGCTTCACCTCATGTTTGAATACAATTATAATCATATTCTTTGGTTACCCCATTTTCTGAAAAAATTCAGTGTAATTTTCCAGAACTATCATTTAAAAACTTAAGAACAATTTCAAAACCAATACCGGCACTATAAAATTGATTACCTGCCATATCATTAACTTTACCGTTCATGAAACCAGATTGTGTCATTTGAACACATCCTCAAAGTGTTGTAAACATCAAGAATACAAAAACAACTACCTTTGTGATAGTTCAATAAAATTTAACTCTTGATTTTCATGTTTTTTTATTACTATTATTATTTTCATTTTCGAAAAATTTTAAATAGTTTTGTTGATTGTTCTTATACATCTTTTTTCACCAGTTTTTTAAATAAAAAGTTTAAATCTTTTTCGTTTTTTGCAAAATCATTATTATTATAATTTAACTTAACAATAATAATCAAATCATTTGAATTTTCGAAAACGTTTTGCTTTAATATGTTTTTTATCATCATTCGAATTTGTCTTTTTATTTTATTTCTTTCGACAGCGTTTCAGTTTTTTTTACCAACTGATATTCCATATCTGAAATATCCTAGATCATTTTTAGTAGCAAACAAATTATATGAATAAGATTTTATTATGTTTTTCTTGCTTATTATTTCTTGAAAATCATAATTTTTTTTAATTATTCTTTTATTTTTCATTAATAATGTAGTTCATTAAGCAGAAAGTTTAGCTCTACCTTTGGCTCTTCTCGCTTTAATAACTTTTCTACCATTTTTTGTAGACATTCTAGCTCTAAAACCATGTGTTCTAGCATGTTTAATTTTACTTGGTTGTCATGTTCTTTTCATAATTTTAACTCCAAAATTTGTTTATATTAATTTAATATTTATTATTATATACCATTAATTGAAGTTTCTTTGCTGATTTTTATTTTTGATCTAAAATGTTAATAACTTTTGAATTATTTGCTATGTGGATAAGTATAAAAAAACATAATAATTAATATAACTTTTTTTATAAAATTATCCACATATAATTCATAAATTTTATAAAAAAAATTTTATTAACAATAAACAATTCCCTTGCTTTTTAAATAAAGTATAATCTCATTTGAGGTATTTA